>JANOPS010000693.1:0-1790 GCA_031421995.1 Gemmatimonadaceae bacterium
GGTGGCATCAGAGCTCAACGCGGTATGGGAGAGCCGTGAGCTTGAGCGCGCGGCGGACAGCAAACTGCCCCTGCTCCTCGTCCTTGCCGGATCTGCTGTCGCGACAATGGAAGCGCTCGCCGGCGGTGGCTCGCCGCTGTATGGGCGGTTTGCTTGGCAGCACACGCTGCTTCCGTTCACCTACTGGCACGCTGCCGAACTGGCGCCGTTTTCGACACTCCGAGATCGGGCCCGGCTTTTCGGCGTGTTTGGGGGCACGCCACGGTATCTCGCGACCGTCGATACAACGCGCACGTTTGCAGAGAATGCGGCAGATCTTCTCCTGTCTCCGCGAGGAGAAGTGCGTCTGCTGGTTGAAACGGCGCTCGACCAGGAAGAGGGGCTGCGCGACACGCCCAAGTATCGCGCCATTTTGCGCGCGGTCGCAGACGGATGCACAGAGCGTAACGACATCGCCGGGCGCACGGGCCTCACCAACGATCAAGGGCTCAGAGCGAAACTCTCCACGCTCATCGCACTCGGCTACATCGAAGAGCGTCGGAATGTGGATGCAAAGCCCAGTGAAACGGTGCGGTATGCGATCAGCGACGCGGCGTTCCGGTTTTATCATCGGTTCGTGGCGCCGAACGTGTCTGCGCTTGCGCGCTATCCAGCATCCGATGTGTGGGCTGCCTCCGTCGCGCCGCATCTTGACGCATACATGGGACTCGAACTGGAACGCATTGCCAGACAAGCGTACGACCGACGCGCCATTGACCTCGGACTGCCTCTCGTACAACGATGGGGACGATGGGAAGGCAAGGACCGCCAGCGGAATGCGATGGAGTTCGACATCGTCGCCGCGTTGATTGACGGACGATGGATGACTGGGAGTGTGAAGTGGGATCGTGAGCCGGTCGCCGCGCGCGTGCACCGTGAACACATGGAGATGCTGCAGCGCGCCGCGGATGCCGGCCGCGCATGGGCGCACGCAGCGCTCACCGAGAGTTCGCCGTTGTTCTACCTTGCGGCGGGCGGATTTTCGCCCGGATTTCGCGAGGCCGTGATGGCGAGCGGGCGGCCGGCGATTATGTGGACGCTGGACGACGTATTTGCGAATAGCTGAGACTGACTCCACGACTGACTCCACGACGACCCGCCGCCACTGATGTGGGGCGAATCAGATTGGAATCGATCCTTGATGGGTTGGATCGACTGCGGGCGCGGTGATGTTGGACGGCGCGCGGGCATGGACCCCTAAAACCTGGTCGAGCGCGTGCCGTCGAGAAATTCCCGCAGCGGGCGGAGCGACTGTACCGGGGCCTCCTCGAACGGCAGATGTCCCAGGCCCGGCAGGGCAATCAGCGTCACGTTCGGAAGCGCCTTGACGTAGTCGGCGGCATTCGTGAACGGGATCATCTGATCCTGTTGCCCCCAGAGCAGCAATGTCGGTGCGCGAATCGTTCGCAGGACTGGCACCGGGTCGACCAACATCGTCTGGCGCATGCGCTCCAGCATGGCCTCTCGAGCGCCCGGAACGAGCATCAGGTCGTGGTAGCGTGTGGCCATCGCGTCGGTCATGGCGTTTGCGTTGGCGTACGCGGGCGCGAGACTCATGGTGAGGAGCGGCTTCGGGAGCACGTAGCGCATCAGCGTCATCGACAGCGGGGCCTCCGGCGCCTTGCCGTACTCGAAGCCCGCGCTGGCAAAGCCGTCCGGCGAAATCAGCACGAGGCGCTCCACCCGTTCCGGATGCGCGGCGGCATAGGACCACGCGATGCGCCCCCCCATTGAGTTCCCGATCAGCGTGG
>JANOPS010000694.1:0-3834 GCA_031421995.1 Gemmatimonadaceae bacterium
ACGTATCCGTCGCTGGAGCGGTTTGGTGCGCGGTTGCTGGAGGTGCTCGCGACGAAGTAGCGCGTTGAACGTAGCGATCGCCGGCGCAAGGCCTAGCCGATTCACGGGTCGTTCCATTGTTCACTTGTCTTGGAGGATCCATCAGTGAAGTGCTTCGCTGCCTCGTACATCAACCTCCGCTAGCGATGGCGGCAATTGTTCGAGTGCCCCGTCTTGACATATATCGGTCATGACGGGGCCCACAGAGTTTGACTGGCTGCTCTCGCAGCTGAGCGAGCACCCAACGAATGTCGGGACGTTTGTGCCGCGCTCCTTCGAGCGCCACCTCCGCATCATGCATCCCTGTTACATGGAACATTGGAGGAGTCCTCAAACAAAGGTACGTTGGTCCGAGATTGCGACGGCAACGGGTGGCACGGTGCCATCGCTGCTGCGAGGGCTAAGGCATGGTGGTCGCCCGCCGCAAGCGGCGAACGGTGAACTCTTCTGCGAGGAGCTCGCCAAACAACTGTGGCACGGTAGTCCAGTCCTTGGCATCATGCCGATCGATGATTGTCTATTGCTGAGTTCCATCCTTGCGAACCACACGACAACGCCGCACGAACTCTATTTCGGGATGTGGGAAGGCGATGCAGGCCTGCAGTACCCAAGCGATACGCTGGCGACGCTGCTCCTTCCTTACCATCGCAGATACCACATCTGCGCGCGTGCCATCGACAAAGTCTGTCGGACGTTTGTGGCACACGAACACCCCGTCAATCCCGACGACCGCATTTATCAGGTTCCGAATATCTGGTGGCCGAAGGATCGCGCGTGGTATGTTGCCACCGAGATCGACTACACATGGACCTACGTCGGCTGCAGTCGCGCGTGTTTCGACGCCATTCTGGCGTGCGACCAGCTTGAGGCAATACCAACCAGCCCGACCGAAGGGAATTTCGCGGAGCGTTGATCGGGCCAAGGCGTGTAGCCGGGTGTAGCGCCGTGTTAACGCCTCGGCACAAACGTGACCGGCAGACGCACGCCAACATCCGGCAGCGCCGATACAATCACCCACGCGCGATAGAACGGGTCATCAAAAATCACCCCGGCGTCGTCACGTAGCAGGACCGCGCGCTCGGACATGGCATCGATGGTCTTGGAGATCGCGCTGGCCTCGCCCAGCCCGAAACGCGCTCTCGTCTCGCGCTTCGTCAGCCCCGTTCCCTCGGCCGCGACGGCGCGCAGCACGTTCTGTTGCATGCGAGTGAGCGTCTTCCAATCGGCCTCATAGCTGGACCGTCGCTGTCGAACAATCGCGTGCATGGCGGACTCGATTAGGGCGTCCGACACGACGGCAGATTCGCGCGACAACTCCGCCGTGGACTCGGCCAAGGTGCGCACGTCGCGCGTACGCGGACCGGCGACGTCGATGATGCGTGGTCCCATCCCCGCGCCGTCAATGCCCATCGCGCGAAACTGCTGCTGAATCCACTTTGCGAAATGCACGGCGTCAATGGGACCGATGTCGTACTTCCGTCCGAGGTTATGCAACGCGCCGCCATCTTCTGCGTGCAGCTGCTCAATCAGCCGACGGTCCGAGCCGGCGAATACGTACGTCACGTGTTTGTGATGCTGAATCGCGGCGCGCACCTGACGCATGGCACTGACCCGCTTCGGACCTTTGCCTTCGCTGCCGAGGCGCTCGATTTCCTGGAACTCGTCGATGATGACGCCGAGATGCGCCTTCTGCTTGGTGGCGAGGCGCTCGAGTAGATCGAGCGTGTCGACGAGGCGTTGGCGTTGCGTGGCCACGGGGGCGTCGCGGAACTCGAGTTTGGGGACCGGGATCATCATCCCCGTCGATGTTTCGGAGACCTCGAATCCGAGTTTGAGCGTTCGACCCAGCTGCATCACGGTGTCCTGCCATCGCCTCCCGAGAGTGGCGGCCGCGGCGGACGCGAGACGCGTGGTCATATCCTCGATCGTCGATGCGGTCCACAGATCTACGTAGAGGACCGGCTCACCGGCTTTCACCAATTCGTCGCGGACGGCCAAGAGGACGGAGGTCTTTCCCATGCGTCGGAGCCCCGCGACGACGAGGTGGCCGCGTGGCGTCCGCAGGCTCCGTGCGATCTCGGTGCGCTCGGTTTCGCGATCGGTGAAGTCTTCACCGAGCACCGCCACCCCGCCGCCGGCAAAGCGATTGTGAGCGGTGAGGGGATTGGCTTTGGCGGGAATGAGTCGGGGCGTCATTGGGAAGGTCTGGGTCGTACAGGAATTCTAGGGAGTAGCTACTACCTAAAAATAGGTACCAGATAGGAAGGTCGCAACTACGCCCTTCCTCCGAGACTCCGCCTCCGAGGGCTTCCGCTTTCCCACTCCTTCACGCACCCTCCACAAATGCGCGAAGCCCGTCGTCGAAGACGGTGCGCCACCCCGCGCTGAGTGATGCGCGGGATCCTTCGCCGACGTTGCCGATCACGGCATCGGTCAACGCAAGCACGGTGACGTGGCCGTGCTCGCGCAACACCAGTCGCAGGAATGACTGAACCGGGCCACCGTAGGCCGGCGAGAGTTGACCGACCAGGTCGATGGACGTGCCGGGAACGATGGCATAGACGGTGTACCACACCGCGCCGCCACCGTCGGTACCTTGTTCGAACAGACGCCCGCCAAGTTGTGCGTCAAACTGCATGCGATCCGCCGCGACCAAGAACGCGCGCGGCCACCAGAGCGACACTTGGGTCGTGAGCGCCTGCCACACTCGCGTCGGCGAGGCGGCAATCGGAATTTCCATCGACACGGTGAGCATGCCAGCCGAGGTTGGGACGGACGGGATGGCTGTGGGCGTCGTCATGTTGTGTCGCTGACGTTGAAGTGGTGAGGGCGCGGGCGCGGGCGGTGTCGATGTCGATATCACGGCGTCGCGCACACGCAGGAGCGAGGCCGCCCACAGACCTTCATAGGGTCGAACCCAACGCTCGTACATGTTTTGCAGCGGAACGGGATTGAGATGATTCCATCGTTCTCGCCCGGCGCGTTGCACAAGGACAAGTCCGGCCGCGACGAGCACGTCGAGATGCTTCATCACCGCAAACCGCGATTGCGGGAATGTCTCGGTCAGCTCACCGGTCGTGCAGGGCCTTTCGCGCAGCCGATCCAGCAGGGCGCGGCGCGTGGGATCGGCGAGGGCCCGCCAGACGGCTTCCAGCGGGTCGGAGGGCGCGAGGGGATGGGTGCGCGGAGACATGTTACGTTATAGTAACATGTTTTCATTGGGACTAGTAGGCGCGCAGGAGTTCGGTCGCTGTCCGCGTCACTCGTTCGCGGGCCGCTCGCACATCAGTGTCCCACCGCCCTGCCGTGGCTGCCATCTCGGGCACACGCTCCAGCGCTGCGAGGTAGTAGTCGCGCCACGTCTCAAGGATCGTGCGCTCGTCGGCCGTCTTGGCTCCGCCGGTGATTGCCTTTGCGGACAACGCGGCCTGAGTACGCAGCTCGCGAACAGCCACGGCCGCCAGTTCGTTCAACGCGGCCTTTACGATTGGCGCCGAGCCCGAGGTGAGCAACAACCCGGTGTTAAGCGCGCAGTTGCCAACGTTGGCCAGCGTTGACGCGCTCACCATTTCAATGCGATCGCCGTCGGTATGATAAAACTGATCGGTGAAATGCCAGAGGAGTACTGCGGGAATCTTCGCGCTCAAGAACGGCGTGTGATCACTACCACCTTCGAATGGATTGGATTTCACCACCCATCCGGTTTTCGACGCGCGATCAAGGCACCGCTGACGCACGAAGTCGTTGAGCCAGTAGGCGCGAATCTCGCTGGCGTTGATGGGACTGCCGCCCCAC
>JANOPS010000695.1:0-1632 GCA_031421995.1 Gemmatimonadaceae bacterium
GTGGGGCGGCAGTCCCATCAACGCCAGCGAGATTCGCGCCTACTGGCTCAACGACTTCGTGCGTCAGCGGTGCCTTGATCGCGCGTCGAAAACCGGATGGGTGGTGAAATCCAATCCATTCGAAGGTGGTAGTGATCACACACCGTTTCTCAGTGCGAAGATCCCGGCGGTGCTGCTGTGGCACTTCACCGATCAGTTTTATCACACCGATGGTGATCGCATCGAGATGGTGAGTGCCGCAACACTGTCCAACGTGGGCAATTGCGCGCTCAACACGGGAGTCTTGCTTACGACCGGCTCCACACCAATGGTGAGGGCGGCGATCCGCGAACTGGCCGATGTCGCCGTGCGGGAGCTGCGCACGCAAGCCGCGTTGTCTTCGAAGGCCATTGCTGGTGGTGCCAAGGCGGCCGACGAGCGCACGATTCTGGAAACGTGGCGCGACTACTACCTCGCGGCGCTCGATCGTGTACCCGACATGGCCACGGCTCCGGGTTCGTGGGACACCGACCTACGGGCGGCGCGCGCACGGGTGTTGCGGGCCGCCGACGACGTGTTGGGCACACTCGCGCCCTAGGCCACCACCCGCGCCATCACCACTTCAACTTCCGCGACACAACATGACGACGCCAACAGCCGTCCCGTCCGGCCCAACATCGGCTGGCATGCTCACCGTATCGATGGAAATTCCGATTGTCGCCTCACCGACGCGTGTGTGGGAAGCGCTTACGACCCAAGTGTCGCTCTGGTGGCCGCGCGCGTTCTTGGTGGCGGCGGATCGCATGCAGTTTGACGCACACCTTGGCGGGCGTCTGTTCGAACAGGGCACCGACGGGGGCGGCGCGGTGTGGTACACCGTCTATGCCATGGTTCCCGGTACCTCGATCGACCTCGTCGGTCAACTCTCGCCGGCGTATGGTGGCCCCGTTCAGTCATTCCTGCGACTGGTATTGCGCGAACAAGGCCACGTCACCGTGCTTGCGCTGACCGATGCCGTGATCGGCAACGTCAGCGAAGGATCCCGTGCATCCCTCAGCTCGGGGTGGCGCGCCGTCTTTGACGAGGGGCTTCGCGCATTCGTCGAGGGCGCCTAAAGGATGGGAAAGCGGCAGCCGTAGGAAGGGCGTCGTTGCGACCTTCCTGTATGAGACCTCGTTCTCGGTAGTAAATACTCCCTCTTTCCTCCTGTACGGTCGAGACGTTCCCAATGACGTCCCGGCCACGCGCCGTCTTTTCGCTCGACATGAAGTCTCACTCCTCCGCTACTTCGTCGCGAGCACCTCCAGCAACCGCGCACCAAACCGCTCCAGCGACGGATACGTCTCGCGATGCGACACGTACTCGCGTTGCAACAGCGCAGCCATCACGGGCACCAGCACAAACCCGCCACCGACTTCCGATTTGATCTCCGCGTCCATCGCCGGTTGCCCGCGCGTGGCCCCCATCCGCACGGCCACCACTGAACGCACGAGTTTCTCTTCGAACGCGTACGTCCACGTCGCCACGTTCTGACGCTTGAGATTGACGTTGGTCGAATCATACAGGCGCGTCAGCGCCGCAATGCGCGTCGCGTGCTCGTTCATGAATGGGCGCGCGAACGCGTGCCCCGCTTCATGCCACACGGTCGCGATC
>JANOPS010000696.1:0-9877 GCA_031421995.1 Gemmatimonadaceae bacterium
GTGGTAGAATTGGAGGGGCTGATTGCATCCGGAAGAAAGGCCGCGATCGCCCGCGTGGCAAGGCCAACGCGTTGCGTCATTCTTCTGTCGTGCGGTGTGCAGGATCTTCGAAGGGCCTACTTCCTCACAGCGACTGTGTCCTGCTGAAGCTGCACGACGATCACCTCGATTGGCGTCTTGCCGGGATTGACGTCGGCATGGAGCTGACCCGGCGGATCCTTGTCCAGCCACATCGCCTTGCCAGCGCGCAGTTGATACGTGTCGAGCACCTTGCCGTCTTTGTTCGTCACCTGCAATTGCCCGTCGGTCAACGCCACCAATGCGCGCCCGTGTTCATGGCGATGCAGGGCTAGTGGCGCGCCCGGCATCACCGTCGTCTTCCACACTTTCAGCTGGTCGTTGGTGAACTGTTCTTCGCGGCGGGACGTTTGCACCTGTTGTTGCGCAAACAAGGCGCCGGCGGCGAACGAGAGCACGCCGCAGGCAATGAGACTTCGCGTGAGTGGCATAAGGCGAGTGGTGAGGGAGGTTGTAAAGCTAGAACCCCTGCAGCGCCTCCCCTTCTCCGGGAAACACTGGCAGGATCGTTGCGAAGCCTGAGATCTCGAACACCTCGCGGACTGATGCATTGAGCCCGAACATTCTGAGCGCTCCGCCGGACGCTTTGACTTGCTTGGCCGTCCCAAGCAGAACACGAAGCCCCGCGCTGCTCACATAGTCGAGCCCGCTGAAGTCGACGGCGAGCTTTCGCGCTCCGCCAGCGACGACCGCATCGAGGGCGGTCTGCGCCACGGGCGACGAAGCGCTGTCGAGACTTCCCGTGATTGCCGCGATGGTGACGTCGCCCTGCGTGCGTGTCGTGACCTGCATTATGCGCTCTCCTTCGGGGACCGTGCCCCGTCCAATGTCCCCAGATGCTTGATCAGCACGACTTCGTTCTGGTTGTCCCGTCGCGAGTACTGGACCTCGTCCATCATCTGCCGTACGAGGTAAATGCCCAGGCCGCCGATCGGCCGATCCTCGACGGACAACGTCGTGTCGGGGGAGGCGAGCGCAAAAGGATCGAACGGCCGTCCACTGTCACGCACCGCGACGACCAAACGGTCCGGCTCAAGCGATCCTTCCACTGTTACCCTCACTCCCGAGGCCCCCGGCGTCGCGCCGTGTGTCACGGCGTTCACGACGATTTCGTCCAAGGCGACCAGCATGCTGCGTCGCACAGGTGCCGGCAGGGCATGCGCCTCCGCAAAATCGGCGAAGGTGCTCGCGACCCTCCCCACCTCGTCCGACGTCCCGGTGAATGTCATCCCAAACCGATGGTCTCTTGGGCTTTCCACGATGCGCCGAAAGACACTCCGGGGGCACGCGCCTGTCAACTGCGCAGGGAGTTTGACGTCGCCTTCGACTGACGCGACGTTATCCCCGGGAGTTTCCAACTTTTCACGGACCGGTCTGTACTTCATGCATGAGACGAACGTAGCGCAGGACATGCGGGACCGAGCGCTCGTCCGGGGACATCTGGCGGGCGACTCCTCCGCGGCGGCGGAGCTCGTTGGGCACTACGAGGCTCGCTTGTTCAATGTGGCACTGCGCATGCTCGGAAACGTGGAGGATGCGGAGGACGTGACGCAAACGGTGTTCGGCAACGCGTTTCTCGCACTGGAGTCGTACGACCCGCAGTACCGGTTTTTCAGCTGGATCTATCGGATGACGGTGAACGAGTCGCTGAACGCCATTGACCGGCGCCGGCAGATGGTCACGCTCGACGATGAGCTGGCGATCCCGGTGACAGAGTCGGGAAGCAGCGGCGCTCTGGAGGCAGATGATCGTGTGGGAAAGGCCCTGATGCTCCTTACTCCGAATGACCGAGCGATCGTCGTGTTGCGGCACCTCGCGGAGTGCTCGTACGACGAGATCGCGTCCATGCTCAACGTTCCGTCCAAGACTGTCAAATCACGCCTGTTCACCGCTCGCGAGCGGCTGCGGCAGGTCCTTCTCTCACAGCGCTGAACCGTGTCGAATCTGTCGCCACTGACCCCTGAACAGCGTGACCTGATCCACCGCAGCGTCGACGGCGCGGTGACGCAGGCCGAGCAGGCGGAGCTCCGGGTACTGCTCGCGCAGCACGAGGAGGCTCAGGCACTGCACGCCGACCTCGTGCTGCTCATGGAGGAGTTCCGCGCCGTGACCAAGCGAGTCCCGCCCCCCGGGCTTCGCGCGGCCATCCTCCGCACCATCAGTCACCCAATCCCCGCCCCGCGCGAGGAAGCTCATTCGTTCGATGTCGCAACACCGTTCCGTTGGTTTGTTCGTAGCTGCAGTTCAATCATTCATGATCTGGAGGAACGCATGGCCAAGAAGACGCTGTTCATAGGGACATTCGCCGTGGCGGCAATGGCCATCATCGGGTATGCTGTTGGCGGTTCGCCGCCGAGGGGACTGACGTTCGGGACCATCGGCGCGGGTGACAGCATCAGCGGCGTCGAGCGAGCGTCGCGTTACAAAGGGCGCTCCATGGACGAAGGAGATGTCTCGCTGAAGAATCCCGAGGTGCAGGCGCTGTTTCAAAACGACAAGATCCTCAAGCTCGTGCAGAGCGATGCCTTCCGTGTGGCAATGCAAAGCGACGCGTTCCGTAAGCTCCAGTCGAACGACGCGTTCCGAAAGGTCATGAACAACGACGACTTTCAGGCGTTGATGGCCAACGATGCCTTCATGCGGATGATGGCGACTGACGCCTCTGCGCAGATGATGTCGGACGCCGGTTTCCAATCGCTGATGGCGCAGCAGCCGTTCCGTACTGCCGCGAATGCCGAGTCGCTGCAGGCGTTCATGGCCAGCGATGCCTACCGGCAGCTCAAGGCCAACGCCGCCTTCAGCGATGTGATGAACAGCGATGCTTTCCGAAAGCTCATGGCGAACGACGCGTTCCGGAAAGTGCTGTCGAACGAGATGTTCGCCAGTGTGATGTCCAACGAGGCGTTCCGGATGGCCTTCTCCAACGACGCGTTCCGGATGGCCTTGGCGAATGACGCGTTCCGCTCGGTCATGGCGAACGACGCCTTCCGTTCGCTGATGGCGTCCGACGCGTTCCGGATGGCGTCGCGCAGCGAAGCGACCGCCGAGGTCTTCCGCGGCGCGGCGATGCGCATGGTGGCCCACTAAAGGCCCATCGACTCCCGTCGGGAGTCTAGCAACGGCAACGACCCCAGCCCTCTACTTGCTTGGCTGGGGTCGTTTCGTATGTTCTGTCGTCCCCAGACTCCGGAACATGCACCTTTTCGCCAGATTCGTGTCGTTCGCCGCCATCTTCGTGGCAGTGCCACTCGGCGCGCAGTTGCAGACCGCCGAGACGCCGACCATGCGGCTGATTTACACCTCGCCGCTGCAGTCGTATCTCCTGCCACAGGTGGCCGGGACGTTCGAGAACGCGCTCCGCTTCCACGAGCGATTGTTCAACTACGTCCCGCGTGGACGGATGGGTGTGCTGATGCACGATCTGTGGCATTACGGCAATGCGGGCGCCCGTCCGGTGCCCCAGAATCACGTCACGCTTGGCATCGCCCCGTACGGGCACGAGTACGAGTCGGCTCCCGCACCGGAGCGCATGGCCTCGTCGATGAATCACGAGCTGGCGCACATCTTCACGACCGACAAGTCCACCGCGCGAGACCGCTTCTACCGGCGGCTTTTCTTCGGCAAGGTCTCGCCGGACGCGCAGTCGCCGCTGTCGATGGCGTACGCGTACCTGACGACGCCACGGTGGTATGCGCCACGCTGGTTTCTCGAAGGGATCGCCACGTATCTCGAAACGTGGATGAATGGCGGCATGGGCCGCGCCATCGGTCCGTACGACGAGATGGTGTTCCGTACGCTGGTGCGCGACAGCGCCACCATCTATGACGTGGTCGGACTCGAGTCCGAGGGGACGACGGTCGACTTTCAGGTGGGTACCAACTCGTATCTCTACGGCACCCGCTTTATCAGTTACCTCGCGCTGCGCCACGGCAATGACAAGCTGCTCGCCTGGGTCGATCGGCGCGAAGGCTCACAGGGTTACTTCTCGCGTCAGTTCCGGCAGGTCTATGGCCTCTCGCTCGAGGAGGAATGGGCGAACTGGATTACGTGGGAGCGCGAGTGGCAGCAGGCCAATCTCTCATCCATCCGAAAGAATCCCACGACAGTGGCACGTCCCATCACTGACCGCGTGCTCGGATCGGTCTCGCGCGCATGGTTTGACGAGACGAAAGGCGCCATCCTTGTTGCGGTCCGCTATCCAGGGCAGGAATCGCACATCGCCTCGATCAACATAGCCACCGGACATTTGACGCGGCTGCACGACATTCCCGGCGCGTCGGGCCTGTCGGTGACGTCGTTGGTCTTTGATCCAAGCGCGCGGACGATCTTCTACACGACCAACAATGCCGATTGGCGCGACCTCCGCGCGGTCGACCTGCGTACGGGGCGTGACCGGTTGCTTCTCAAGGGGGCCCGCATCGGCGACCTCGCGTTCAACCGCGCCGACAGTTCGCTCTGGGGTGTGAGGCACGACAACGGTTTCTCGACCCTCGTGCGGCTGCCAGCGCCACACACCGAATGGCGGCAGGTTTACACGTTGCCGTTCGGAACGGACTTGTTCGATCTCGACATCAGCCCCGATGGCAGTGCGTTGATTGGCTCGTGGTCGGCGATCGGCGGTGAACAGAAGCTCGTGCGATTTGCGATCGATGCACTGCTTCGCGGAGAGACGACGCCCGACGAGCTTTACAATTTCGGCGAGTGGTCGCCGTCGAACTTCGTCTTCACGCGGGACGGTCGCTCGGTCATTGGCACATCGTATTTTTCGGGCGTCTCCAACGTCTTTCGCTACGATCTCGAGCGCCGGGCAATGCGCCCCCAGAGCAACGCCGAAACCGGGTTCTTCAAACCGCTCCCGATCTCGGATGACTCGACGCTCGTCTTCGCGTACTCGGGACGTGGTTTTGTGCCGTCGATCATTCCCAACGCGGTCCCCGAAAAGGTGAGCGCCATAAAGTTTCTCGGCAATGAAATCGCCGAGCGGCGCCCGGATGTGCAGGGTTGGATGCCGCCACCGATGCGGCTGCTGCCCCCACAGTCGCTGGTTCTCACGCAGGCGCCGTATCACGGATTGCGCTCCTTGAGGCTCAACACCGTCTATCCCATCGTTGAGGGATACGAGGATGCGGACGGCGCGCTGGCCGTCGCTGGCGGACTTCGCTTCAACTTCTCCGATCAGCTGGGAGCGACCGGCCTGGACTTCTCGTCGTCGTACTCGCCGGACGCCCGTCTCGACGCCTACGAGCGGCTGCATCTTCGCGCCGCATTCCGGCACTGGAACTGGCGCATCTCCGGTGCACTGAATCGTGCTGACTTCTACGACCTGATCGGACCGACGCGCGTGAGCCGTCGCGGGGCTTCGCTGTCCGCGCAGTACTCCGGCCAACTGAAGCTCGATGGCCCGACGAGTTTTGGCTATACGGTGCAGGTCGCCGGCCACGATGGGCTCTCGATTCTTCCGGAGTTCCAAGGCGTGGCGACCCCCATCACGCGGCTCGGCAGCGTCTCAACCAACCTCGAGTACAAGTCGATGCGGCGCTCACTTGGCGCGACACAAGAGGAGTTCGGCTTGGCGTGGAATGCGGGGATTCGCGGCAACGCGGCTGGTGGTAGCGCCTTCCCGCGCGTGGGTGTCGATATCACGCGTGGCTTCCTGCTGCCGATCGATCATTCGTCGGTGTGGTTCCGCGCCGCATCAGGCTGGTCACTCGCTGAGGACCGTCGGAATCCACTCGGACGGTACTACCTCGGCGGGTTCGCGAACAACTGGATTGAGCACCGTGGCATCAAGCAGTTCCGCGAGGTGGAGAGCTTCGCGGGGTTGGAGATCAATCAGGTGAGCGGGTCGAGCTTCGCCAAAGGACAAATCGAGTGGGTGTCACCGCCGTTGCGCTTCCGCAGCGTCGGGATTCCCAGTGCGTACCTGCGATGGGCCGGACTCTCCGTCTTCGCATCCGGTCTGGTGACCGACGTTGATGCGCCAATCACGCGCCGCGCGTACGCCAACGCCGGAATGCAAGTCGACTTGCGCTTCATCTCCCTCTCGCACCTCGAGTCAACGCTCTCGGGCGGCGTCGCCGTGGCGGGAGGCCGGGGCGTGACGCGCCGTGTCGCGCCGATGATTTCGCTCAAGCTGATGTGACGACGCTCATCGCGCTCGCCATTGGTGTCGTCCCCGTGTTCCTGTTCCTGTGGGCGCTGTACGTTCTCGACAGCTACAGCCTGCTCTCGTTGCGGGTGGTGCTGCTCGCCCTCTGCGCGGGTGTGGCGGCGTCGCTTGTCGCGTATGTGGTGAACCGGTGGCTGCGGCCGACACTGAGCATGGAGCTCACGTCCTACGCACGGTACGTGGCGCCGGTGGTCGAGGAATCGCTCAAGGCCGCGTATGTGGTCGTGCTCCTCGCCCGCAACCGCGTGGGATTTGTCGTGGATGCTGCGATCTACGGTTTTGCCGTCGGCACCGGGTTCGCGGCGGTCGAGAATCTCCACTACATGAGTCTCGGCCTTGACGCGAGTGCGTGGCTGTGGGTCGTGCGCGGATGCGGCACCGCCGTGATGCACGGAGCCGCCACGTCACTCGTGGCCATGATTGCCCGCACACTGCACAATCGCACAACACACTTCGTGCCGTATCGGGTGCTGCCAGGCCTGATCGCGGCCATCGTGCTGCATTCGCTCTACAATCACTTGCTCATTCAGCCGCTGCTGGCGACCGCCGTGATCATGGTCGCCGTCCCTCTGTTGGCGACCGCTGCGTTCGAGTACAGCGAGCGCGACACGCGCAGTTGGCTGGGTACAGGATTTGACACCGACCAGGAGTTGTTGTTGGCGATGAAGGCAGGGAATACCGCCATGACGCCCGTGGGGCAGTATCTCGCGAGTCTTCGCGCGCGCTTCGCGCCCGAAGTGATCGTGGACATGCTGTGCCTGCTCCGCCTGCGCGCTGAGCTCGGCATCCGCGCCAAGGGTATACTCTTGATGCGCGAGGCCGGCTTCGAGCCTGATCACGATCCGTCGATCCGCGCCAAATTCGACGAGGTGCGCTACCTCGAGCACAGCATTGGCGCGACCGGGATGCTGGCGATGGTACCGTTTATGCACACCAGTGCGCGCGACCTGTGGCAGCTCAACCTCTTGGACGAAGGAACGCAATGACCGCACCCAAACCGCCGCGCGGTACAATGACCACGCTTCGGGCACCCAGTCGCATTCTGCTTGCGGGTGCTGCCAGTGCGGCGCTCGGCATGCGATTCGTCGACGAGAACTACATGCCGTTCCCGACGTCCACCGCCGCGGACGCCGCGAAGAAGTTGCATGCGGGGCGGTACGAGTTCGCCGTCGTCGACGTGGCACTTCCCGACATGCCCGCTGCGGCGTTCATCGCCTCGATCCGCGCAGATGACACGCTGGCCCAGTTGCCGATCCTTGTCACGAGCGCCACGGACGACCTTGCCGCCATTGAGGCGTGTCTGGAACGTGGCGCCGATGATTATCTCCCGGCGTCGTGTGGCCAAGGGATATTGCGCATACGGATCGCCGCGGCAATAGACCGAAGAAGCCTGCAAGACACACAGGCGTTGCGGCGCGACATGGTCGTGGCGCGCAACATCCAACGGGATTTTCTCCCCGAGGCGCTTCCGATAGTTCCCGGCGTCGAGCTTGACGCGGCGTTGCAGCCGGCGCGGCAGGTTTCGGGTGATTTTTTTGACGCCTTCCCCCTCGGCACCTCAGGTCGGATTCTGCTCGTGGTGGGTGATGTCTGCGACAAGGGTGTGGGCGCGGCGCTCTTCATGGCGCTGTTCCGTAGTCTGATTCGCGCATCGGCCGACCCTGTTGCCGGAGGCGCTGAACAGACACTCGGACGCCAGTCGCCCACTGACACGGATGCCGAAGGCACGCCCGAGCTCCTGACTCGCGTGGCGTCTTTCACCAATAACTACATCGCGAATCTCCACGGCCGGACGAACATGTTCGCGACGGCCTTCCTCGCGTGCCTCCGTCCGAGCGACGGAGAGCTGGTCTACGTGAACGCAGGACACGAGCCGGCACTGATCGTGGCGCCGGACGGCTCCATCGAGGAGTTACGTCCGACGGGGCCGGCGCTCGGCATGATGCCGGACTCTCCGTACACGGCCGTCACCCGTACCCTTTCACTCAACCACAGCCTGTTCGCGTTCACCGATGGCCTGTCGGAGGCGCGGAGCGCCGGTGGTGTTGTCTTCGGTAACGAGCGCTTGCGTGCGGTCGTACGGGACCACGGCGCACGCGGCGCATCAGCGTTGGTGCACGGTCTGTTGGACACTATGGAATCCTTCACGCGTCAGGCCGAGCCACACGACGATCTGACGATGCTTGCCGTGACCCGACACAGTATCTCGTAGGTGGTTCGTTTGGCTCTTGCCGGTACCGTGGCCGCGCCACTTATTTGCCGAATGCATGAACACACTGTGGGTACGCCGTTGAGCCGTCTCAGATTCCTGGCGCACATTGGCATCACTGTCGCACTATGGTCGACCACGGTGCCTGCGCAGGCACGCCCCACCCTCAGCCCAGCCGTTCGCGCGTTTGTCGCGGTGGACACCACGGTCGTCGTGTTACGACACGTGCGCGTGATCGACGGCACCGGAGCCGCGGCTCGCGACAACCAGACGGTGATCATTGCCGGTCAGCGTATTGCCGCGATGGGTGCCGACGGTCGGGTGCCGATACCTGCCGGCGCGCTGGAGATGGATCTCACCGGACAATCGGTCATGCCCGGGCTCGTGATGATGCACGAGCATCTGTTCTATCCCACGGGCAACGGCATGTACGCCAACCTGAGCGTCAGTTTTCCGCGGTTGTATCTGGCGGGTGGCGTGACGTCGATGCGCACCGGCGGCAACATGAATGGCTACGGTGAGATCAACACGGCCAGTGCGATCGCGCGCGGCGAGATGGCGGGACCATGGATTGATGCCACCGCACCCTACGTGAACAGTCCGCCAGGTCTGGCGTTCACGCAGCAAACACCGGTGGTGAAAGACGCGGCCGACGCGCGCCGGTTTGTGAACTATTGGGCCGATCAGGGGGCGACGTCGTTCAAGGCGTATATGCAGGTATCACGCGCGGCGCTGGGCGCGGCGGTGAGCGAGGCGCATACGCGCGGACTTCGCGTGACGGCGCATCTGTGCTCGGTGACCTACGCCGAGGCGGCGGCGCTGGGCATCGACAACTTGGAGCACGGGTTTTTCGCGTCGACCGATTTTGCGGTGGATAAGCGCCCCGACGAATGCAAGCAACTGCCGCAAGCCGATCTCGCGAACGCGCTGGATACCACGCGTGCGGAGATGCGCGGACTGATTGCCACGCTCGTACAGCGCAACGTGGCGTTGACATCAACGTTGGCGATCTTCGAAACCTTCACACCGGCACGACCGCTGCAGCGTGGGCTTGAGTTGCTCACCCCGGTGTTGAAAGAGGACTACGAACGGCGCCATGCCTCCACGTTCGGGCGGAAAACGCCGTACACGCAGCTGTTTGCGGCTGGCATGGCAGCGGAAGTCGCGTTTGTGCACGCCGGCGGCTTGCTCACGGTGGGGACCGATCCCACCGGCGGTGGTGGGTTGGTGCCAGGGTACTCCAATCAGCGTGCGCTGGAGCTGTTGGTGGAAGCGGGCTTCACGCCACTGGAAGCAATCACGATTGGCACGCTGAACGGCGCGAAGTTTCTGAAACGGGATCGCGACATCGGGTCGATTGTGGTAGGGAAGCAAGCCGATCTCGTGGTGATTGCCGGAGACCCATCGCGAACGATCAGCGA
>JANOPS010000697.1:0-6427 GCA_031421995.1 Gemmatimonadaceae bacterium
GCCCATCGCGTACCGGAGCGTTCTCCACCGGTGAACTGGACTTCGACGGTATCGGCTTTCGCCATGTCGATCACTTTATCGGTGATCGCTTTGACCTGCTCGCGTGTGTACATGCGCGGTTTACGCAGAAAGGGGGGAGAATGCTGACGGCAACTGCCAATGTCCCGCCGGTGGCACGGGACGTCAAGCGCTGAACGCCGTTCCTAGGGCGAGGGCTTGCCGATCGCCGTCTGGGTGCCTGTTTGCGCGACGGCATTTGATTGTTTTGAATCACGGAGGGCACGGAGGCGCACGTTCAGCCGGCCCCAAATACACAAATTCTTTATTGCAGATGACAACAATAAAGAACAAGAAATGAAAAGACGTTTCTATGCCCTCCGTAACACGCACCTCCGTGTCCTCCGTGTCCCCCGTGATTCAAACAATTCAACGGGCATGTCAAAAAAACGGAGTTCAGACGCGAAACGCGACGTCACGCATCGCCACGGCGTCGTCGTAACCACCACTCTGCGCCCAAGACAAGCGCGAAGGGCACGATCCACCACGCCGAACGCATAGGACGCCACGTGGTGAGGCGTGCAGGATTCGTGATCAGCGCACTCACTACGGTTGGCAACGTGCCGACCGCCGTGCGATCAACGCGACGTCCTTGTCGCGACTGCACCCACGCATCCAGCACATCACGGTTGGCACCGGCATCGCGGGCGACGCCATTGGCGACGACAAGGGGAGCGGTCGCACTGTCACCGCCTCGCACCACACGCACCACATAGGTTCCCGGAGTGCGCGGTGCGCGAAAACCGCCGACCAGCGCGCCATCCATACCACTAAGCGCAACAGCAACCTCTTGAACCTTCTGCTCCACGCCGCCACCACGAGCGACCGCGTAGAGCGACACCTGACCGGACGCGTCAGTGGGAACGAGCGGCGCACCGATGGTCACGGACACCTGCTCACGCGGCCCAATCAGCGTCCTGGAGAGTTGTACATCAATTACGGCCGGCCGAACACTCGCCGCGCGCTCAATCAGGTCACGCCACGTGGCATCAAACGTCGACTGCGCGCTGTCCCGATAGCGCCAGGCATCGAAGGCGCCGCTCACGACAAGCGAGCCCACACCCATAGGGACACGCCAGATCACCGTCTCTGCAGCACGTCGATGCGCCGGCGCGCTCGTGTCGCGCGCGAGTGCGGCGAGCGGCTCCGCATTGAGGGGCAGACGCGTGGGCACTCCAACTGATCGGCCGAGGAGACGCAGTGGCTCGCTTCCTGCCGTTGGTGTGCCGACGATCGTGAGCGGAACGAGGGCTGACGACACGCTACGCTGCGCCGAGCGCCAGCCTCCAAAGTCCAACAGTCGATCGGCCGGTCCGGCGTTTGGGTTGTCGGCCAACAGCAAGACACTGGCGCCACGAGACCGCAACAACAGATCGATGCCACCAACATCGCGCGTCGTGAGCGCATCCGGCGCGCCGATCACGACCGCGTCAAAGCGCGACGATGCGGCTAGCGCATCGAGACTCTCTGGCGCACGGCCAGTCTCGCGACTGATGTTCGGTGACGTGACCACGCGACTGGTCACCAGAAAACGCGGGTCCCGTTCGATCGCTCGACGGACAAATGTCGACATCCACGATGGTCGGCGATCGAAGAACAGCACCGACCATTGCGCGGCGCGTACATCGACGGCGAGATCGCTGCGTACCGTGTCGGCCGAACCGTCGATCGTAGCGCGCACCCGCAGGAGCGTGGCTTGGGCGCGCGACGGCACGAACGTCAACGGCACACGCAGCACAGCGTCACCGCGCAGTGCCACGCGCTCGCGCGATACCACCAGTGCCTCAGCAAGGGCATCGCTCGAGGAAGACAGTTGCGCGAGTTCCACGATCACGTCGCGCGCAGCAGCCGGTTGTGCCACGCCGCTCAGGCTAAGGCTGACCTGCACCGTCACACGCGATTGCAGCAACGCGCGTGATGGTGCCTCGATACGCTGCATCACGACCTGCGTCGCCGCGCTAGTTGGCGTGACGACGACAACCGGAGAGGCCAAGGCCTGCGCGTCTTCAGGAACGCGCGCACCAACCACCACGGTGCCGCTAGCGCTGGACAGCGGTGCATCGATCACCGTGAAGCGCTCGCGCAACGCCTCGCGCGCTTGCCGCAGCACGACACTGTCACGAAGCGGGTCTGTGGCAACAAGCGAGACGAGCGGCTGCGATCGACGCGACGTGATCGTTGACGGGTCGATGACTGCCATCATCGCGATCAGTACGGCACACGACCGCAGCGCCACGCGCAACCAGCGATCGCTTACCATGTCCGCACGCCGGTCTGCACTATGGTGTCCGCGGTCGTGAACCGGGCGACCGCCGCCCGGCACCGAGAGCCTCGTTGATCGCCGACTGCAGTCGGCGCGCGTCGAGTGATCGCGACGACGGTGCAGAGGGTCGCACCTCGCCCCGCAGCATGGACGTCAATCCCGTCGCCGCCGAATCCAACGACGCCTGTTTCGCTAGGTCGACGCGAACGCGCGCAGACGGCGATCGTTGCCCTGCCGCTGTGAGTTGGGTGGCCACGCGCTGCGCCACCGGCGACGACGGATCGACTTGCAGCACACGCGTGGCGATGTCCACCAACGGACTCGCGCCGAGCGTGCCGCCGGCCGCGGTGTTGTGCGCTGCGACGTAATCCGTAAGGTCGGCAAGGATGGCGCGGAGCGCGCGTTGGCGCTCGCTCATCTCACCCTGCGGCACACGGAGCCCCTGCGTCGCGACGCCCCCCCGAACGCCAGTCAATCGACGCGTGAGATCGAGTTGCTCGCGTTGCGAGAGGGCGCGCATGAGAAAGCGGTTGCGCGCAAACGCCTCCTGCAGTTGTACCAGTGCGCGGCGCTCCTGTGCGAGCGCGGGCGTCAAGTCGGCGGTAGTGAGCGCAACGGCTGCCCTGCTCATCGCGCGTACCGCCGCCAGCAATGCTGTCCGGCCTCTATTGACCATGCGACCAGCCGCCAGATCCGCCTCACTCTCGGCCTCCTCGGTCTCGTCGAGCTCCATCATGCCCTCTTCACCAGTGGCCTGCTGCGCAAACTCTCCACCCATCATGAACACAAACTCCGCGCGAACGCGGCGTTGCTCGCCCGACAACTGCGCCGCTTGCTCGGCCAGCTGCGCGGGCGCGAGTGTGGAGCGCTGGGCGATCAGCCGCTCGGTCTTCTGGATCACCATCTGCTGGCTGAGCGCATAGCGATCTTCGTCGGGATCGAGCGCGAACCCCAGCGCCGCGACGCCGCCGGGTGCAGCGAGCTCGGCGATCAGCGCGTCGGACTCGATCGTGGCAGCGCCGGGTCTGTTGTCGGTGACCACTGCACGATACACGACCAGATCGCCCGGTTCCTGCAGCAGCGGCGCGAGCGCAAGCTCCGCGCGCCCGGTCCACGCCTGCCCCGACGTGCGAGCGATTTGCACAGGGAGTTCACCCTCGGAGAACGTGAATCGTTCTCCGGATCCAGCCACCTTGGTGTACATCACCCGAAGTGTGCCAACGGCGAGATCATCATCGGCTTGCACCCGCACCGACAGGGTGCGGTTTGCATCAGGCACAAGCAGATCGGTGGCAGGTGCCACAATCCGCACACGCGGCGCGCCGTCGGTGCGCACGGTGAGTCCAATCAATCGTCGCTCACCACCGTTTTGTGTGCGCGCGGCGCGCGGCGCCAGTCCAATGAAGCCGTCGGCCACCGCAACCGCCTCATACACGAACACGCCCTCACCACTCGGTTGCAACGCAAAGGTGGAATCTCTCGTCGTCACCTGCAGTGTGTCGATGTTGGCGCGCACGGTGAAGCGCACGCGGCTGCCTTGCAGCGCCTCGACGCGTGTGGGGTCGTGCTGTGTCACGACGGCTTGGCGCGTATAGGCTGGCGGCGTGACCTGCACGGTGACGTCCGCAATCACGGCCGCATCGATCGCTGCCGCCGACCCCGCGCGCGTGAGAGCGGGTGCCGAGGACATGCGGTAGTGTGCCGCGGCGGTGGCGGCGACGAATACCACGCTAGACACGGCCAGTGCTCGTACGGACGACGCGATGGGAAAAACGGTGGCGGGATCGACACGCGCCGCATGGTGGTCGGCGCGCTGTTTAATGAGTCCGCGCATCGCGGGCTCCGCTTGACTGCTTGGTGGTGCGCGATCCAGCTCCTCCGCCGTCACCAGCAGGTTCTGCAGCGTAGGCACGCGCTGTTCAAGCAGCACCGCGCTCGTGCGCAGGTTCGGACAGGCCAGCCACCATCCTATGCTGGCCCCAAGGCCGGCGCACACACATCCTAAGAGCGTGCTCGCGATCCAGGACCGCGCGTTCGCCGTGCGCGTGACCATCATGATGCCGTTGACCAGCCACGGCGACACGAAGAGCAGGGCGAGTGCGGCTCCGCGTAGCGCGCCAATCGTTGCGAGTCTGCGTCCAACATGCCGAAGTACATCGCGCCAAGATGCGGTGCCGAGTGGCAGTGACACTGACATCACGGACTGCCTGTTGCCGGCACGGCCGTTGCGCTCGACGTCATACGTCGGCGCAGGAGCCACTCACCGAACAGGAGCACGAGCACGCCGAGCCAGAGCCATCGACCAAGCGACTCACGCGAATCGGTGTCAGCAAGCACGCGCGCGCTTACATCCGACCGCGCGATGGGTGCACGCGACCATGCGCGTTGCCGGCTCTTGAACGCGGCGATCGATGCTTCGCCGGATGCAACCGTCGGCGACGGTCGTCCAAGCAATCGTGACGAGGCCAACAACAACGCCGCTGCGTGTACGTGCGTCGCGGGCGTTCTCGAGATGACTAGCAAGAGCGGTGCACTAGTGCCCGCGCGCACAGCGCGCGCGACGCTAAGCGGGGCGCCCCCCGCGTCACGGGCCACCACGGTGGTGCCGGCGGCAATGACAGGATCGACGGCACCGCTGACGGCACCGCCGCTCACGGTCGCAGCGGTGCTGCCCACGGTGGAATCGCGCGCCATCGCGACGATGGTCGCACCAATCCACGGCGTCGGCGCTGTTGATTGCCACGCTGCGCCCGTCGCCAGTTGGGGACTGTCAGCGGTCACTATCACTAGGGTACGAATCGAATCAGACGCCTGGGCGCGGACGGTGTCGACGAACGCCGTCTGGGCGCCGACGACGCGCACCTCCGCCGAGTTGCGCCCAGCAATACCGACGACGGCACGTCGCACCGCATCACTGGCGACAGATGGTGCGTCCGTGATCCACAATACCCGCGCGCGAATCGACGCATCGGCAATCACGGCCGCGGGAACCTGCACAAACGAGACGCCAAGGTCGGCGGGAATACTCGCGACATCGGTAGAATCAAGCGTATGCTCGAGTGCATCGGTGGTACCATCGGATACGAAGACGATCTCTCCCACCCCCGGCTGTGTGCGAAGCCATGCGACCGCTCCGCTGAGCGCCGCGTGCGGACTGGCTGCCGGAATGCGCAGGTGGGTCGCGCTACGGTCTTCGAGCAGCGCGAGCGCTTGTTCGAGGGGCGGGGGGGTTCCGGAGTTGTCGTCCAGCGCCGCGCGTGACGGATCCGTCTGGATAATGATCGCGCGGGCCAGGTCGTTGCGCGGTGGCGGCGTGCGTTCGCTCGAAGAGAACAACGGTTGGGAGAGCGCCAGGGCCGCCAATGCAAGGATGGCGATACGAACGGCCAGCAGCGGCACATCGCTGAGCCGCGTGCGACGTGTGGGAAGCAGCCGCGAGTCGCTGAGGAACCTGAGCGTCGGGAAGGGCATCGTGCGCGCTGGCATGCGACTGAACAGATGCACAAGCACCGGCACGGCAATGGTCATGAGCCCCAGCAACGCCCACGGGTTTAGCCAGCGCACGAGTGGCGCTCCGCGCGAGGGTTGAATTGCATCCGCTGCATGATCAGCGCTGCGTCGTGCGGTGCACCAAATAGTCGCGCAGTGCACGCTCCGGCGCCTCGCGGGTATCAAACAGGCCGTAGTCGATGCCTTCGTGCACGGCGAAGCTGCGGCATCGTTCCAGGAAACTCGTCATGGCTGTCCGATGTGCCTCCGCCGCCGTGGCTGGCTCAACCAGCAGCCGGGCACCGGTCTCCATGTCCTGCAACTCGGTCTGGTCGCGGAACGTCAGTTCGCGTTCTTCGCGCGCGACCATCTGCAGCATCGAGACATCGTGACCGCGCTGCGCGACGTGGCGTAGCTCTCGTTGCGTACCGGATTCATCGTCGTAGAAGTCGGAGAGCACGATCAGGAGCCCGCGGCGTTGCAACAGCTCCGCAGCGCGGCCAATCACGGTGCTCGGTTGCCACGCGCCGGATGGCGTCAGCCCGTCGATGCGCGCGATCAGTGCCCGCAGGTGCGCTCGGCCGCTCCTCGCAGGAAGATACGCCATCGCCTCGCCCG
>JANOPS010000698.1:0-2837 GCA_031421995.1 Gemmatimonadaceae bacterium
CCCCTCCCCACGCTGGTCGAAGCGGCCCGCGAGCTGTTTCGATCAGGCGAGCTCCGAACCATCAACCGCGCCGCGGCCGCTACTGACCCGGCTGTCGATGAGATCGCTCGCATCATCCACCAGGCGGCGCTCACAAAGTCCCGTCACCTGATCCTGCTCACCGGCGTCCCGGGAGCGGGGAAGACTCTGGTGGGTCTCCGCACGGTGCACGCGCACTACCTCGACGATCTCTCCGTGGACCGTGGCGACGGCAAACCGACGGCGCCGGCGGTGTTCTTGAGCGGTAACGCGCCGCTGGTGGAGGTACTTCAGTACGAGCTGCGTCAGGCGGGTGGCGACGGTAAGACGTTCGTTCGCGGCGTCAAGGAATACGTGAAACGCTATTCCTCGACAAGGAATCCGATTCCGCCAGAACACGTGCTCGTCTTTGACGAAGCGCAGAGAGCGTTTGATGCGGACAAGATGCAGGACACACATGCGGGCCAAGTAGCGAAGTCAGAACCGGGCCAGTTCATTGAGTTTGCTGATCGAGTGCCAGAGTGGTGCGTTGTCCTTGGCCTCATTGGCAGTGGACAGGAGATACATGTCGGCGAAGAAGCGGGGATCTCACAGTGGCGCGACGCGGTCGAGGGATCGACAAAGCACGCTGACTGGACGATTCACGTTCCCCCCGCTGTTGAGCAGGACATGGCGAGTCGATCCATTCCGGTCGAATCACGCCCGGCGTTGAACTTGGACACTGAGCTTCGGTTCCATCTGGCCGAGAATCTCCACGACTTTGTCGCGGGCCTTTTGAACGGAGACAGTGCCGATCATCTCGCTCAAGTCGCAACTGATCTCGAGCATGCAGGCTTCCACCTTCGAATCACCCGCTCGCTCGAGGACGCCAAGTCGTATCTTCGTGAGCGCTACGGCGACGACCGCGATGCGCGGTTTGGACTCATGGCGTCATCGAAAGACCGCGATCTTGTGAGGTTCGGGATTCCGAATGACTTTCAGACGACCAAGCGCGTCCGCGTTGGGCCATGGTATGGCGATGCGGAGCACGACTACTCCGGCATGAGCTGCCGGCGGCTCGAACTCTGTGTGACGGAGTTTGGAGCGCAGGGGCTCGAGCTCGATGCGGTGTTGCTGGCGTGGGGCACTGATCTTCGACGCCACGACGGGAAGTGGTCCAACGCGAATGCGCGTGGATACATGCGCGGGGCCAAGGTCAAGGATCCGTTCCAGCTTCGAGTCAATGCGTATCGTGTGCTGCTGACCCGGGGCAGAGATGGAACGGTGGTGTTTGTGCCGCCGATGCCAGAGTTGACGGAGACGTTCGAGTACTTGGTGGCGTCTGGCTTTCGGGAACTGCATTCCTAAGGCATTGGACCTCGTCTCCAGTCGCGCCTCGAAATGACCGCCACTCCAAACATTCCAAGCCCTCCGGACTCATTCGACGGCTCACTCGACGAGATGTTCGACGGATGGGCCCGACAGGTACTGATCTCAGCGGAGGCCGTTGAGGTATTTCACGGGCGTCTTTGTGAGTATCTGCAATCGGCGGATCCGCTCTTCCTTGTTCGGGCAGCAGGGCGCATGGAGCGTGGCGCAACGGTGAGATCGACGTCCGGCTCACAGATGCGCGGCACCGACAACGCTCCAGCTTGGTGGGTCCACAGAGAGCTGTTCGGCGGGCGGTTCGGCTCGGACGCCTCATTTGCTGCGCAGATCGAGGGGACGCCCTGCCACATGTTTCGCGTGTCACGGGGCGCGAACATCAACAGCGCCGGCTGGCACGTTGCGCACATCTTCGATGTGAAGAATGGCGACGTCGCGTTTGGCGATTGGGACCGTGACGAGTTGGTGCGCCGCATGGCACGGAACATTCATCCCTGCAACTACTTCTACGTACCGAAGGCTAGCTGGCAGCGCTATGGTGGTGATTCAACGGTGATTGCCTTCTTCTATGCAAAGTTTGCGGCGATCTACCAGAGCATCTGGCCGGAGTTCCTTCGCCTTGTAGACGGAACGCCACGACCTCTCCCAGTCGGCGTCGCCCGCCATCGGATAGAATACTCCGCCGAGGGTGCGCCAACACGAAGCGAGGCAACGAGCCGCGTTGCTAGTGCCAACACCCTCGAAGGGTGTGCCGCGAGCTATTCATCTTCGCGACTCTGCTTCAAGGCGGCCGTCATTGAGCCATTGGCGATGACTGACAAGTTTGGCGTCATCGCCCGGGAGGGAACGTTTGTGCTCTCCAAGCGCGAGTTCTACGAGGCATTCCCAAGCGTCGTCGTGTCTCAGAGCTATCGGGTGAACGGGCTGTATCACTTCCCGAAGGCGCCAAGGCAAGCGCTGCAGTTCCTCGTCAGTCCAGGACGCGGATAGCAGGGCCAGGGGAGTTGGCTAGTCGAAAGGACTGCACCCAATCTGAGGGCGGACGTCCAGTACTTACGCAACGCGCGCTGAGCTCTTCGTTGAGCGCATGGCCGTATGGAACCACGATGTATCCGCTGTCCGTGTTGCCGACCATAAGGCAGTCCCTCTGCTCTGCCAGATGAAGAGCTACCAAGAGGCACAGGCAGGCATCCACTCCATCCTGGTCGCGTTTTCTCGGATTGGGATTCCCTCCAGCCGCGACGCACCATCCAGCAAGCTCCATCAGACCGTGCGCGTTGAGTGCACTCGCGACAAGTGCGCAGACATGTTGCCAGTCCGAGAGCAGAAACGTCTTCCGCCGTTCCGGATTGTACTTCGGCAGCCGTCCCGTAGCACGATGGTGCGGGAGCGTCCAACCGAGAGCGATCACTGCCAGCACCGGGTAGGTCTCGAACACGCGGGTCCCCCCACCT
>JANOPS010000699.1:0-4303 GCA_031421995.1 Gemmatimonadaceae bacterium
CCCGCCTTGATCAACTGCGCGATGGCCAACAACCGTTGACCAAACACTGAACGCGGGTATTCCACATTCGCCGCCGGCTTGTACTGCTGTGGATTCGCCTCACGCAGGACGCGCAACGCTTCAAACATCTCCGTGCCACTGCCGTGTACCAGATCGGCCGAGCCGGTGCGGTACAATGCCTCAAGACGTTTTTCCGCTTCGCCGCCCGATGTCCGAATCGAAAACTCCTCAATGGAGTTCATCGCAACGGTTGGCGATGCCCCTTCGAGAATGCGCGGCATTTGCGTTGTCATGGCGACGGCACGAAACGGCGTCGATGCTTTGGCGTCGGTACTGCTGCAGGCCTGGCACGTGCCCTTCACGGCGAGATAGCGATTCAGCCATCCATCGGTGGTGCCTTTGCGATCAGGCGTGCCGGTTTCCATAAAGTCCTGCGCATCAAAATGCGATCGCGTAGCGCTCGGGCTTCCCACGGCGTGAATCGGCGCCAGCAGACCGCGATCCCACAGTGGCTTCAGCGACGACATCGACGGGTGCAAGCCGAAGTACCCATCAAGGTCAATCGCGCCAGCCGCACCGCTCGTTCGCGCCGGCGTGCCGATCGCGAGTTGTGGCCGTGATGCGTAGTAGCCCCGATCACCGAAGGGCACGAGCACGTTGAGGGCATCGGCGGCGCCGCGTTGAAAGAGCACGATCAGCGTCTTGCCACGCGCTGCGCGCGGCAACTCCATCGCCAGTGCGGTTCGTCGTAGAAAACTGGGTGTCAGGCCAAGCGTGACAAGTGACAACGCTCCTGACTTGAGGAATATTCGGCGGTTCATCGTGGTCTCCGGTTGTCGTAGCCGTTCAACGACGCTGGAATTCGGGGGCGCCGAGTGCGAGCCCGATGATTTGCGCTAACCCCTGCGCGGGAGGCAGCGTGCCGATCGATTGCATGAGCGTTGCGCCGGCAGACGGCTTCACGGCCTCGCGGCCTGCCATCTTCTGTTGCTGCGCCAACGGCTGGCGCGCGGCGCGCGCATTCTTTTTTGCCATGGGGTCGGTGTCCTTCGCGGTTCCCTTCAGGGCGCTGTCACCCATCGCCATCGACGCGTCGTCATCGAGACCGAGGGAGTCCGCGCTGCTGCCTTTCGCCTGCAAGAACGGATTGGTGCCCGTGAGCAACACCTGCCGCGTGTCAATCGATGCGGCACCACCCAGCAGCTCGCGAATCACGCCATCAACCTGCGCTTCGCGCGACAGCGGGTGCAGTGTTGCGGCGGCGGGCCAGTTGGCCAACCGCACTCCCGGCACGCGTCCGCCAGCGACGGCCAACCCGAAGTTGATGCGATTCAGAATCGAGCCCGTGTTCATCCACGCGTCTCCCGTTTCGGGATAGCCGTTAGGGGCCTGATGTCCGAAGATGGGCTGTCCGAGGCGACTGACGAGCTGCGTGGTGCGCGGCGTGGCATCCGGTGCGGCGTTCATGGCGCGCAGCGTACTGGTTACCAGTTCGAATGGTGATTTCACCTTCGCGCGATAGCTGGCGGTGGCAAAGAATTCCTGGCTGGTCACGATGGTGCGAAGGACTTCGCGAATGTCGCCGTCGGTTTGACGGAACACGTTGGCCGCGCGCGTCACGAGCGCCTCGGGCGGGGTGTCGCTCACAAAGCGTCGAGCCAGTTTCGTCGCGATGAAGCGCGCGGTGGCTGGATGGCGAGCGAGCAGGTCCAGCACGGCCTCACCCTCGTCCTGTCCCCGACCCGCGGCGAAGCGCGTGCCGAGAATGACCTTGGCTCCGGCATCATGCACTTCCGGCCGAAACACAAACCCGCCACCGTTCGCCCCCTTCAGCAAGGTCCATCCGGTCAGCGCCCGTGCCACTTCGATCACGTCCTGCTGCGTGTAGCCGCCGTCCACGCCCAACGTGTGCAGTTCCATGAGTTCGCGGGCGTAGTTCTCGTTCAGTCCGCGCTTGCGCTGCATCAGCTGCGCGAGTTGCGGGCGATCGGTCGCAACTCGCGTCGCGATGGCGCGACGCGCCGCCGCTCGGCGTTGTGCTTGTCGCGGTGCCTCCAGTGTTGGACGGCCGCTATCGGCCACACTCTGCCAGTTGTCGAGGTAGTACAGCATGGCCGGGCTGTGCGCGACCGCTCCAAGCAGCTCACGAAAAGTGCCCAGCGCGTGCGGTCGAATGGTTTGCGCGTCGTACTCGGGGAGGAAGTACCGCGTGCGGTCTTTTCCCGCGAACACGTTGAAGTGATTTTCCCAGAAGTCGACCATCACCTCGCTCAGCTGCCGCTCGGTCAGCACGGCGCGGGCCACGCGACTGCTCGCGACCTCACCGAGAAAGGCATAGGACTGCCTCCCCTGGTCGCGGAGCTTGGCGGAGTCGGAGGCCGTGATCGTTCCGCCACTCTTGCGGGCCAGCTGGGCCAGCTGCGCGCCCGGGGGTGGGTACTGCGCCATCAAATCCTCGCCGGTCTTCCCCAGCGTGGTGAACTGCGCGACGAACCGATCCGTTGTCGCGTCGTCGATGCGTGCTGGATCAAGCTGTCGGGCAATCCAGGCGTCGATGCCCATCGCACGAACAGCGGCCACGTCTCCCGGGCGGGGGCCAAACGCGAGGCGATTGAGCACGTGATGGACCTGTTGGTCCGCCGTCTGTTCCCGCGCCGCGATCTCCGCCGCTGACACCGTCGTGACGGGCGATCGACCGGGGCTCGTAGAGGTCGTGCCGGAGGCACACCCGGCGACGCTGGCGGCGAGCGCCATCAACACGAGCACAGACGGTGACACGAGCCGCGACACTTGCTTGGACGGATACATAAGGACCTCTCTCGACGAAGGGCATGACAACACCGAACACTCAGTCTGACGCCGCAGGGCGATGCACGTTAACGCGGATCGGTGACCGAAGGAATTTCGTCAGGACTTGAGCAGCGGCGCGACCGTCAGTTGCTTTGGTGCATGACGGAAACACCGATGAATAGTGCCGAGGATGAGGATGCGCCGCTGACCTGGTGGGATCGGGCGGTACGCACCGGGTCCCTGGCAACAATTGCGACGGGCGGCGCATTGATTGGATTAGGCATGCGACAAGGCGAGGCGAGCCGTGTCTTTCGTTTGGCCGGCAGAGGTCTGTTGGAGCGGTTTGGGCTGGCGTTGTCGGCGCCTCCGCTGACTTCTGTGGCCATTGGGTATCTGCATCACCTCGTGGTGGCGTCGCTGTGGGGTATGATGCTTTCGATCCTTGTGCTGCCGCTTCGCGGCCTTTCGCGAATGGTGGCTGCTATCGCCGTCTCCGCGTTGTACGCGTGGTTTTCCATCGATTGGGTACCAGCTGGATTACGAATTGGTTACACGGTGACGTCCAACCTGCCCAGCGCGGTTCCCATTGGTGTATCACTCGCAGTGGCTCTGCTGGGGAGCGTGTGGCTTGCGGCGACGGATCGGTCTGCGTCGACGCCAGTGTGACCACATCTTGGCTCTCGGGGTCACTGCAGGAAGCAGGGTCAGGTAGCGGATTGGAGGTGGTTGGTTGCTGGTCGGTGGGGTCAAGAGTCATTCCCGTGAACGGCGCACGGATTGGCGTGCCTCACCTTGTGTGGTATTCACTTTTGCTCAGGAGGTACACTATGGACGTCCTCGTACGACTTGAGGCTCGTCCCAGCGATTCGCCGGTGCTCGCGCACGTGAATTCAATTCCCGTGCTTCCCTTCGGTACTCGCTCGCGGCGTGAAGTGGTGACGTTGTACGGTGAGGCCGACGCACACTCGCTGGCCTTGGCGATCGCCGCCACGATCGAGAGTGGTCGACTGGAAGCGCAGCAATTGGGAGTCGTGCGACATCTCGGTGTGTGGCCCGGCCGCGGTGCGGTTGGGGATTCTGCGTGGCGGGATGCCACAACGGGTCGTTTGGTCACACGCGATCTCGATATTCCGCAGCCCATGCTCGAGGCACTCGCCTCGGCGCTCCTGGGTGAATGCGGCTCGACCATTCGTCGAGTGGCGGCCGGGCTCGGTATGCCGGATTGGCCAGAAGGATCTGAACGGGCGCTGAGCTTCTCGCTCTCCGATGGCATGGAGATCGGCGGCGGCGCGGCAGACACCTTTCGAGAGGAAGTCGGGGTGGAGAACTGGCTGGACTCGCTTCGGGAAGCCGACGCGTTCACATTCGACACAGGGAGCGACTAACGACCGCTGCGATGTCTGAACGAAGGAGAATCGGGGCGCCATCAAAAAGATGGCCGCCCGGATGTTAGTTGCAGGGGGGGGGGTTGGTATTCCACAACCCAGGCCACAAAACAGAGGGGGCGGTGTGG
>JANOPS010000700.1:0-1752 GCA_031421995.1 Gemmatimonadaceae bacterium
GCGCTCGCGCCGAGTCTAAACACGCCGCTCACCTCAGCCGCTAACACGCGGGTCGCGGCTACAATGGCCAGACCGGCGGACGCCGCAGTCCCGAGCGCAACCGCCGTCAATCCTTCGCGCGCCTCTGTCGCATCGGCCGCACCTTCACCGCGCGCACTCGAGCCCACCTTCAAAACGGCCGCCGCTGCAACACCCTCCGGATAGGGCAGATCCGAATTCGTGACCATCGCACGCCGCAAGGGAATCGTGAACATCACACCCAACACACCACCGCTCAGACAAATCAAGAACGACTGCCAAAACGGAAAGCCCGTCCACCATCCCACAATCACCAAGCCTGGTAGTACGAAGATGATCGCCGACAACGTGCCTGCCGCCGATGCGACGGTCTGCACAATGTTGTTTTCCAGTATCGATGAATCTTTGACGGCGCTCAGGATCGCCATCGAGATGACGGCGGCCGGAATCGACGACGCGAAGGTGAGCCCGACCTTCAAGCCCAGATAAACGTTAGCCGCGGTAAACACGACCGTGAGCAGCACGCCGAGCAGCAGGCCGCGGAGAGTGAGTTCCTTGGGATTCATTCCACCATTCTACGGCCGGACACCGGGGCGGCAAGGTGTCGCACAATGACTGTCGCGCAGACGCTGCGAAAGCTGAGACTAGACGAACGGAGACATGTGTTTCACTTGTCACTACGAAGAAACGTACGAGCGGTCGGCACATCAAGAGCGACAACTCCGACGCTCGACGCCTGATTCAGTCTATCGCCGGCATCGGCAGCCGCCCGTCAACCACAAAGATAGCGCGCTCAAAAGTCAGCGACTCACGTACCGTGTAGTCTCGGCGTGTCATCTCCACCCGCGCGCGGCTGGCGACGCAGTGCCAGCGTTGAAAATCGCGTGGCGCGCTTCGCCCGAAGACGTGCGCCGTAAACGCTGCAACATTCACCCCATCCCGTGGATCTCGTGCCGACGGATAGCGGCACATCTCGACGCCGTCCTCCCGCATGGCCGCACCAAGCGCCTGCGTGGCGTCATACCGGCTTGGCGAGGCAATCGCTGGGCGATGCGCGTCAAACGGTGCCACCACGAGATCAACCCCGTGGTCCGTACGTGCACGGACCACGAACGCGGAGAGCTCGACAGCTACGCGGTCAAGCATCGCCGCCGTGCCCTCAAGAAAGACCAGACGATAGTACGCCACCTCGGCCATCGCGGTCGAGACCGATTCGGCACCGTACCAGATGCCCCTCCTGTTGCGATCGCCGAACCGCGATCCATGACGGAGCGGCGGATATCGAAAGGGCGTGAAGAGCAAATAGTGTTGACGGCCGCGCGTGCTATCGGGTGGCTTCGCCCCGTCAATCAACGCCTCTAGCAGCGCTTGCTCTTCCAATGTGTCCACCAGTTTCCGCGTCGACACCTGATGCTGCGATTCCACCACGCGCCACGCGCGCAGCGAAAGGGGGCGAATCTCAGAGCGTCCCTCGCACTGCGTCCAGATATCGGACGACATCAACGAGCCCCTCCACCGTTCGCATACGCTCGGCTGGTACCGCGCCGATGTGTGAATTGTCGGCGTGTAACCATGCCTGCAGGGCGACCTCGTCGCCGCCAACCAGCGCATCAAGACTGCGGAACGCGCGCAGCAGCAGGAGCGCGAGCTCTCCTTCCTTGCTCGACGGGTCAACCAGCCGACCGTGGCGGAGTCGCGACACCGAGGCCTCGCTCGCACCAAGCACGTCGGCGA
>JANOPS010000701.1:0-9772 GCA_031421995.1 Gemmatimonadaceae bacterium
GTCGGCAGCCATCTGCGTGAACAGCGACTGGTACCCAGTCAGGAGCCGCTTCGGCCACTCGCCCTCGATGCCGAAGCGATCCTCCAGCATGTCGGTGAGCAGCATCCGGTAGTCGGTGCTGTCGAGGTACTTGAGCACGTAGGCCGCCGCCACCTGGTTGAGCGGGCCGTATCCGTAGCACGTGACCGGCAGTGCGAACATCCGCTGCAACGCGGACATCCCTTTGTCATCGAGCCAGCTGGCAAACGACTTGGCGAGGTCCGGCGAAATATCGCGGAAGCCTGGGGCAGCGAGCGACTCGTCGTTGAGATGCAACTCGAGGAAGTACTGGACGATGTCCTTGGCGAGCGCCAGGTCCTTGAGGAGGCTGTAGTCCTTGGTGAGGTACGATGCGTGGTAGGTCGTACCGTCCGCCACATCGAGCAGCAGCAGTCCGCCGATGTTGGTCATCTCAAGCTGGTACTTCTCGATCAGCGGGAGGACGTCAACGTAGGAAAGAATGACCTCCAGCACGCCCATGTCGTACGCAGTGCCATTGATCACTGGTGAGTGGCACTTGCCGCCGACGTGATCGGACTTCTCGAGCACGGTCACGTCGGTGTAGCCGACGCTTCGGAGATAGAAGGCGGCGCTGAGGCCACCCGGTCCCGCCCCCACGATGCCGATCGGGGTATCGGAAGGAATTAACACGCGAGCCTCCAAGGGGTGACGAATTATTGACCTGCCGTCGATCCTACGGCGACACGTCGATTCTTGCAAGCGACGGATGCGAGGGGACGTGACCACGCTGATGTAGCGATCACCGCGATCACACACGATGATCGACGGTCTGTTATGATCTCTAAGGGGATTGCTGCTCGGTTTGCTCTCTCGCACCAAGGACCACGGCAGCCGTCATATCACCGGTCACATTCGCTGTGGTACGGAACATGTCGGGAATGGTGTCCACGCCGAACATGATTCCGGCGCCTTCAATCGGCAATCCCGCAGACATGAGCACGGGCACCATGGCGATGATGGTGCCGCCGGGAATCCCGGGCACCGAGAACGACACCACAACGGCCGTCAGGGCAATGGTGGCAAGCTGCGCGGGCCCCAGGGGAATGCCATAGAGATGGGCGATGAACACGATCGGGACCGTTTGCCCAACGCCAGCGCCGATCCGAAATGTGGCGGTCAGCAGCGGCACCAAAAACCCCGCGATCTGCGGCGGGAGTTTCAGCGTGTCGCGCGTCGCGGTGATCATCGCCGGCAATGCGGCAAGCGAGGATCGTCCGCTGAATGCCATCGCTTGTGCGGGCAGCGCGGCTTGTGCAAAAGTGCGCAGCGGGATGCGTCCACCGATGACGGCAACGGGATAGAGCAACAGGATCAGTAGCGTGGTCAACAGCGACACCACGCCGACATACGCGGCGAGTGCGCCTGCAGCGCCAAGTCCAAGCTTGGCCGCCAAGGGAACGGCCAACGCAAACACGCCGAGTGGCGCGAGTTTCAGCACCCAGTGCACGACAGTGATTGATGCATCGAGAATTCCCTGCATGAGCTGCACCACAGCGGCACGACGATCTGCAGCGATGTGCGTGAGCGCGATGCCGAAGACCAGCGAAAAAATGATCACGGGCAGCATCGCGCCGTCGGCGGCTGACTTGATCGGATTGGCCGGGACGAGCGTGACCAGCCATTGTCCGAAGGACGGCATGGACGCCGTATCGGTCGCTGCGGCGGCGCTTGCGCTCGCTCGCAGCGCGGCTGACGCCGCAGGATCGATGGTGAGCATCGAGAATATCGGGCCCGCGGCCAACACCCCTAATGTGCAGGCGATCGTCAAACAGACGAGCATGAACAGCAACGCGCGCCCACCGAGTCTGCCGATGGTGCGCGCGTCTGGCGCGGTGGCTACGCCAACAATCAAACTCGATACCACGAGCGGAATGATCGTCATGCGGATGGCATTCACGAACAGCGTGCCAAGCGGCTCGATGACGCGGGCCAGTGTGTCGAGGGCGGCGCTTTCGGTCGCTGAAACGCCCACGCCGAGTGCCAGCCCGGTGATCAGGGCCAGCAGGACTCTCGTCGTGGGCGACATCAACAGGATATCACACGGATGCGAGCGGTTACGTCAGCGAGAGCGCAGCGGGCAACGCTGCCACCACGCCGCGCATTTCGTCGGGCGTGCCGATGCTGATGCGCACCCAGTCGTTGTACGGCGGAAAGGCGCGACCGATCATGTAGCCAGCGGCCAGCATCTTGGTCTGGACTTTCTCCACCGGCATGCCGGCGTGGAAGAAGACGAAGTTGGTGTGCGACGCGGTCATCTTGCGACCCATGCTCTTGAGTGCCGTTTCCATAATGGCGCGGCCTTCGGCGTTGCGCTGCTTGCACATGGTCTGGTAGGCAGTGTCCTGAATCGACGCGATGGCACCGCGCGCGCCGAACACGCCGGGTGCGCTGGTCACGAAGCCCTGCAGGCGCGCAACGATGTCGGGGCGCGCGATGGCGAAACCCGTGCGCAGTCCGGCCAAGCCATGAATCTTGGAGGCGGTGCGGGAGATGATCACGTTTTCGCCGGCGAGCACCATGTCGATCATCGACTTGTACGTGGGATCGGACACGAAATCGTGATAGGCTTCGTCAACCAGCACCACCGACTTGCGCGACGCATTGCTCACAAACGAGCGCAGCTTGGTCGCGTTGGTGAGGGTGCCGGTGGGATTGTTGGGATTGCAGACGAACACCAGATCGATCGCTTGCACCAAGCGTCGATCCATGGCATCGAGGTCGTGCGCGTAGTCGGCATCGAGCGGGATTTTGTGCACGCGCGCGCCCATCATCTCGGCGTACCGCGGCAGCCCTTCGTAGGTGGGCCATGGCGTGAGCACTTCGCTACCGTGCATGCCGTAGGCAAGCGCGACGATGGACAGCACTTCTCCGGAACCGGCCGTCACCAACACACATTCTTCGGGAACACCCACATGCGCTGCGTACACTTTGCGCAACGCCGCGGGTGAGGCACCACCATAGAGGCTATGCTCTGACCACCGCTCGTTGATCGCCGCTCTGGCAGACGGCGCCATGCCGTAGGGGTTCTCGTTGGACGACAACCGAATCGGACCGGCCGCTTTGCGCTCCAGCTGAATGTCGCGTTCGTGCGCGAGGAACCCGGCTTCGGTGGTGAGGCCGTTCACGACCGCCGGCGCGAGATCTTCCGCACCAAGAGCGGGCAAGAGGCGCGGCGTCGCGATCGCACCGCCGGCAACGAGGCCGGACGATTTGAGCCATTGACGACGCGAAAGCGGAGAGACGTTGAACGGGGTCATGTCGCGGGCCTCGAGCGAGAGGGAAGGGCGGGACGGAGCGGCAGGATGGGCTGACCAACCCTCTAGAATACGCCATGAAACGCAAGTTGGCGAGCGCCCCGCGCGCAGCCGACGACCTCGTCGCTCGGCCGACGTGATTCCGCCTCTCCGAGACGAAGGCAGGCTAAGGCCGGTCGAGCATGCTACACTTGGGCGATGTATCCTCAAATCACTATCGGGTCGCTCCACGTTGCGTCGTTTTCGGTCATGCTGGCGCTGGCCATTGTGGTAGGATCGCTCATCGGTGCTGGGCACCTGCGATTTCTCAAGGTCGACCCGCTTTTCATTTGGAAGCTGGCGCCCTGGGCCGCGGTGGCTGGCCTGACTGGCGCCCAACTCTATTCTGTGGTGCTGAACCTGGTGTGGGGCGGCATGGATCTGTCGACGGCGCTGGCGAATCGAGGCCAGGTGTTCTACGGCGGCCTGTTCGCCGGCGTGCTCGCGGCCTTGTGGCGCTTCCAGAAGGCGGGGTTGCCTCGCGTCTGGATGTTCGACTACGGCGTGTCCTGTATAGCGTTCGCCCACGCGGTTGGTCGGATCGGCTGCTTTCTGGTCGGTGATGACTACGGCGTGCCGACGTCGGCGTCGTGGGGCGTGGCGTTTCCGCAGGGCGCTCCGCCTAGCACGGCGGGCTATCTGCGATCGCGCGGCGTCGAGATTGCGGCCAACGTCCCGGACTCAACAGTGATGGCGGTGCATCCGGTGCAGCTGTACGAGGCGGCCGTGCTGGTGGCGCTGGGGATGATCCTCTGGCGTGCGGCGCGCAACCCGCACCGGCCGTACGCGGTGCTCGCGATGTATGCACTGGGCTATGGCATTTGGCGGTTCTGCATCGAGTTCTGGCGTCCAAAGAACGATCATCTGCTGATTGGTCTGACGAGCGCGCAACTGATCAGCCTTGGCCTGGTACTGGTGGGTCTTACGATGTTAGTGCGAGCGCGCAGTGCTCGCGCCACGGCGAACTGACGGCATCGCTCGTCCGCCCGCCTCCGTGGCCCCCGTGTCCTTCGTGGTTCAAACACAAAAACAACGACGTGTTGAATCACGGGGGACACGGGGGACACGGAGGGCTCGCGCCGCGGGCGTCTGCGCCGTCCTGGGGCGATGGTTGGGATGGTGTTTCGAGCGTTCGGGCCACGCGCCTCCGTGTCCCCCGTGTCCTTTGTGGTTCAAACACAAAAACAACGACGTGTTGAATCACGGGGGACACGGGGGACACGGAGGGCTCGCGCCGCGGGCGCCCGAGTCGTCCGCCGGCGCATCGCAAGACATCAGTTTGCCAGCCGAATAATCCCATCGCGCATGTGTCGCACGTGGAAGTTCAGGAGCAGCCCCACGGGATATCTGCCAAGGCGCAGGTACGACAGCAGTTGCGCGTGGTGGATCGGCAAGACCTTGGTCACGGCCTTGAGCTCGACGACCACTTCCTGCTCAACCAGGAGGTCCAGTCGGTACCCCACGTCGATCCGAATACCTTCGAATACAATCGGGCTTGGCACCTGCCGCTCAACACGCAGGCCCCGATTCCTGAGCGCGACGGCCATGCAGGCTTCGTACGCGCTTTCCAACAGGCCCGGGCCGAGGGCTGTGTGAACCCGCATGGCTGCGTCCACGACATGACCGCTGATTTCCGGCTTGACGATCGGCATATCTGACTCTCCAAGAGTGAGTGAAGTGCCGATCGAACGTACGCCAAACCGTCAGCGGCTCGTCACTTCGCGCCGCGCGCCTTCCAGGCCTTGTACTCGTCCGGCATGCACTTTGCGCAGGGGCGGTAGCCAGCCGCGATCGCCGTGGCCTCGTCGGCGAAGAACACCCGCTGCTGGGCGTACAGCCCGCCCTCGAAGATCGCCCGTTTGGCGACCTTGCAATCCAGCCGACCGTAGCGCCGCTCCTTGCGGTAGCCGCCAAGCGTGCCGGGGGTTGGGCTCGAGATGCGGGAGCCATCTGGCCCGACCAGCGTGTACTGCTTCTCCGTTGTCATCTTAGAAAGCTACTCGCTTCACGCTCGGCATGATGCACCCCCACCCTGGCTCCTGGGCCCCCGATCGCCGTGGGCCAGAGATTCGGCTGTGTTTGGCCACGCCCCATGGCGAATACCCTACACATACAGTCAGGAATATCCCTTTCGGACTCACGGTACTAGCCGCATGCTTTAGCCATCGCGAGGTCCAGTCGAAAGGCGGACGCGTGTCCACGGTCGACCCGTTTCCATCACAACGAGGAAGCTCTTATGGCTGATACTGCTGCACGTACCTCGCCGATGACCCCGGCCGAAGAACTCGAGCTGACCGCGTCGTATCATACGCATTATGACGCGTTGATCGCGCAGGCGCGCGAAGCACTGGGCGGCGATCTCGAACACTTCAGCGGCAAGATCGCCCAGCAAGCGATGCTCGCCACGTGGATGCGCCGCGCGGAGTTCCCGGCGCCCGACGCGTTCAAGGCAGCGCTCGCCGACGCCTTGGAGGGTGAAGCCGCGACACAGAAAAGAAAACACTCCGCATTGCATCAGCGTGAAGGTAGTGCAAAGCGTGCGCCGCACGTGGCGACGCTTACTGCCGACGAAGCCGTCGCCCAATTGGTTGCCACGTTGCACGCCGCGCCTGTCGATCACGGCGAAGCGGTGAATGCGGCGCATGCAGCGCGGAAACACCACGCCGCCGAGCATGTGCAGAAGGTGGGACAAGCGCGCTCGTGGAAGGCGCCGCTTGCGCTTGTCGTCGTACTCGGTATTGCCATCATCGCGGGCATGAAGTACATGGCGGCTGCGGGCACCGAGATCGCCGTGAAAAGAGCCATCGCGGCCGAGAACGCGCGCACGTTGTCGGCCGCTCGCGGCCAACGCGGCAACGTCGATCTCGCCGACGGCACCAAAGCGCGAATCGGCTCCGACTCCAAGCTCACGATGCCCAATGCATTCGGCACGACAATGCGCACGGCACAAGTCGAAGGCTCCGTGTCGTTCACCGTCGCGGCCGGGCAACCACTGCCCTTCACGATCTGGGCAGGCAACGCGGTGGTCACCGCCACGGGCACGCGCTTCACCGTCCGTGCCTTCGAAGAAGAGAAGTCAGTGGTGGTGGGAGTCGATGAGGGCAGTGTCTCCGTGCACGTGAAAGACGAAAAAGAAGAGACGGCCGTTCCGGCGGGTCAAGCCGCGCGCATTACGCCCGATGGCAAGATCACCATGATCGACGCAGCCGAAAAGGATTTCGCCCTCGCGTGGGTGCGCGATTCACTCGCCTTCACCGACGCACCGGCCGGTGTCGTGCTCTCCGAGTTGTCGCGCTGGTTCGGGCTCAGTGCAACGATGGCCGATTCGTCATTAGGCACCCGCGCCGTCACCATGCGACTGAGTCTCGAGTCGTCGGGTGATGCGATCGCCGCGTTTGCCAAGGCGGCCAACCTGTCGATCGGATTTGACAAGATGGACAAGGTCGTGTTATCAGCCGCGCCGGAAGCGCCGGCAACGGCGCCCAAGAAAGGGCGCTAGTCCAGCGACTTCCGGGGGAGCACCGGCGCCGAAGGAGCCATCGGCGCCGGATGACGGGGCGGCAGCGGAGCCGTTGACGGATGCCCAGACGGCAACGGATCCGGCGGCGGTGTTGTGGACGGGTGATTGGGTGGCATGGACGGCGTGCTCGGGATGACCGATGGCGACGCGACTTCGGCATGCGCGTCGAGTGACGCCGGATCGGCCGAGAGCACTTTCACGCGCTGCATCGCACTGTCCGCCAGCGCGCTGTTCTTGGTCTCGCTGGCGGCCATGTACAAACCATACCACGGCGCCGGGTGATCCGGTGCAGCAGTGGCTGCATCGCGATAACGGGCAATCGCGGCGTCAAACTGCTTCGCCCGGTACGCGGTATTGCCGGCCTCGAGCGCCGTCTGCGCAGCCGATGACAGCGCGGGTCCGACCCCGTCCGCGCCAGACGTTGCCGCAGCGCCCGACGATGCGCTCAACGGTGTGCGTGCGACGGTGTCTGACGAACTGCATGCGTTCAGCGCACACACAGCGAGGAGCGAGCCAATCACGACGCGTGCTCGGGTGCAGCGAGAAGACAAAAGCATGGGTGCCTGATCGAAAAGGTGAACGGGAATACGCGGTTAACGCGTGCCGATCGGGTCGGTGAAATGGCAGCGAAGACAGGTGAGTCGGTTGGCCTTCCACATGCGTTTGGCGTCGAACCCCGGGCCATGCGGATTGATCCCTCGACCAGCCTGCGAATGACACTGCATGCAGTCCCGCTGCGTGTGGCAGCTGGTGCATGATTGCAGTCCTTGGCGCGCCGCCTGTCCGTGTTGCAATGACCACAGCGGGACGGCCGAGTGGTAGCCCACGTTGCTGCGCCCCTTCGAGCTGAGCCCCGACTGGATGTGGCAACCGCGGCAGAACACTTCGGTGTTGTGGCACCCCTGACAATTGGTTTCGCGGCCCCACGCCTCGGGCGCATGTCGCGCTGCGAAATTCGCGATATGGAAGCGACGCTTGCCTTCTCCCGCATGACACTCGGCGCAGTAGCGTTTGGCGTGACAGCCTTCGCACGACAGCTGCGATGTTGCCGCCGCCGGTCCGTGCGTGCGCGAGAATCCCGGTGCGTGGACCTGCGTGCGGCGCACGCTTGCACCACTTACTGGTGGCTGTGCCGTTGAGGCTGGACCAAGCGCGATACGCGCAGCCGGCACGCTCGATTCGGTGAGTCCGTTCCACGGAACGGCACTGGCCTTGAGTTGCACGCCCGGTGCGCCACCCGCTTCGGCAACGGGAATAGTGGCGAGGACATCGGCGGCACCGTTGCCGATGTGGCACGACTGACAACTGGCGCGCGCATGACAATTCGCACACGACGCGCCTTGCGTTCGCGCCAACGGCCCATGCGTCTCCAGGAACGCGGCTGCACGGTGGGTGGTCGGCACGGTGTACGATGCCGGCTTGCCGACAACGAGTGTGGCCACGCGCGCATCCGGGAGTAGCCGATACGTGCTGGCGATGCGCGTCGCGTTCACGTGACAGCGCGCGCAACTCTCTTTCGCGTGACAGATCGCGCACTGCGCTTGCGCGTCGCTGCCCTGCACCTGATGGCGTTGCGCGAAGTCGCGTACCTCGTGCGACGCGGGTTTGGGAAACGCCCCAATCCGAGAGACCGTCAACGCCGTGGCCCTCGTGAGCGGGACATGGCACGACGCACACCGGTTGTCGGTGGCCAGGTGCGCACTCGCGCGATGCGTGTGGCAGGAGATGCACTGCGCGGGTGCCGCGCGCGCCACGTGCATCCACTTCGCGTCCGGCGTGGCGTGGCATGTGGTGCACTGCGCGCCAGTGCCGTCGGTGAGCGGCAGGTGCTCGAGGTGCGAGAAGCGGAGATTGCTGGCGACCGGCGCCGGCTTGGTCCAGCTGACCTGCTTGGTGTCGCGATTGTTGTGGCATTCGCCACACAGCGCCGTGTCGGGGAAGGACGTGACCCGGTCCCCACGTGGAATGCCTGCGTGGCATCCGGCGCACTGGGGAAACAGCTTTTCATGCTTGGCGTGCGGGAACGGCGGTGATGCTTGTTGCGCCAGCAGCCCTGCCGTTGGTGCCGCCAATGCCGCGACCACCACCAAGGCTATCAGCCATGCGAAACGAAGGCCGCCGGTCACGGCCGAAGCTCCGGCGTGCCCGCGGGTGAACCCGCATCCGATGAACCCGCTTCCGGTGAACCCGCATCGGGCGAACCCGCATCCGGCGAACCCCCCGCGGGCGCGCCCCGCGTCGCCGGCAAGCGGCCGGCGCGTGTTGTCGCCAGCGCGGCCTCGCCACGCGCACGCGCATCCGCCCGACGCTGCGTGGCACCGGCGACGCGGGTGCCGGGATCCGAACCCAGCATCCACTCGAAGCGCATCGTCGCACGGTGTTGTGTCCAATCGGTCGTTGGCGCACGATTTTTCGCGAGTTGCTGATACAGCGACACGTCACCCACGATGCGCACGTCGGGATTGAGCTGCCAGCCCGCATCAATGCCGGTGCCGAATACACGACCGGTGCCCACGCGAAACTCGTAGATACTCTGAAAGGCGGATACGTTGGCGCCAAGATACCCGCGCCCGCGTTCCCAACGCACGCCCAAATCGCCTTCGCTGCGCGCGGCGCCAAAGCCGACATCGGCACTGTAGCTGGCATTCGTGTGCCAGGCGCTTGTCACGCGCCACATCGCGTTGCCACCCACGCGCCATCCGTCGGCGCGCAGCGGATCAAAGTCGAGACCGGCATCAGTTTCCTGCCACTGGCGTTTGGCGCCGTGCACATCAAGCGACCACGTCTGCGCCGCGCTCCGCCACGATGCCTGCACTCGGCCCTCATCAAAGCCCACTGGCGAGAACGCGCCCCAGATCGTCCACAGTTCAAAGAACGGACGAAAGCGACGGGCCTCAAC
>JANOPS010000702.1:0-5071 GCA_031421995.1 Gemmatimonadaceae bacterium
GAGGAAGTAGGCAGCGTGAATCTTGAAGAATTTCTGGAGCGCGAAAAAATTCGGTTGGCGTGTGACGCGGTCGTGATCTCCGACTCCACGATGTTCGCTCCGGGCATCCCAAGCATTCTGTCGTCGTTGCGCGGGATGGCCTACGTACAGATTGATGTCCGCGGGGCAGCTGGCGATCTGCACTCCGGCATGTATGGTGGCGCGGTGGTCAATCCGGCCATGGCACTGGCGCGCATCTTGGCGTCCATGCACGACGAGAACGGGCGCGTCGCGATTGCCGGTTTCTACGACCGCGTGTTGCCCTTCCCCGACGCCGTGCGCGAAGGCATGCGAGCACTCCCGTTTAGCGACGACGGCCTGATGCACGAAGTCGGCGTCTCCGCCCTTGGCGGCGAACCGGGGTACACCACGCTCGAGCGCTTGTGGACGCGCCCCACGTGCGAAGTGAATGGGTTGTTGAGCGGATACACCGGGGAAGGGGCCAAGACGGTACTCCCCGCGGAGTCGATGGCGAAGGTCAGCTTTCGTCTGGTGCCCGATCAGGATCCTGACACGATCGTCCGCTTGGTGACGGAGCATGTTGCGCGCGTTACGCCACGCGGCGTGACGGCGACCGTGTCGGCGATGCACGGCGGTCGTCCGTGGCGTGCCGACTTGAAGGGCCCGATCATCGAGGCGGGGCAGCGCGCGCTCGCCGCCGCATTTGGGCGCGAGCCCGTGATCACCGGTGAAGGCGGTTCAATCCCCGTGGTTGGAGACTTCGAGCGCATTCTTGGCGCGCCGGTATTGCTCATGGGCTTTGGACTGCCAGGCGAAAACGCGCACGCCCCCAACGAGTGGATCAGCGCTGAGAACTACCGGTTGGGTATGCGTGCGGCGGCCACGTTGTTGGACGAGTTTGCCATGGCGTCGCAGCGCGCCGGCGACGCCGCGGGCCGTTAGCGCATCGTCGCGCATCGTTGCGCATCGTTGCGCATCGTTGTGCTTCGTTGCGCTTCGTTAGCGCTTCGTTACCGCTTCGTTAGCGCTTCGCGCGCATTTCGAAGTCCGCGATCACGGGGAGGTGATCGCTGCCCAAGTCCGCGCCCACCCATGTGCCGGTGGAGCGCGGCCCGCCCGGCCCGACCAGCACGTGGTCGATACGAATTCGCAGTAGACGTCCCTCTTCTTTTGACCACCCAAAACCGGTGCCGCTGGCTTCGAATGCGTCGGTAAAGTCGCGCCAGTACTGGCGGAAAATGGTGCTCTCCACCGGCAGATTAAAGTCGCCGGACACGAGAATCGGCGCGTCGGCCTTGCCGCGCGTCGCCCACATCGACGCCCGCTCCGATTCGCTGTTGCGAATGCGCGCGTTCAAGTCGATGATCTCGGCGCGCTGCGCATTTTCGGCATCTTTGTCGACACGATCGCTCCCCATCACGTCGGGCACGAACCCCTCGCGACCCATAAGCAGTTCCAGTCCGCGCCGCGCCGTGGTCAGGTGCAAATTCACGAACACCAACGGCCCGTACGGTGACTGAATCAGGTGGCGCATCACGAATCCGCTTCCACCAAACCCGTACTGAGAAATGCGGTCGTACGACGCGCGCGGCATGGAATCGGCCACACGGATGGGCCACTGACTGAGCGTGCACAGCCCGTGAAAACGCAGGCGATGCGGAAACGCTAACGTCTGCGCAGTATCCCACATTGCGTCTCCGCATTCCTGCATCGCCACGATATCGGGGCGCACCTCATCGAGGTACCGGCGAATATCGCCCATCACCGCCTTGCCGCCCTCTACGTTGTAGGTGAGCACCCGCACGGTGGAATCCGCCCCGCGCGCGGGAATCGGCTTGCCGAGCGAGTGGAGGGACACGCGTCCGCCCATGATCGAATGCACGACCACGAGCAGGCTGATGGCCAAGGGCACCAACGTGCGTGGCGCGAACAGCGCAGCCAGGGGCATCACGAGCAAAAACGGCACCAGCAGCACAAACCGAGGGCCGTACGCCAAGAGCGTGGCAGGCAGGAACGACTCGGATGTGAAGATCAGCAGCAGCCATGATGCCACCATCAGCGCAGCCCATGCCCAACCAATGCGCGCCGCCCATCGTTTCGCCGGCCGACGACTCCGCAGTTCATGCGCGAACGACGACCAGACCGGCCAGGCGCGAGTACGCACCGCCATCGCAGTGCGTGATGCCCACGACACACCGTGCGTGTGATGGCGCGTATCGCCGCGCGTATCGCCGCGCGTATCGCCGCGCGTATCGCCGCGCGTATCGCCGCGCGTATCGCCACTCGACCCGTGTGCCGACGAGCGTGGTGACGAGCGTTCCGATGTCCGCTCCGAGGATCGTCTCCGCGACCGTGCTGATGGGCCAGGTGTCCCGCTCCGCTGGGCGGTGCCCCGCACGATGGGCTCAGTCTCGACGTATTCATCCGCCGGCCGCACCACGGCAACGGCCTTGCCGCACCGGCACCGAATCTGCTTGCCGATGTGACTGTCGTCGGTGTTGTACACAATACCACATGCGCACCGCACCGAGAATTCGGCACGGTGCGCATCGGGATTCTTAGTCATTCGCAGACTCGCTCGAAAACATGTGACTAGGTCAGAGACCGTCGAGCAGCGAATCGTTGTTGGAGGTCGCGGAGATGCGCTTGATCAGCCACTCCATGCCGGCTTGCGGCGGCAATTGATGCAGGCCACGGCGCAAGAGATGCACCTTGTCCAACTGATCGGGACGAAAGAGTTTCTCCTCGCGCCGCGTACCGCTGGTACCAATATCAAATGCGGGATAGATGCGGCGGTCGGCCAGACCACGATCCAGCTTGATTTCGCAGTTGCCAGTACCCTTGAACTCCTCAAAGATCACTTCGTCCATCCGCGAACCGGTTTCCACCAGCGCGGTGGCAATGATGGTGAGCGACCCGCCGCCATGCTGCGGCGCAATCATGCGCGCCGAGCCAAAGAACGCTTTGGGTTTCTGCATCGCCGACGAATCAAGACCACCAGACATGGTGCGCCCGGTCCCGCGTTCGACCGTGTTGTACGCACGCGCGAGTCGGGTGATCGAGTCGAGCACAATCACGACATCCTTGCCCAATTCAACCATCCGTCGTGCCCGCTCGAGCGTCATCTCCGCCACTTCCACGTGACGCTTGGCCGGCATGTCAAAGCTCGACGCCACCACTTCGCCGTAGCCCCACGTGACCATCTCGCTGACTTCTTCCGGCCGCTCGTCAACCAGCAACACCAGCAAGACGGCCTGCGGATGGTTGATCGCCACACCTTCAACGATCGCTTGTAACAGCGTGGTTTTGCCGGCCCGTGCCGGTGCCACGATCAGGGCCCGTTGGCCGTAGCCGATCGGCGCAATGATATCGATCGCCCGACGCGTCAACTCCGGACCGGTCTTGGCAGGTCGACCCGTTTCCAGCGTCAGCTTCCGATCCGGATAACTGGCCGTGAGTGTATTGAAGTCGGGTCGCTTTTCCAGAACGACGGGCGACCCGTCGTTGAGCTTCAGCACCTCAATAACGATTTGCCGGCCGCGTTGATCGCGGCCGTAGGTCACCTCGATGCTGTCGCTGCGGCGAAGCTGGTGCAAACGCACGAGCGCCGGCGGGACAAACGAATCGCTAGGCTCGGGCAAATAGCTGTTGACGGCGCCGCGCAAAAATCCACCATCGCGCGATGGATCGAACCACCCAACGAGTGTGCCGTCTGCGGGCGTGATGGTGGTTGGTGTGCGATCGAAGACCTGATCGAGGTTCGGGGCGGCACCCGATGTGCCGCCACCGCTACCGCTGCCGCTACCACCGCCGGTACCACCGCCACGCCGAAACCGATTGCGTCCGCGACGACCGTTGCGCTGAAAGCTGCGATCGTCAGCGCTTTCTGGACGCTCGGGTCCTCGTTCTGGCCTTGGCGGCCGGGGGCCACGATCTCCGCGATCGCCACGTTCCCCTCTGCCGCGTGGCGGACGATCGGGTCGGTCTGTCCGCTCTGGCCGATCTGTTTGGGGTGGGCGATCTGTTTGGGGTGGGCGATCCGGTCGCTCCACTTGGGGCGGCCGTAAATCCTGTCGCTCCGTTCGGGCGGCCCGTTCGGCGCGCTCGAGGCGGTCCATCTGCTCCATGCGTTGTATGCGCTCGAGTTGGTCACTCGGGTTACGCTCGACAACGAGGTCTGGAGTTGGTGCGGGGCGCGCGGTCCGCGGGGGGGGCGGTGCGGATTCCGCTCTCGCCGGAGGCGATTCGGAAACGCTGCCGCTTGACGGCGCGTCGAGATACGGATTGTCATCCCCGACGGAATCAGGGCTTTGCGGCGACCGGGTGCGGCCGCGGCGGCTGGGACGTTTGCGTTCTGTCATTCGGAAACTGCGGGTGATACGTTGGCTCTCGTCCGGACGGACGGAGCGCAGCCGCATGGCCAGCGAGGCCATGAGCCAAGAACGGCGAATCGGAAAACCGACGCGAAAGGCGCGAGCACGCGCAAAAAAACGAGGTAATAAGGACGGGACAGGAGAGGCGCCGTCGCACAGCTCAAAAGACGAAACCCGTCTTTCGGTACCGCTGGAGGAGTGCGCGAAGCATTTCGCGCGACCTATCACAAGGAGGGGCTCGTACCCAGGACGGTCACCCGGTACCCCATTGGCACTCGACGCGCGGCCTGCGTGCAAGCCGTCGCCATCGCTACCCTTGGAGTATTACGACCCAAACCGTTCTGCGCAACCCGCCCCCGGAAGAAGATGCAAACCCGCTACGTTTCGCCGATCATGATCGCTCCCCCCTCTGATCTCCCCTCCGCGCTCGCCGACGCGGTCGCCCAGTACGAATCCTCGGGCAATATCGGCGGCCTTATGGAACGGCTCCATAGGCTTCGCGAGGACGCCACCCCCGACGCCCTGGTCGCCGCCGCCGAAGTGTGGCTGCACATGCCCGAAGTCGCCGGTCCCTTGTACGAGCGCGTCGTTGAAGCACAGCCCAACAACGCACGGGCACTCGTCATTCTGGCCAACGCCTATTGGCTGTCAGGACGCGGGCCCGAGGTCGTTGCGCCACTTGCTGCGCGCGCCATGTC
>JANOPS010000703.1:0-3383 GCA_031421995.1 Gemmatimonadaceae bacterium
GCGCCCGCAATAAACCCGCGCGCCTCAGCGACCAGCGCGCGGCACTCGGCGCACGCGGACACATGCTGTTCCACCATCGCCGACTGCGCTACGTCAAAGGCCCCATCCAGCCAAGCATGGATAGTTCCTTCATCCAAGTGCCCGTCGTCGGTGAATGTGGGCACAAGAAGATCCATGCCGTCAGCCTCGAAATGCTCGCTCATCGCATCATCATCACGAGTGTCCATGTGCCCCTCCCGTTTCCTTTGCGTCGCTCTCGCGTTGCATCGACTCGTAGACCTCAACCAGACGACGACGGGCGCGCGACAACGTCGTGCCCACCGACCCTACGGAGAGGCCGAGCGCTGCAGCAATCTCATGATAGTCCAACCCTTCCTCCTTCATCAGCAAGGCAACCCGATCGCGCTCGGCTAGCGTGTCAACGGCCCGCCGCGCGAGCGCCGCTTCCTGCATGCGCTCAAGCGTGGTGGGTTCTGGCTCGTACGTCTGGTCAACGTGCTCCGCGCGCAACAGCTCCAGGTGTCGACGCTGCCGGGCATCGCGGCGGGCTTCATCGCGCACCAGATTGGTGGCGACGGCAAAGAGCCAGGACCGCTCGCTCGCCACCGGCCCATGGCGCATGGCACGGAGAAACGTCTCCTGGGCCACCTCTTCGGCCAGGTCACGGTCGCCGAGGCGTCGCGTCAGGTAGCGCACGAGGGGAGCGTGGTACTCGCGAAAGAGCCGGTCGAGGTCGTCCATGACGGGGGTAGATGAAGCCGGCACGCGCTGGGGGCGCGACCGGAAGTTAGCACCGAGACGGGTGCCCACACGGGCGCCCACACGGGAGACGCGCGAGCCGTGGCAACTTGCACACCACGCCCAAACAACGCCGGACAACGCAGAACACGCAGAACAACGCCGGACAGCGCCCCTCCGAAACACCAAACGTCCTCCTCGCACTTGCCTGTCGCCCCTCACGGCGGCAACATCCGTGCGACTCGTCCCGCCCCACCCTAGAACGCCCATCCATGATCACGATCCCTCAGCCTTACCGCCGCGCATTCCGTACCATTGGCGTGTTCGTCGGCTTAGTCGCCGCTGGCACGCCGGCCGCACTCGCGCAGTCACCGGCCCCGTATGCCGCCGCCGACCTTGCCGGGTTGCGCCTGCGCAGCATTGGCCCCGCGTCCATGAGCGGTCGCGTGGTCGACATGGACGTGGTGGAATCCGACCCTTACACCTGGTACGTCGGCGGTGCCACCGGCGGCATCTGGAAAACCCGCGACAACGGGGTCACGTGGCAGTCGATCTTTGATGCCGCGCCGGTCCACTCGATTGGCGACATCGCGATCTACCAAGCCAATCCGGATATCGTCTGGGCGGGCACCGGTGAACGCGCCAATCGCCAGTCGGTCAGTTGGGGCGACGGCGTGTACAAGTCCACCGATGCCGGGAAGACGTGGACGAACATGGGCCTCCGCAACAGCAAGAACATCGGGCGCATCGTGCTGCATCCCACCAATCGCGACATCGCTTATGTCGCCGCGCAGGGATCGGTGTGGGGCGCGGGGGGTGAGCGCGGCCTGTACAAAACAACAGACGGTGGACGCACGTGGACGCGCATTTTGTTCGTAGACGACGAAACCGGCGCTACCGACGTGGCGATCGACCCCACAAGCCCCGAGATCCTGCTCGCCGCGACCTATCAGCGGCGGCGGAGTGCATTCGGCTTTGATGGTGGTGGCCCGGGTAGCGCGCTCTGGAAAAGCACCGACGCGGGCTCCACATGGAAGAAGGTGACGGGCAACGGGCTTCCCTCCGGTGAATACGGACGCATTGGCATCTCGATCTACCGCCGCAACTCCAACGTCGTCGTCGTCAGCATCGAGCAGGGTTTTCGCTACAACGCATCGACCGCGTACGGCCAGCGCAAAGCCGGGCTCTATCGCAGCGATGACAAGGGTGACACGTGGACCTTTCTCTCCGACTGGAATCCGCGTCCGATGTACGCAAGCCAGCCCATCATCGATCCGAGCGACGACAAACGCATTTACATGCTGAACGCCTACTCGTTCAGCGACGACGGCGGCAAGACCTTCACCGCACCACGCACCACCACGCACGGCGACGATCGGTTTGTGTGGGTCAATCCGCTCAACAGCAAGCACGTCGTGAAGCTCGACGACGGTGGCATTGGCATCAGCTATGATCGCGGCAACAAGTTTCTGTACGTCGCCTCGCTCCCGTTGTCACAGTTCTATCGCGTGTCGCTCGACAACGCCGTGCCCTTCAACGTGTATGGTGGCCTGCAAGACAATGGCTGCTGGACGGGTCCGAGTGCGAGCTGGACGACCAACGGCATCCTGAACGACGCGTGGTCGCGCCTCTGCGGTGGAGATGGATTCTCTACCGTGGTAGATAACAAGAATCCGGGCACTGTCTTTTCTACGTCACAATTCCTCGGGCTGCAGCGCAACAACACGCGCACATGGGAAGTGCAAGATATTCGCCCCGGCGACGCCACGGGCCGCATTGGCGGCCGACGCAACTGGGAGACCTGGGGAAAGCCAGGCGCGTCGCAAGAACTTGGCAATCAAATGCATCCGGCCAACTGGGATGCACCCATCGTGATTTCGCCGCATGACGCATCCACGATCTACGCTGGCGCGCAACATCTCTTTCGCTCGCGCGATCGCGGACTCACATGGACCGACATGGGCGACATGACCACGGGCGTCGACCGCTCCACGCTGCCGCTCATGGGCCGCAAGCCCACCGAGAACACGCTATCGATCGACGACGGCGTGCCCTTCTTCCCCGGCATCATCTCACTGGCTGAGTCGCCGCGTCGTAAGGGCGTGCTGTATGTCGGCTCGGACGACGGGCGCTTTCGCGTGACACGCAACGGCGGCCTCACGTGGGACGATCAACAGACACGTTTCCCCGGACTGCCCGCTAGCGCGTGGTTTGGCGGCGTGGAAGTCTCACGGTACGCCGATGGCACGGCCTACGTCACGGTGGACAACCATCGCAGCAACGACTTCAAAAACTACATCTTCAAGACGACCGACTTCGGTACGACGTGGACGTCGATCGTTGGCGATCTGCCCGCCGAGCGTGTGGCACGGACCATTCGCGAAGATCCGCGCAACGCCAACCTGCTGTACCTCGCGACCGAATTCGGGATGTTCCTCTCACCCGATCAGGGCGCGCATTGGGTAGCGTTGCGCAACAACATGCCCACCATGCCGTTCAACGATATGGCCATCCACGCACGCGACAACGCGCTCGTGCTCGCGTCACACGCGCGCGGCATGTGGGTGCTCGACCAGATCAACGCGCTGCAGGAACTCACACCCACAATCCTCGCCAAACCGTCGCATCTATTCACCATGCAACCG
>JANOPS010000704.1:0-12964 GCA_031421995.1 Gemmatimonadaceae bacterium
ATCCGGGCGCGTCACGGTGATGCGTTTGCGAATCGCGTTGGTGAATTCCGGAGCGACATCGGTGTTCGTGGTGAGCTTGGTCGTCGTGCCCGTCTTCATGTCACGCAGATACGCGTCAGCCACTTGTTTCGGCGCCTCGCGGGTCACAATGGCGCGAGAAAAATCGTCGTCGAGCGGCGCCGTCACCGATTCAGACGCGTCGGCGGCACTTTCGAAGATGCGCGTCTTGGCACCCGTCTTGATCGTGATCTTGTCCACGAAGTTCCGCGGCGCGGTCTGCAAATAGTTCTTGAAGTATTGCGTGCCCGACAGGTACACCGCGCCGTCGGAAGAGACCATCGCCACCTGTCCACCGTTGGTGCCGCGCTTGGTCAGCATCGCGCCAGGATTTGCATAGAACTGCAGCGAGTCGTCGGCGGCCGCCGCGCCACGTCCACCACCACCAGCCCCGCCACGTCCGCCGCCGCCGCCAAAGGACGGTGTATACGCACGCTGCTTCACAATCGTGTGCTTTTCCGTGGGCGCCGAGAGATCGACATGATAGATCTCGCCGGTATTGTTCGCCGACGTGCCGATAAAGAGCTGCTTCCCGTCGTCGGTAAAGGCCAGCGAACCGATCGCGCCATCTGCCTGGTACAGCACCTTGGCATCTGTTGCTCCATACGGCGGCATCCACTGCATCACGCGTTCACGACGCGCGGGCGTTGCACCACCACCTTCGCCACCGGCACGCCCACCGCGACCACCCGCCGCACCACCCGGCGCACCGCGCGCAGCCGCCGAGTCACCGGCCACGTAGTACATACCCACACCACTCGGCATCCACGACAGCATGCGCTTGCCGGCCGGACCGTCAGGCGCCGCCGCGCCGCCAAACCCGGCACCGCCCTGCGTTGAGTCCGGCTTTTCGCGCAGCGGACGCTTCTGCAGTTCTGTCATGACTTTGCCGTTCACATCCCACAGCTGCTCCAGCGTGCCAAAGCTCGACACCTGGACGACGTACGAAAACGGCTCCTGCAGCGTGGTCACGCGGAACGTCTGTCCATCTGGTGATGCGTCAACGCTCGCAATCATCTGGGGCGTCCCCACCTTCCGCGCCACCTTGGTCTTCACGTCGATCACCGCCAGCTGACCCGTGCTGTAGTACTTGAGCTGTTCAAACTCCCACGGCTCTTCCATCAGGCTCGCAAACTGCCGCTGCGGCGACTTGACCGCATCCAACCACAAGCGCACCTGAGGACCCACCGCGATGTCGGGCTTCTTCGGTTCGGCGCCGCGTCCGTCCGGCAGCAACACCGTCACGACGTTTTTCCCGTCGGCGGTCCAGTCGATCGTGGTGACGTGCGTGGCCAGCAGCGGCGCCTTCGTGATCTGCACGGATTTCCCGGTCGCAACATCGGCGACATACACATGCGATGCGGCGTCAAAGTTCGCAATGAACGCCAGCTGCTTGCCGTCTGGCGCCCACGACGGGCTGCTGACAGTGGCACCTTTCGGCACCACGATAGCGGTCGATTTTCCGGTCGTTGCGTCTATGAGCGACAATCCGGAACCACCACGGGTGGTCAGCGTGCGTGCGCGGTTGGCCTTGGTGTCCACCTGTAAGCCGGCATAGTACGTGTGCGGTTTGCCAAACGCCTGAACGCTTGGCAGACCCTCGCTCTCCTGTTTCAGAAAAACGCGACGGTCGGGACTCGGCACGCTGAGCGACACATTCAGATGCCGAGGCGCCGAAACGAGCTTGGCGATCTCGGCGGGCGGCATTTGGTATGTCTCTTTCGCGAGCAGCGCCTTATCGGCCGCAATCGCCGCCGCCTGCTCACTGTTCTGGGCACCCGCGGCGGAGACGGCAACCGTCAACCACAGGACGCTGGTGGAGACCATCGAACGACACGAGGGGCAGCGCATAAACCATTCCTCTTGGTGTGATTGCTGAGCGGGTACGGCGTTGGGGGGGATGACGACAAACCTACGCGCGAATCCAGCGAGGCGCTGTCTTTCCTCAGAGCTCTGCTGTTCTCCTCAGAGCTCAGGAGAGGGCAGGGGTGAGGCACACATGCAGGCGTGGGCTGTGAGCTTTGGGGCTTGAGGCGTGAGCGCCTGCTTGAGGGATGAGCGGTGAGGCTTGGGCGACTCAGGCCTGAGGTATGAGGTCTGAGGCGTACGCGGTGTGAGGCTTGAGGTACGATGGGATTGCCCTTCGGGCAGTATGGCAGCTGTGTGGTGTGGCGCGTGCGCTGGCGCGTGCTGCGAGCGAGGCGGACCTCACGCCTCATACCCGCCTCATACCCCAGGCCTGAGTCGCCCAAGCCTCACCCCTCATCCCTCAAGCAGGCGCTCACGCCTCAAGCCCCAAAGCTCACAGCCCACGCCTGCATGTGTGCCTCACCCCTCCCTCCGCCGTTCAGCCGCCCTGATCCCTCGATTGTCGTCGCCGTTCGCCATGCTCTCTGGCGTGCCCCCGCCGCCAACCCTACCTTCGACGCCAAGCACGTCGTCGTGTCCGCGATCGACGCCACCGAATACTGGAGACCTGTTCGATGAACCCCTTCCACCCGATGCGCCGCGTTCCGCTCGCAACCGGAGCGTTCGTCATCGCCGTGTCGGTAACCGGCAGTGCGCTCGCCGCGCAAACCGCTGCGCAGAACGACAGCGCGGTGAAGGCCGTCGCGCGCACCGCGGGCCTCCCGCTGGCTACGCCGCGGACGCTCCGCTTCTCCACCGACGAGGCCTCGTGGATTTCTCTCGATGTCTCACCGGACGGCAAGACCATCGTCTTCGATATTCTGGGTGATCTTTATACGCTGCCCATCGCCGGCGGCGCCGCCACCCGCATCACCAGCGGTACCGGTTGGGATCAGCAACCGCGCTACTCGCCGGATGGCACCCAGATTGCGTTTGTCTCCGACCGCAATGGATCCAAGAACCTGTGGCTGGCCAATATCGACGGCTCGAAAGCGCGAGCGCTCACCAAGAGCGAACGCATGAACTTCGCGTCGCCAATCTGGGCGGAGAACGGGCAATACGTGATCGCCTCGCGTACGGGCCAGCTGTGGATGTTCAACAAGGACGGCGGCTCAGGACTCCAACTCACCGGCATTCGCCCGGAAGGCGCCGCACCGGGCGCGCCACCCGCGCCATCGCACTACGCGGCCGCGCCATCGGGCGACGCGCGGTATCTGTGGGTCAACGTGAGCGGCGGTGTTGCGCCAACGCTCGCCAACGGCGCGTCCGCTAACGGCGCTGCCGAGAATGCGCATGAGCACGACGCGCAATCCGTGCGCGACGAGAATGATGAACACGCGGCACGCAGCAACGCGCGTCGATTGGGGCAATATCAACTGGCGCAGTTTGACCGCGAGACCGGTCGCACGCTGGTGCGCTCGCACGAGACCGAGGGCGCCTTCCGACCCGTTGCAAGCCCTGACGGCAAGTGGCTGGTGTATGCGACGCGACGCGATGCCCGCGAAGCACTCAAGCTGCGTGATCTTGCCACCGGACAGGAACGATGGCTGGTGATGGACGTGCAACGCGACAACTCGCAGGGCGGAGGCGTCAACGATCGCGACCTGTATCCCGCATCGGCCTTCACCCCAGACTCGAAAGCCCTGATCACCAGCTTCAACGGGAAGATCTGGCGGGTCGAGGTCCCAAGCGGCACGGTGACCGCGATTCCATTCACCGCCCAGGTCGATCAGCAGATGGGTGCGCTCGCCAAATTCGAGTATCCGATCAATGATTCCACGCTGGTGGTGACGCAGATTCGTGGTGCACGGCCGTCGCCCGACGGCCGTCGCATTGCGTTTACGGCGCTTGATGCACTGTACGTGGGCGACCTTGATCCGGCGCCTGCCGTCGGTGACACGGCGCGTCGACAAGTCCGCAACACGCGAAGACTCACGCGCGGCGGCATGGTAGAGCATGCCCCTGTGTGGTCGCCCGATGGCCAGTACCTCGCCTACGCCACGTGGACCGATACGGCTGGCGGCAACATCTATCGCGTGCGTGCCGATGGTAACGCCGCGACCGAACGGCTCACGCGACTCGCCGCCTACTTCGACAAGATCGCGTACACCAAGGACGGCACGCGCTTGATGGCGGTGCGCGGGTCACGCTACAGTCGCATGCGACAGTTTGAAGACTTCGGCAGTCTCTCCAACGCGGAGCTTGAGTACGTGTGGTTGCCATCCAACGGTGGTGAGATCACACGCATTGCGTGGGTGGGCAGCGGACAATCGCAGCAGGGTCGCAGCGTTCCACACGTTGGACCCGATAGCTCGCGGCTCTACGTGTGGGCGGGCGCCGAAGGGCTCGTGTCCATGCGCTTCGACGGCACCGATCGCAAAGTGGTGGTGCGGGTCGCCGGTCCGCCGGCACCGTCACAACCACTTCCGCCCGGCGCCACACCGCCGCCGCCGCCCACACCCGATGAAGTGCTGCTTGCTCCCGATGGACAGCGCGCGCTCGTGTTGGCCAACCACAACGTCTTTGTGATCACCGTGCCGCCAGTTGTGGGACAAGCACCTGCCGTCGCGGTGTCGTTCAGTTCGGTGCCCACGGCGCGGCTCTCGAAAGTCGGCGGCGATTTCATTGGCTGGTCAGCCGATGCACGATCGGCGTTTTACTCGATCGGCCGCAGCTATTTCCAGTACGATGTCCGCGCGGCGGAGATTGCGATTCGCGATTCGAGCGCCCGAGCGGACTCCATCAGCGCGGCGCCACCGGCTGGCGGTACCGCTGGTGCAGGCGGGGCCGCTGGTGCTGCCGCCGCCGGTCCTGGCGCGGCACGCGACAGCACGAAGAAATCGCTCGTCGCCTACGAAGCGGTACGCTACGACGTCACGATCAACGCCACCAAAGACAAACCGCGTGGCACAGTAGTCTTGAAAGGCGCGCGCATCGTGACCATGCAGGGCGATCGTGTGATCGACAAGGGCGACATCGTCGTGACGGATAACCGCATCGTGGCCGTCGGCAAGAGCGGCTCGGTGCGCGTGCCCTCGGGCGCTCGCGTCATCGACGTGAGTGGCAAGACCATCATTCCCGGCTACGTCGACATTCACGCCCACAATTGGTTTGGCTGGGGTGTGCATCGCGATCAGGTCACGCAGCTGCTCGCCAACCTGGCGTACGGTGTCACCACACAGCGCGATCCGCAAACCTCGGCAACCGACATTCTCACCTACACCGACCTGATGGAGACGGGCGCCCTGATTGGCCCCCGCCTGTACTCCACGGGCCCAGGCATCTTCTCGGCCGACAACATCAAGAGCCTTGATGAAGCGCGCGACGTGCTGCGGCGCTACGCCGATCACTACAACACCAAGACGATCAAGCAGTATCTTGCCGGCGATCGCAAAGTGCGGCAGTGGGTCATCATGGCCGCCAACGAGTTGGGGCTGACGTCCACCACCGAGGGCGGCTCCAACCTCACGATGAATCTCACGCTCATGCAAGACGGCTATCCCGGTCTTGAGCACGCGATGCCGATCTTCCCCCTGTTCAAGGACGTGGTGCAACTGCAGTCATTCAGCGGCATCACCTACACGCCGACACTGATCGTGGGCTACGGCGGTCCGACCGGCCTCAATTACTGGCTTACCCACTACAACGTAGACGAGGACCAGAAGCTCCGCCGGTTCACACCGCACGACGAACTCGATTCGTGGAAGTCGCTGCAGTACAATCGCGATGATCAGTACATCTTCAAGGGCCACGCCCAGCAGATGGCCAAGATGGTGAAGGCCGGCGGCCGCGTAGGGTTGGGCTCGCACGGCGAGTTGCAGGGACTGGGCGTGCACTGGGAGCTCTGGATGATGCAGTCGGGCGGCATGAGCACGCTGGAAACCCTGCGCGCCGGCACCTTGCATGGCGCGGACGCGATCGGCTTGGGCAAAGATCTGGGCTCACTGGAAGTCGGCAAACTGGCCGACTTGCAAATCCTCGACAAAAACCCGCTCACCGACATTCGCAATACCAACTCGGTACGCTACGTTATGAAGAACGGACGGCTCTACGACGGCAACACGCTTGATGAAGTGTGGCCGCGTGCCAAGCCGCTCCCACCGCAGTGGTGGTGGACGGAAGATCCACCAGCAAAGCGATAGGAGAGCGCCCGTCATGAGTCTGCTTGATCAATTCAACGCGCGCATCGCGGGCCACTACCCTGCCTACCTTGGCATCGTGTTCACACACGCCGATGCGGCGGCAGTGCGCGCGGAGTGCCGCGTGCGTCAGGAACTCATGGCGCCAAACGGATTCTTGCATGCCGGCGCAGTGGTCTCCCTGGCCGATTCCTGCGCAGGATTTGCCTGTATCGCCAATCTCCCGTCGGACGCAACTGGGTTCACTACCATCGAGCTTAAATCCAACTTCCTCGGCACTGCGAGAGACGGCACGATTGCGTGCGTCGCTACGCCGGTGCACCTGGGACGATCCACCCACGTGTGGGACGCCGTCGTCACGCACGCGGAGCGCGGGAAGACCATCGCCGTATTCCGGTGCACGCAGATGATCCTCTATGCGAAGTCGTAACCCCGTCGCGCGCTGGCACGGCGCGCTGTACGCGGCGGCGTTGCTCGCGGCGGCACTGCTCGCGCTGACCCCCGGTCTTGCGCTCGCGCACGGTGTCACCGCAGGCGACAAAGGCTACATCATGGAAACGTTCGGCGTCCGCATCATGCCGTTCATGTACCTTGGTGCAAAGCACATGGTCACCGGATACGACCACCTGCTGTTTCTCGTCGGCGTGATCTTCTATTTATACCGACTCAGGGACATCGGGCTGTACGTGACGCTGTTCGCACTCGGGCATTCCATGACGTTGATCGCGGGCGTGCTGGCACAGGTTCACGTGAATGCATTCCTGATCGACGCGATCATCGGGGCATCGGTCGCCTACAAAGCCATCGACAACCTTGGCCTCCTCGCCAAGTGGTTTGGTCGCCAGCCCGACCCGCGCGCGGCGACTATGCTGTTCGGCCTCTGTCATGGGCTCGGCCTGGCAACCAAGATGCTGGATTTCGAGCTCGCAACAGACGGGCTGCTTCCCAATCTTCTCGCGTTCAACATTGGCGTCGAGATCGGGCAGCTCCTGGCGCTCTCTGCGATTCTGATCGCGATCAGCTATTGGCGTCGCAGCGCCTCGTTTGTGCGCTATGCGACGGCGGCGAACGTCTGCTTGTTGCTCAGCGGTGTATCGCTCATCGTGTACCAGCTCACGGGCTACTTCACTCCGTCACCCGCCTCATGACTTTCGTGCAACAGCCGTCGACACCATCCGAGTCGCTCCCCTCACGAGCCGCGCTCACCCGCGCGACGGTGGCGGCACTCGTCGTTGCCGCGCTGCTGGCGGTTGGCGTCGTGCTGCCCGCTGAGACGGGCCGCGATCCGCTCGGTCTGGGCGCGGTGCTCGGATTGACAGAAATGGGGCGGATCAAGGTTGCGCTCGCACAGGACACGGCGACCGGCCTGGCACGGCCGTCTTTACCAGCCGCCGCTGGCGGTAAAGCATCAGCTGTGGTAATTGATACAACAGGAATTGCGTGGCGAGACACCGTGAGCGTAACGCTGCAACCCAACAAGGGCGTCGAACTCAAGCTGGACATGCAGAAGGACGACACCGCATTCTATTCGTGGTCGGCAGACTCGGGCGAGGTGTACTTCAACCGCCACGGCGAACCGCCGAACGCACCGAAGGACTTCGCCGCACACAGCTATGCAAAGGGCATGGCGCGCGAAGATCAGGGAGAGATTGTGGCCGTCTTCGACGGCGTCCACGGATGGTTTTGGCGCAATCGATCGGGTTCGGCCGTAACGATTTCCCTCAAGACACGCGGGCAATACCGCTCGCTGAAACGGATGTGAGCGGTGTCCCAACATACCTCGGAGATGACCATGAAAAGACGAACGATGTTTGCGGCGACGGTACTGCTGATCGCGTCATCCCCTCTGGCGTACGCGGCCACGATGCGTCACGTCGCCTGGGATGGCATGGTGCTGGGGAAGGAAGGCTCAAAGATTCGCGGACTCGTCGAAATGGTGGGCGGAAAGACGAAAGGCACGACCGCCGTCAGCGTGAGCTACAAGGGCGACACGCCCGGTGCGAGACGCCCCTGGCATGTCCACATCGGGAGTTGCAAGAAGGGTGGGGCCGTATTTGGTGGCGCGACCTCGTACGCCCCCCTCACCACGAGTGCAACCGGAACGGCCGAGAGCAAAGCGACCCTGCGCTTGGCGTTGCCGGATTCAGGCGAGTTCTATGTGAACATTCACGAATCGCCGACCACCATGGGCAAGGTGATCGCCTGCGGTGATCTGTTGCTCGAGGACTAACGACGGGTCACGAGGCAGGATCTTCGAGGGCCGACATCGACGCCGGTGTCGGGACGGCCGTGGTGGCCGTTCGCCACTCGAGCCGTGAGTGCCAACGTGCTGCAACACGCTTGAGCTCCACACGCGCATGCTCAAACGCGATCGTCTCCAGTTTTCTTCCGACGTCCGCCTTGACATCAAAGAGGCCGAACGAACCGATTGGCGGCGTGATGAGGCAGACGTTGTCCTGCTCGGCGAGTGCGTTCAGCCCTTCAAGCTGCTGAAAACTCGGAATCGCCATCGTGTGGTACAAGATGCTGACCAGGCTCGGTGCACGCGAAGTCCGTGAACCGCGAAACCGGCGGAACAACTCACGCCAACTGTTCAGCACCGTGCCGTACTGCAGTGCGCTCTTGAACGCGGGCGCTCCAACTCCTGCGGTTTCATCAAGGTTGCTGGCAATAATGAGTCCGTCGGCCGCTTGATCGCCAAACACCTGTACCGGCAAAAAGTTGATGATGGCGCCATCCACCAGCAGGTCGTCGTTGTGCCAGACCGGCGGCCACAAGAGCGGCAGGGATCCGCTCGCGCGCACCAGCTTCCAGATGGGCCCGCGCGTCAGCTGGACCGCCCGATGTCGTCGAATATCCACGGCCATCAGGATGGCAGGAATGAACTGATCCTCGAGTTGTCGGTCACCAAACACGGCCTGCAGGGTCCGATCAGCATGCGCCCCGCTGGTCATTGCGGTAATTGGCGGCTGGAAGTGACGCATGCGCGGCGGGCCGTTCGTGATGATGTGCAGCGCTTTCGCGAGCCCCTCTTCCGCGCGAATCCCACATGCGAGCATCGAAGCCACGCCCGCGCCCGAGCTACTGCCGCTCAACAAGTCAATGGGGAGCTCGTGATGGTCAATCGCCCGGACCACGCCGAAATGCGCCGGCGCGCGCGACGACGCTCCACTCAAGGCGAGCGCCACCGCACGACCCGTCAGTCGACGCGCGAGTCGCGCGATATCGCTCCGCTCGCGCGCACGGACATGATGGTGCGTATGGTGCGGACGCTCGGCGAGCCAGCGTCCGGTACCTGTTGCTTCAGAAATGGCGGGCGGCTGCAGCAGGATGAGATGGCACGTACCGCCAAACGTCTTGCCTGAGGACCGCGCGCGTGCTTGCGACGATTCCGCTTCCGCCACGTCAAGCAGTTCACGCTCGATGGCGCGCAGCTCTGGTGAAGTAGTGGCGTCCGCCACGAACAGGATGTGATCGCTCTGTCGGACAGCCCGTCGCGTCCATGAATCGATCGCCGACTCGCCAACAAGAATGACGAGATCGTAGCGATGCTCCAGCTGGTCAAGCCAGCTGATGATCTCCGCATCACCAACGTCGCCGCGCCGCGTACTGGACGCGTCGGGGCCAAGGGTGGCATTGAGCCGCACGGCATCCACCACGATTGTTTCCACGCTGTCGTCATCGCAGACGGCCGCAAGCTCGGCGACAAACGCGCTCGTACGTTCCGCTCCGTCCAGCGGGATCACGGAGATCGTGCGCGCACGGCGTTCCCGGTAGTCTGTCTTGCCGCCGGCGCGTGTCGCAAGGATGCGCGCGACCATGCGCGTAAAACTCGGCGAACGTGCCAGGAGCGATTCAACCGTCTGCGGATCAAGTCGTGCGACTGTGCTATCGCGCACCGCACGCACCGACGCGACCCGCCTCGCGCCCGTCAGCAGCCCGATCTCCGCCACGAACGCTCCGGGCCCAAGCCACGACACATGCCGCTCTCCGGCCGCTGTTTGCTGCACGACTTCAAGCCGTCCAGCCCGGATCAACCACGCATCCGTCGCTAGGTCGCCTTGCCGCAGCAGCGTGCTCCCGCCATCCACGCGCTGCCAGCGCAAGCTGCGTTGGATAGATGCGAGCTCCGGATCACTCAAGTCCGCGAAGACTTCGAACTCGCGCAACACTTCGTATTCGCGAGCACTCCGACGCAAGTCGGTGAGCAGCATCTGCAGTTGCGCCGCCGGCGGCTCGAGCAGCAGATGAATCCGCTTCACGTTCGGCGGGACAGGGAGTCGCTGTGTTACCGTGGACACCGGCTCGTGTGCACTCCGCACGTACACCAGCTCCGCGTGGCGCAACGCGGAGCCGTCGCACGCCGTTCCGAATGCCTCTGACGTCGCATGTTCAACCCCAAAGGGCTGAAAAACGATCACGCGGTCAGCATGCGCCACGACATCTGCCGCGCGTGCGCCGTACGCGCCGTTCACGACGTAGATCACCGTAGCGACCCCCTCTTCATGCGCGGCTAATTCGGCGGCGAGGTTGGCGTCCGCGAGCGATGGCGTTGCGCTGATTCGGACGACTCGCACATCGCCGAGCACGCTCGCGCTCGCGGCGTTCTCCAGATGTTCCACGATCTCGAAGGCCGCGTCGTCGTCGCACTGCTCAAACAGCGCGGTGACGATGAGCGGGTCGGGCGGCAGTGGTACCAGCCCGTGATCCGGAGCGATCGCCAATCGGGCAATGACCGCGATGGAGGCCTGCGTTGCACGGTAGTGCTCCCAAATCGCGCTCGCCGGCACACGCGACAGTCTGCCCTGACGCAACGCGGTGACGGTGACGAGTGAGGGGGCACCGGAAAGCGAAGCGGCGAGCCCAACGGTGGCGCCGGCCGTCGCCCACTGCGCGGGCGAGCCCGGCGTGGCCACTTCAAAGAGCCCCTCCTCAATAACCAAGACATCGGTGACGGCATCACCGATCGAACGCACCAGCATACCCGGTCGAACGACTTCGGACGATGCCTGGCGACACAGGCCTTCCCATGTCGTAAGATCGTCCGAGCGTAGCTCGAGCTGGTCGCGAAGACTCTGGAGCATTCGGTACCTGAAGGGTGGAGAGGTCCACGGGAGAGCTCTCCCGCTGGGTCGTCAGACTCTACAGACGCTAGCCGTCGCGCTAACTTGTCGCTAGATGGCTGAAGGACGCAAGCCGCCCTGCACAGTGTCCGCGCGTCGACGCGGGTATCGACACTTCTGCAAGATCACCTCCACCTGGAGCACTGTGCTTCGACCATGAGCATCGCCATCAAGACCGCGGAGGACGTCGCGCGCATGCGCCGTGTCGGGACTCTGGCGTCCGAGGTGTTGGATATGCTCACGCCGCATGTCGTGGCCGGCGTCACGACCCGGGAGCTTGACCGGTTGGCACACGAGCACATCGTGCACGCGCAGGGCGGTATTCCAGCGACGCTCGGCTATCAACCATCGGCGTACCCGCCCTTCCCCGGCTCGATCTGTACGTCAATCAACAACGTCGTTTGCCATGGTATCCCTGACGACAGACCCTTGCGCAACGGCGACATCGTCAATGTCGACGTGACGGTGATCAAGGATGGCTGGCACGGCGATACCAGTCGCATGTTTGTCATTGGCGATGCCGGCAGCGTTGCGCGCCGATTGTGTGACATCGCGTATGATGCGATGTGGCGCGGCATCATGGTCGTCAAACCGGGCGCGCACGTCGGCGACATTGGATACGCCATACAAACGTGTGCGGAAGCGGCTGGGTTTTCTGTGGTGCGCGAGTTCTGCGGCCACGGACTCGGCGCCCGCTTTCATGAGCAACCGCAGATACCGCACTTTGGACGGCCTGGCACGCTAGAAGAACTGCGCCCAGGCATGATTTTCACCATTGAGCCGATGATCAACGTCGGTAGACGTGACGTGCAGCAGGATCGCCACTTTGGGCGCCGTTACGACGGCTGGACGATCGCCACGCGCGATGGCTCGCTGTCGGCTCAATGGGAGCATACCGTGCTCGTCACCGAAACGGGCTACGAGGTCCTTACGGTGTCGGCGGGGAGTCAAAGGCCGCCGGTGTTTGCGATCGGCGGGTACCTCCAACACAATAACCTGTAGCGAACCCGCGCGATTCCGCTCGGCGAATACCAATACAAAGCGGCGCAGCGCGAAGATGCGCTACGCCGCTTTGTTACTGCGGTGTGCTGCTCAACACTACGGCGTCGCGGTGACCGCGAAGGTGACCGTGCTGCCGTTTGTGAGCGTCGCGCGCACGACTGCCGCGCCCGCTGTGCCGCCATTCGTGTACGTGGTCGTTGCCAACCCCGCGGCGCTGGTAGTGGCATTCGGCGTGCCGAGCGTACCGCCGCCGGACACGATGGTCCACGTCACGGAAGCGCCAGCCACGACGGTGCCCGTGCCATCCGCGACACGTACCGTCAGTGGGTTCGCAATCGCTGCGTTGATGGCGGCGGTCTGGTTGTTCCCGCTCACAATCGTCACCACATTCGCGTTCGTGGTCGCGTTAAACGTGACCGTGCTGCCCCCGGCGACCGTCGCTGTGACGGTGGACGGACCTGCAGTGGCACCAGCCGTATACGTCGTGGCCGCTTGACCGTTCGCACCAGTGGTCACCGCCGTCGCGCTTAACGTTCCGCCGCCGGAGGTAATGGCGAACGTGACAGGTACTCCGACCAGTGCCGTACCCGCGGCATTGGCCACACGAACCGTGTACGGCGCTGCGAAGGCGGCTCCCGGCGCTCCCGTCTGCGAATTCCCGCTGACGATGGTCACCACATTCGCGGCCCCGATGCTCGTCGAAAACGTGAGCGGCGCCAAGCCGGCCACGGTGGC
>JANOPS010000705.1:0-7272 GCA_031421995.1 Gemmatimonadaceae bacterium
CTTCGTGGTCAGTTGCGCCAGTCCGTCCGGCGCGCGACGCAGGTTGAGCAAGCCACGCTTGTTGGCTTCCACCACCCATTCGTCGGAGTAGTTGTTCCCTTCAAAACGAACCGCTGCCGACTTTTTGAACGACGCGCGCACGACCTTGAGCACCGCATCATTCACGCTCTTCGCGGTCTTGATCTCCTTCTGCAACGTTGCCGTCATATCGGCGAGCGCTTCGGCGACCGCGGCTTGCAGCAACATCACGGGAAACGCAATGCTCTGTGACCCACCCACGGCGCGAAACTCGAACTTCGCGCCGGTAAAGGCAAACGGCGACGTGCGATTGCGATCGGTGTTGTCCTGTTCCACTTCCGGCAGCTTGGCCACTCCCAGCTTCAGCATCGCCTGCTCGGCGTTGGCGGGTGACGTTTTGCCGGCGGCAATGTCGTCGATGACCTGCGTGAGGCCCTTGCCCAGGAAGGCCGAGATGATGGCCGGCGGCGCTTCGTTGGCACCCAAGCGGTGTTCGTTGCCGCTGGTCGCAATGCCGGCGCGGAGCAGACCTGCATGCTTGTGCACACCTTCGAGCACAGCGGCCAAGAAGAGCAGGAAGCGCAGGTTTTGATGCGGCGTCTTGCCCGGCTTGAGCAGGTTGGTGCCGTCGAGCGAGTTGTCTGACGTGATCGACAGCGACCAGTTGCAGTGCTTGCCCGATCCGTTGATGCCGGCAAACGGCTTTTCGTGCACGATGGCTTGCAGCCCATGACGCAACGCGATCTTGCGCAGGATGCTCATCACGAGATGATTGTGATCGACGGCGATGTCCGAGTCTTCGAAGATGGGCGCCATTTCGAACTGCGACGGTGCCACTTCGTTGTGACGCGTCACGATGGGGACGCCGAGCTTGTAGAGCTCGAGCTCCACTTCACTGATGCACGCCTGGACGCGCTCCGGAATGCCGCCGAAGTAGTGATCTTCGAGCTGCTGTCCGCGTGGGGGCGGGGCGCCAACCAGCGAACGGTTGGCCATGATCAGATCCGGGCGCAGGGCGAAGTGCGCACGATCGATGATGAAAAACTCCTGTTCCACGCCCAACGTGGTATTGACGCGCAACACGCCCTTGTCGCCGATGAGTTCCAGCAAGTCCATAGAGCGTTGCGACAGCACGTCTGAGCTGCGCAGCAGCGGCGTCATTTCGTCCAGCGCTTCGCCGTTGTACCCGATGAACACCGACGGGACACAGAGATACTTGACGCCACCGGTCTCGCTGATGAACACCGGCGATGCGGGATTCCACGCCGTGTAGCCACGCGCTTCCCAGGTCGCGCGCAGTCCGCCCGACGGAAAGCTGGAGGCGTCTGGTTCCGACTGAATCAGCTGCTCGCCCGTGAACGATTCCATGGGCAGCTTGTGTTCGTCGAAGTTCAGGAACGCGTCATGCTTCTCGGCGGTAAGCCCGGTTTGCGGTTGGAACCAGTGCGTGAAGTGGGTCACGCCGCGCGAGATTGCCCATTCCTTGATGACTTGGGCGACCGTCGGCGCGATATCGCTGTCCAACTTTTTGCCGAGGCGGATGGACGCGGCGAGCTTGTTATACACGCCCTTGGGAAGCTTGGCCTTCATTTGCCGAAGGCCAAACGTGTTCATGCCGTACCAGTTGCTGACCGGTTGCTGCACGCCGTTTTCTTCCGGGCGGCTGGTAATACGAACGGGACGTTGCGTGATCTCGCGCAGGGCAACGGTGCGCGGCGTGATCGGTGTAGCCATGAGGCGGGAGTCTCCTGAAGAAAAAGCCAACGGTTGAGTTTGCAAAAAACGAGGACTTGTACCGAAAAATCGTCATGCGATGCAGAAATGCCAAGCGAAACGCTAAAAAGTACCGCAAAACGTGCGTCAACTGCACTAAATGACTCTCATCGAGTAAAGAGGCGGCACAATACGAATAAACACCGAACATAGACCGACCCACCTAGCCACCTTTGGCCGCGGGTGAACCATGGCGCGGTCGCTCGGGCATAGACGATCGGGACCCGTGCCGCGCATCCAACGCGCGCGCTGGAACGAAATGCACGAGGGAGCGTGGCCACACAGCCGCTTCAACTTCCAACTCGAACCCCTCCTCATGCACGTCGCTCGCTCCTTGGCACTGCTCAGTGCAGTCCTTTCACCCGCTCGCGGCGTGTCGCAATCGCAACCCCTGTCGCCTGCTCGCGTCACCGGCGAGTGGACCTTCGTGATGGACGGCGATCGCCAACCACAACGCGTCGACCTGTTGGTTGAGGGCGATACCGTCCGCGGGCGGGTGTACGGGCAAGCGTTCGCGGGGACCCTCCGTGGATCACGACTCACGTTCGCGGTTGGTGACTATCGCTGGCGAGGCACGCTGCGCGGAGACACGCTGACGGGATGGCTTGGCGTCGGCAACGATTCCAGCACGTGGAGAGCGCAGCGTTTTGTGCCGCCGGCCGCCGCGCGTGTGTTTGATCACACACCACGCGAGTATCACCGCGCGCTGAGCGCGACGGTGACTCCGGCCCTGCGACTGTTTCCGGGCGATACCGTTCATACGACCACCGTCGACGCCGGCGGCTGGGGACGCGGGGCGTTTGGTGCCGATGGGAACAAGCTGTCGGCGGGCGGCAATCCGTTGACGGGCCCCTTCTATGTTGACGGCACCGTACCAGGGGATGTGTTGGCGGTCACGCTGCATCGCGTTCGACTCAATCGGGCCTGGGCGTTCAGCGGAACGTCGATCATCGACAACGCGCTCGAGGTAGAGTACGCCAGCGGTCGGAAGGGTGTCGATATCGACAACAAGTGGATACTCGACACCACAACGGGCACCGCGCGGTTGACCACGCCGCCTCCAGCGTTGACCGGCTTACGCATTCCGCTCACGCCATTTCTCGGCGTCGTCGCCGTCGCTCCGGGCGATGGGGTGGTGCCGAGTTCGCGCGACTCCGGTCCGTTCGGTGGGAACATGGAGAACGCCTTTCTTCACGAGGGCACCACGATCTATCTGCCCGTCACGGAACTTGGAGCCTACCTCTACATCGGCGATGGTCACGCAGCGCAGGGAGCGGGCGAGCTGACTGGCGATGCGATGGAGACGACTATGGACGTCACCTTCAGCGTCCATGTACAGCGGTGGCGCTTTGCCAGTGTCCCGCGCGCGGAGAACGCACAGTACATCATGAGCATGGGCATTGGTGGCTCGATGGACGAAGCCATGCGGCGCGCCACATCCGATCTCGCGCGATGGCTTGAAACGGACTATGTGCTCACGTCGAACGAAGCGGCGGTGGTCATGGGTTTTGCCATAGTATTTGACGTACCGGATGTCGTCATGCCCGGCATTGGTGTCTCGGTGCGGTTGCCCAAGTCCGTCCTCGCGGGACTTACCAAGCGCCGCTGACGGCCGCGTGTGGTTGCGTTACGGCGGCGACATCGCCGGCGCGCCGGCTGTGATCGCGAGGCGCAACCGCTCAATCTGCCGATCACTCTCGGCGAAGTAGAGCGCGAGCAAATTGCCGGAGCGAATCACGCTGGGCAGTGCTGGCCACGGCAACAAGGAATCGGTGCGCGGCGCCATCCGCAGCGAATCCAGCGGCGCGATCGCCTTCGCCAGTGCCGCCGAGTCGGCGAAGAAGAATGCGAGGAGCGTGTCGGTGAGCGCCACGCGATAGCGCACGCCTGGCACCGGGAGAAAGTCGACCCGCGCGCTGTCGTTGGTGGCCTTGATGGAGAGGCCTGCCTTTGCCACCCGATCCACCAAGCCGCACGGTTGCCATGAGCCGGTTCGTGGACAGTTCGGATCTCCGGGGGACGGTGGGCGTACCGCCTGCGGAGCGCCCGTGGTTACCGTGCTGGCGGGGAGGGGTTTGTCGCTGCCGCAGGCGCTGCCGCAGGCAAACAGGGCGAGCGCGAACGCCGTACCGTTGAGCGGAAACGCTTTGTGTGCAGTGTACGATCGTGTCATCACCGTAAACAACGAGAGCGAACGGCGTTTCGCTATCGCACTGTCAGATTCTTCTTTCCGCTTCGGCCGTGTCGTCGCACGTCGTGGTTGCCCCCCGTGACCCTTTGGCGCATTCTTCTCATGTGTGGGCGCTTCGACGGCCCGGCAAGGCAGCAATGATGAATTCAGGAGGTATGTCCATGGTGGTACGCCACACGATCGCCATTCGCCTTGCCATCTGCGCACTGAGTGCGGCGTGCGCTCGACCGCCAGCCGTGAATCGCGTGGAGCCGGGTGTCGTAACGGACATCGTCTCAAGCTCGAGCGAATCAGCGCTTCATGCGCTCGTCATTTGTCATGACACGCTTGGGCGTCCGGATGTGATGGGCCGCGTTGTCGAGGTGTCCCGCTGTACGCCGTGTATCCCGTACGGACTGCAGGCGTCGGAGACGAGATCGAGAGCACATGCGCGGCGCCTCTGGGCGCAAGTCGCGCGCGCCCCGTACGACAGCCTCGAAAAGGGTGCCCAGTGTACGCGGCTGGCCTATCGCCTCGCCCGGAGGGCGCGGCCAGACGACGAGGGACTGGCGCTCGAAGCGCTGCTCGTGGAGATCGCCAGCGCGCACGATGCCGTGCGCGCGACCGCGCTGCAGGAGCTGGATTCGATACTGGACGCGCACATCATGCGAGGCGATCAGGAGCGGGCAGCGACCGCGCTGTCGCAGTTCGCGTTGGGCGTGTGGGATCGGGCGCAACGCCAGCTGGAACGACCTCGCGACGTCGACGTGGACCGGCATGAGCGCGATGCGCACCAGCTCACGAGAGGTGCCCCCCTGCTCTCCCACGTACCAACTATTCCAGCGACGTCATCGACGTTTGGCGTGTCGGAGGCCAAGTGGGTGGCGCGACTCTTTGACGCGGCAGCGCGCGTGTCAACGCAGCCGGGAGAGCGCTCCCGGCGCATGCGACTCGCCCTTGCGCCATGGGTGGTCCTTGAAGAGTGGCGCTCTCTCGACTCTGCGGCGCGCGCCCTTCTTCAGTTTGCGCCGGGTGACTCGGCTGTACTGCCGGCTCGCGCCCTCGCTGCGTACCGCGTGATGCGTCGCCCGGTCCTCGAGTCGACGCCCGTGTCCGCACTCTTCGACAGCGTCGTGAAGGCACTGCCGCGTGTGGACTCGGCGCGGTACGACAGCTTCGACGGCATACTGAGTGCAGATGACGACAAGTGGCGCTACGGGTTCTACCCCGACCAACAAATCGCGCTCGAGCGGCGAGGATGGGCTGTTGTCGATCCGCTCTGGAGCACGCCGGTGAATGAAATCCGGCTTGCCCGGCGAGCGCGCATCGTCGAGGCCGACTACCGATACGCTGATATTGCGGGGCCGCGGATGGCGGGAAGTGAAACAAAATCGGGACAGCTCTTGGTTCGTCGCGGCGTTCCGGACGCCCAGTGGGCCGTCACGAATGACTCCGACGGGCGCCTGCGGATTGAGCGCAAGTGGCCCGGTGTTCCCGTAGCAAGTGTGATCGATGCACATGCCGCGTGGCGCGTGTTTTCTGGTGAGCGGTTCAGCTTGGAGCACGTGCTCGCAGCGTACCCTTCAGCCGAACTGTGCGCGATGCGCGACATTGAGGATTCGGGGCTATATGCGTGCGCGATGGCGCAACCTGCGGATTGGCAGGACGTGCCATTCTACGGTCGGTCGGTGCCTATTGATGTTACCGTTGCGCGTTTTCGCTCGCGAGGAGATTCCGCGGATATGTATGTTGCTGCCCGCGTGCCGTTGGGAAAGTTCAAGAATCGTGATGACCGCTCGGCGAGCCCTGCGGATCGCATTGTGGTTGGCCTGTTTCTGACCACGGAACTGGGCCTTCCGTTGTATCACAGCGCGGTCCGTCGGGAGCTGCCGACGGCGAATCAGCTCGAGTGGACGCAGCAGTGGACGGCGCGCGTTGGCCGGCTCCGTATGATGCATCGTGTGGAGGCTATGGAAGTGACGAGGCCATCCGGTGCGCGCGGTATTGCGCGGTTCACGAGCGATGCACAAGCGGCGTTTCCCGTTCGCGGCTTTGGCATGAGCGATGTGTTGGTTGCCGCCACAGCTACGGCGCCTCCTCGCGGCGCGCGTCGTTGGAGTGAGCTTCGTATCAAGCCGAACGGCGCTACCGTTGCCCCGATGACGCGCTTCGCGATGGTGTGGGAACTCTACGAGCTCATGCCGGGCTCCGACGGTCGCGTCAGATGGCGCGTCCGAATCAAACGCGAGCGCGGTGAAGTGGTGACTCGCTCAGACATGAAGGCGGTGCTGTCTGGATCGGCGACGGCGGGTAGTCGAGTACTCGCTGCCGAGTCTGATGCGTCCGATGTGTCATACACGGGCGAGGCGGCCGCGAGTGACGCCGTGCTCGAAAACATCGTGTTCGGCCTCGATAACGCACCCGTCGGGAATCATGTGGTGAACGTGACGATCGACGACCTTGTCGGCGGCAGGTCTGTGACGCGCGGAGTGAGTATTCGGGTCGTGCGGCCCGGAGCGTAGTGGACGCACGCGCGGTGCCGCGGCACAACACCGTGCGCGCCTGAACCAGGGAGTCGCTGCGACGTCCAGAGGGGGCGTGCTATCGGTGGGTTGGTCGGCCGCGCTGTAAAGAGACCCATTCGCGCACTCCCCAAAGACCAAGTGCAAGCGTCGTGAGGCCAAGCGCGGAATAGACGCCGATGGAGCTCCAATACATGACGGGCTCTCGCACGCGCATCACCGTGCGCATCTGCGAGGGGCGCTTCGCTGGCACATTACTGGCGCCTGACGAAATTCCACTGGCCACCACCCATCCCATTCCAGCGGAGATCGTGAGCACCAGCGTGATGGCGAGCAGCAATGCGCGCATTTGTTTCGGCGTGGCACTCGGCAACGCGACGTGCGGCGGTGCCCGATGTGCGTTGTGTGAGGGTTCGTTGGTGTGCGTCGCTCCCTCAATAGGTGTGGCAGCGGGTGCGCTTACGCCGTGGTACTCGTAGTCCGGCGTGCGGAATACCGTCATGATACGCGCGATAATCTCCGCGCGCCGATGCCGGGCCCACCCGGGATACCGCTGCCACGCTGTCTGTGAGTCGAAGTAGATCACGTGATGGGCCGCACCCATCAGCATCTCGCCCTGAATTTCGAGACGCAACCATTCGCCGACGTGGCTCTCCTCGTAGTACATCTGATCGCGCCCATGATGCCCGACGCGCCATCTCCGTTCTTCAGTCACGCGATTTCTCCCGAAGAAAGTTCACGACATCCTGCAGCGCCGCATCGTCGCGGGTCTTTCCGTCATAACTGTCG
>JANOPS010000706.1:0-2539 GCA_031421995.1 Gemmatimonadaceae bacterium
ATGGCCATGGTCCAGATTAGCGCTCGCATCGACGCGCGGCTGAAAGCAGCGCTCGACAACCTGTGTCGCTCCCGCGGCGTTGTGATGAATCACTTCATCCAAGAGGCGCTGCTCGACCGACTGGAGGAACTGGAAGACGTGGACGATCTCAAGTCCATACGCCATGAGCCGACTCGGCCTTTGGCCGACCTGCTCGCGGAATTGCGGCTTGATGGTACCCCGTAGGCTCGAGATCAGTCGAACCGCGGAAAAGCAGCTCCGCGAACTGCCCGCTCCTGCGCAGCGACGGATCGTGAACGCCGTGCTGGCGCTGCCCCATGATCCGCACCCGCACGGTGCGCGCAAACTCTCCGGCCATGACGATGTGTTTCGCATCCGGGTTGGCGTGTACCGGGTGATCTACAGTGTCGCCGATGAAGTGCTTGTGATCATCATCCTCAAGATTGGGCATCGCAAGGACGTGTCTCGGTGAGGATGGCACATTCCTGATGTCGCGATGAATCACGTTCTGGCGATGTGCGTAGTCGAGCGCACTGGCCACCTCACGCGCGAATGCTGCTCGCCAGCTCGCCGATTCGGAATCGTGCGCGGTTGTAGTAGCGGATGTCCTGACGGAGCGCGGCGCGAAGCGCGTGATCGGTGAGAAAGGTGACACCACGACGGCGGCACAGAACGCCGCCCCATGCATTCCGTGCCGCGATCGCTGTGAAAGATTACCCCGTCGGCGGATCGCCGGCGTACGGCCTCGCCGAGCACCGCGCACGTGACTGCCGACGTGCGGCGCCGCGTCAACGATCACGCCAAGATGCGGCGGAGCACTGATCCATCACGATCGCGAGGTAGCACCAGCAGCCCGCCACCTTGAAGTACGTGATGTCGCCGACCCACACTTCATTGATCGCTGTCACCGCGGTTTTTCACAGCAGGTTGGATGCCGAGCATACCGCAAATGAATCGCCACCTTCGCGCAATAGCCGCGCACGGCTTTGGCCCGCAACCGGTGCGGAGCGCCCTCAGGCCGGCTCAGTAAACCGCTGAAACACGAGACCCGCGGAGGGGACTACGTACCGGGAGCGCGGTAGCCGACCTCACCGGCCTTGCGCAGTGCCGCCAAGGTGTCGTCGACGCTCAAGAGGGCCGTCGTCTCGAACGAACGAAGCGCGCCACCTGCGCCGATCGCCAGCGCGACCGCCGCCATGGACACGTTGTCGGGCGCCTCCCACAGGTTGTAGCCGTCGTGTGTGCCAAATGCGTACCAGAACCCGTGCAGCTTCCCGCCGACCGATTCGATGTATGCCTGTGCAGCCGCCCGCCGATCCTCGGGCTTGCTGATCAGTCTGGCCCACGTTTCCGGAGTGTAGCTGAACTTCGATAGATATAGAGGCATCGTCAGTCCCCTCGAGAAGATGGTTACCAACCAGCGCGTGCGACTCCCTCCGTCATGATGAAGGCGCACGTCTTACGCTGACGTTCTGGAGCGGCGCGCTCAAAAACTTGCGCGTGCGGCGCGCATTCCGATAGGCGCGCGGTGCGACGCAGGCGACAGTCCCTGCGGTTGCAGGATGGTGCGTTTCGCGATGCGAGCGAGCACCCGTGGACCAACCTGGGGACGCGCGCTCGGCGCGGCCCTGCCTCTGTCCTGCACGAAGCCCGGGCCTTCTTCGTCACGCGTGCCAAGCGCAGAAAGCTGCCGTCCAGAAATTGGTTGGATCAGAAACGAGTGCCGTGTTCGTGTCGGGGTTTTCCCTATTGCGCCGCCACACCGATCATCACACTGTTGGGGCGCAGAGTGAGGGCAATGCTCCGCAACGCTTCCCGCGCACCGACATCGATTTCGGCTTCACTCATCTGGAATGAGGCGAAGCGCAGGGGCGCTGTGTGCATCGACCCGCTGTCTCATCCCACCACAGAGTGGGACGCGCCGTCTTGCAGGAACCATTCCTGTTCGATCGGGTGCCGACTCGGACTTGGAGAGCGCAGTGCTCTCGCGGCTATGCCGTAACGAACCTCCGTGGACGGTACAGAAAAGCGCCGGACATCCGTCCGGCGCTTTTCGCATGTGCGGGGTTGACGTTCGCATCGCGCGCGCGTGGCGTCATCCGGGCATGCACGCCACGCTCATGATGAGGTCGCTGACGGCGAAGAGACCGAGCGGAAGACGACCTTCCCGAGCGTACGTCAGCGCTTCCCCGTACGAGTAAAGCGCAGGTTACGCACGCGGTCCGCATTGGCGGTAAACGCCGTCACCCTTCCCTTCGCGTCGCGCAGAAACCGCACGGCGCCAAATAGCGGTGCGCGAAACACGTCGCGAGCAACGGGCTGCAGTGCTGTATCGCCGATTCTGAAGTGCGAGGCGATGAGCGTTCCGTTTCGCTCGGACACCGTCCAGAACGTGTCCAGTTCGTCGCTGTCGTAGCGCCCTGAGAATTCGCGCAGGGCTGCGGGCGCGGGTGCCCAACGCTCAGCAGGCGGCGCGGGTGGCACTACGGCGGCCGTCACCACGGGCCCGAGTTTATCGGCGAGATACAGGTCGACAATA
>JANOPS010000707.1:0-4250 GCA_031421995.1 Gemmatimonadaceae bacterium
AAGTACCCGAACGAGACGTACTATGTGTATGGACGCGAAAACACGAAGGCGATGTTGGGTGAGATGCTCGGGTTCTTCGATCGATACTTGAAAGACGGTTCAGTGGATCGAAGCGGTCGTTAGCGAATTGAGAGCCTCAGAGCGGGCGGTCACGGGAGGAAGGTGTTGAGAACGCTCTTACTGATGCTCTCGGCGCGCGGGCTGCCCAAGCACCGGCCTTCCAAACATCTGACCCAATGTTCGATGATGCGGCTTCGCTCTCTGGTGAACGTTCTGGCAATCGCGCTGGCGGCTACGGGTGGCGGCACGCTCGCGGGTGCCCAAGCGACCGTGCTACGCAGCGACACGACGCAGCCACTGGGCACCTTCCAGAATCCGGTGCTGAGCCGTGGACCGGCCGGCCAAGCGGAGTACATCGCACGCATGCGGTGTCCTGACGGCGCATCCGTACGGGTGATGGGACGCGGCAGTAGAGGCGGCGGGCCGCACGGACACATCATCGACGGCTATCAGCTGCGATGCGAAACGCTCGGCACCAACCATCAGGTGTACATAGACGTGTATCACGGTGAGGGTGACCGTGAACGGCGCGCCGTGGCACCGTTCACGGTGCTGCAGGAACACCCCGCGCGGCTGGCGGCGGGGTGCCCGCCGCGTGTAGTGCCCGACGCCGACAGCAGTGCGCGGTATGTGTTCATCTGGTGGGAGGTCGAAAAGCCGGCGCGACTCACTGCGCCCCTCACGCCGATCTCGTGGCCGCGAGCCGGCGTGGTATCGCTCGCGTTCGTGGTCGATACGATGGGCGCTATCGAGCCGGGCAGTGTTCGTCCGTCCGCGACACCCGATACGGCGATGCAGCGCGTGGCGAGTGAACGACTGCCCACGCTCCGCTTCGAGCCGGCAGAGCATCGACCGGGGTGCCGCGTGCGGCAGCGGGCCAGCGCAAGTTTCACGTTCGGGCCGCCGTGACCGGATCACGTACCTTCGGCTCAAAGCGCGAGCCGCAGCGCATCGCCGCAGCCTGAACAGTGAAATCCTCGTCGCCCCTCAAACAGGCCGTGACGGCCACACCGCCCGATCCCAAGGCCCTCCCGGCGCGTGTCGATGCGCTGCGAAGTACCCTGCGCGTCTCACCGCTCACGGAGGCGCGATTCCGCGCCGCCAAGGCGTCCGTTTCCGTGGCCAGCGATCGCACGGCGTCACTGCCGACCTCCGGCACATAACACTTGACCTCGAATACGGTATCCCGGTACCGGCTGACCATCGAGTTCGCGTCGCTCGCTAAATCCTAACGGCGGTCGCGATCTTCGCTGATCCCCACCGCAGAGTCGCTCACGGTGTGTCGCGTGAGTGAGGCAAATTCCGGGAGCAAGGTACGATGGCGAAAGCTCCGGCGTTCATCGCGCTCCACATACGGCGCGAGGGTGGCGACTGGTCGGCCCCGGTCGGTCACCACGACCGCGTAGCCCGCCGCCGCAGCTTCGCGCACGACTGCACCGGTACGCTCGTGCAACTCCCGGAAAGTCGCACTACGCGTCCCTCGTGTTCAAGGATGGCTTCTCGATCCATGACGTGGCGTTGCGATAGAGTTCTGCTGGCGCGGCAACGTCGCGGATACGGAGCAGCTGCGCGTACAAGAAGACGTCGCCATCCAATGCTGACGCCCATTGCCCACTGTCATGCAGCGGCAACCAGCGGATCGCGGTAAGCTCGGCCCACCCTTCCCCACCGCCGGGCGCGGCGATACCACTCGTGTAGCGGCACAGATACGTGCGCCATCGCTGATAGGTGCCGTCTGGTGGATCTGCCGCGATGTCGTACAGCAGACGATCGACCTGCACATCAATACCGGCCTCTTCGCGGACCTCACGCATCACGCACGCTTCCGCCGACTCGTGTGCTTCGCGTCCGCCACCGGGCAGCACCCAGAAGCCCGCGGCGCCGTGCGGCACGCAGTACAGCAGCAGGACGCAGCCGTTCTCAATAACGGCGGCTTGATAGCGAATGTCACGCACAGTCACTACACCTCCCACGGTGATGGCGGGCGAACCGACCAGCAGCACCAGCCCCGCGCCGCCCCTACTTGAATGTAGAGGCGGTCACCGCCGCGGCATCCCCACCGCCTGCCGCCGCTGCTTCGCGTCAACCCTCTTTACGCACCCGCACGGTCGTTCACGGTGTGGTACGGAACGATTGGTTCAGGCGTTGACCCCGCGATTCGCGGAGTCATTGCATGTGCGGTTGCTCGGACTCGGCGGTACCTCGGATCTCCGGCTGTGGAACTTGGCTGTTGCTGAAGGCTGCGTTCACGTGACGAAGGACGAGGACTTCGTGAAGCTCAGCGTATTGCGCGGACCGCCGCCGAACACGCCCACGCGAGCAACGCGCCCAATGATTGGGTCAGCGACGGGCGAGCTGCTTGATGGCCAGACGCGCCTGTTCCAGATGTAGCTCGATCGACGCCAGCGTATCGCCTGCTGTGGAACGGACGGACGCGGCCAACACCTCATGCATGCGCGTTTGCCAGCCCTTGCCGGTCGCCTTGTACGCATCGAGCACATCGTTGTCCACCCGCAGGCTGATGAGTGTCCGCGTGGGCCCCGTGACCAGCGTCGCTGCCGCGAGCTCGTCGGCGGTGGCAAGGGGCGCGACATCGCTGTCACCGTCCACCTGCGCCTGAAGCATCGCGTCTGTTGGGACCTTCGCGGAAATCCCTGGCACGGACTTCGACAGCACACGCGCCTGATCCAACGTGATCGGTCCGCCGGGAAGTCCTGCCTTACGAGGTGTGGATTGCATAGCGCTTCCGCTCCTGTCGGCTCGCGTAGCGCGCCGAGATGATGCGTCGGGTTTCATCCTGGTCGATGAGCACGTACGCCACCGCGATGACCGTTTCGCCGATGCGGCCGATCGCGAGCCGTCGAGGCGCCGTCGAGTGGGCCGAGGGCTTGGGACGTCCAGCACATCGCCGTCCCATACCTGAATCGCCCAGACGAAGGCAATGCCGCGCTGCTCGATGTTCCGCTCGATATGATATTGGAGTTGCCCGAGATGCGTAGAAACATCGGGCTTTTCGTCACGCTCGGCAACCACCAACAGATAGCGCCGCCGCCACAGCCAGTGGCTCTCACGCGTGCCGTATCGACGCGGCCCTTCTTGCGCCTGCCCCCGCAGTTTCGCGCGCTGGTCGCGGATCCACGGCAATTTGGTCACCGCGTACGCACGCGCGACGTCGAGGCGGGTACCGACCGGCGCCACCAAGGTCACCCGGCCGTGAGGCGGATGCACGGCCAAGTGCACGTTCTTCACCTCGCGACGCGTCAGTTCGACGGTGACGTCGCCGAGCTCAATAGTGGTCCTCCTCAGTAGCTGGGCGGTGCGCTGCGACCTTCGCCGTGTTCCTACACGCGCGCAATCGAGAGAGCACGCGCCACGCTCTCCGTGTAGTGCGCCTCGATCGCCGCGACCTCATCGTCGGTGAGACCGGCGAACTCCGCAACGAGCGCGTCAACGGCTTTGGCCGCGAGAATCCGTCACCGAACGCGAAAAACGTATCTTTTTGTCGCCAAACAGGGATTCTGCGCGATGACGAGCTAGCCGAAGAATCACCGTCGATCGCGCCAATACGTGGGTCGGCGACGAAAGTGCGCTACGGCAATGATCCAGAGTCTTTGTGATTCGACTGCATAAATCACCGCGAACGGAAACGCCGGTACCAGCACTCGGCGTAGCTCCGTTCCGACAAACGACCCAAGTAGCGGTGCGCGGGCAGCCATTTGCGCCGTTCGTTCGACGGCTGCCACGAAGACGTTGCCAAGCCCTGCACGTTCGGCATTGTACCAGTCCATCGCCCAGTACAAATCCTCTTGCGCGTCAGGGTGGAACTCAACCGCGAGCAACACTACGGACGCTGACGGGTTAGCGCTCCAGCGAAGACCTGCTCAGCGGGAAGACCAACAACAGTACCATCGCGCAGTTCGGCGAGACGTCGCTCAGACTCCATGCGCCATGCTTCTTCCGTTTCAGCCAGTGAGCCAGAGGCCCCTACCGTTTCAAGGCTTGCCAACAACACCTCAGCAAGGCGCGCTCGATCACGGGGGGGCAAGCCGAGGAGTTGCGTTTCGAGTTGGTCATGCGATGGAACCATCGGCGGCTCCTGAAAGGTGACTGGGAAATCTATTAACGTTATCCGTGTTTCGGGCAACTCGGCATAGCACTGTGCATTCGTCGCAGCCGAATCACGCCAATGA
>JANOPS010000708.1:0-9399 GCA_031421995.1 Gemmatimonadaceae bacterium
GCGCGATGGCCCGACGCCACATCTCGCGCTCGTCGGTCGCTTCTCGGGCGATGCGTTCCTGACATCACGCGAGGCGCTTCTGGCGTTGATCCAGGAACTTGGCACCACCGAACTGGTGCATTGGTGCGGCTACCAACCTGATGAGACCGTGCGTGCTCTGCATACGGGCGCAGTCGCTTCGGTGCTTGTGTCGGAGAGCGAAGGGTTTGGACTGCCGGCGGTCGAAGCGGCCGCTTGCGGTACGCCGGTGATCGCGACCACGGAGAGTCCGTTGCCGCAGTTGCTCGCGGGAGGTGGCGTGTTCATCGAACCGGGTAACGTTGCGGCGCTTACCAACGCGATGGCGACACTGCTGGATTCTCCCCAGGAAACCGAAGCCCTCGGTCGCCGCGCTCTTGTTGCCGCGAGGGAACTGACGTGGCGCAAAACGGCCGAGGCAACACTCGCCGTGTTGTTGCAGGCTGGCGCGTGAGCACCACAGCAAGCGCGTTCGGCGTGCGTGTATTCACGACCGGCCGCGTGCGCACAAAGCGGGCAGCGCGCGGCATCGGACGTTATTGGCGGGACGACTGGAGCGACTCGACACTTCCTGTTCACGTCTTCCTGGTCGAGCATGCGCACGGGCTCTGCCTTGTTGATGCCGGACAGACCGCGGCCGCCGCATTGCCTGGGTATTTCCCAGCGTGGCACCCGTTTTTCCGGTTAGCACGGTTCGAGCTGAGTCCGCGCGATGACGCCGCGGCGCAACTCGTGATGGCGGGCATTGCCATCCGCGACATTCGGTGGGTAGTCCTCACGCATTTGCACACCGATCATGTTGGAGGGATCGGAGCATTCGGCACCGCGGAGCTGCTCGTGTCGCCAACCGAATGGCATCGCGCGCAAGGCCTCGGCGGTCGGATACGCGGGTATTTACCGCAGTATTGGCCTACGCACGTACCTCCGCATTTAGTGAGTTTCAACGGTCCGGCGGTGGGGCCGTTTCCGAGCTCGTACGATGTGGCAGGGGATGGGCGCTTGGTGATGGTGCCACTGCCAGGTCACACCCCCGGCCACTCGGCGCTGCTTGTTCGCAATGGTGCTGCGCAGTCCTTTCTGTGTGCGGGCGATGCGGCGCTCACGGCGGACAAGATGAGCGGGGATTGTCCAGCGATCGCGACGTGGTGTTTGGCGGAGCAGATCACGGTGCTCACGAGCCATGATGATGCTGCGCCACAACTGTGTGCTCGAGAACTCTCCGCCGAGGGTGCTGCATGATAACGACGTCGGTCGTGGTGGCATCGTGTCGCGCGCCAGAAGTGGTGGCGGAGGTGGTTCGCCGATTGCGACCACAGTGTGCGGAGGCCGGTGCGGAGTTGATCGTGGCGAGAAGCGTACCACCGGGCACATTCGATGCGCAGGACGCCTTCACCGGGTGCGTGCTTGTGCCGTGTGCAGCAGAGGCGAGTCTGCCCTCGATCCGCGGGGCGGGGTTAGCGGCTGCGACGGGCGAATATGTCTTGCTCACTGAGGACAATTGCATTCCGCGAGACGGATGGATTCCGCAGATGCTCACAGGTTTCGCCGAAGGGGGCGTGATCGTTGGCGGTACGATGGGCAACCTACGCACAGATCGCTCTGTCGACGTCGCTGCCTACCTCACCGAGTATGGTTTTTTCGGTGAGATGCGCGCAGTACCATCTACGGATGCGTCACCGCAGGTGACCGGGGCGAATGTCGGGTACTCGCGGGCTGTTGTGGGAGCGGCGTCAGCGTGGGCTCAGGCTGGGGACTGGGAGGGGACGATCCATCACCGACTCGTCGAAGCTGGCGCGCGCGTGGTGCTCGTCATGGGTGCTGTTGTCGACCAACAGTTGCGTCACGAAGTGCCGTGGTATTGTCGTGATCGTTTCGAGCATGCGAGGTCGTATGCATCAATTCGGAGCCGGTCATGGAGTCGCGGCACTCGCGTGATGATGGCCTTGGGTACCGCGGCACTGCCGCCACTGCAGACGTGGCGGGCGTGGCGACATGCTGGTCGGTCAGCACCAGCGGGTTTCCTGCGCGCACTTCCGCTAACCTTGTTGTTCTTCGGGGCGTGGGCCGTCGGTGAGGCGGTTGGATATCTTGGCAGGGGGGAGCAGTGAACGCAGCGGACCTGTCGGTTGTGGTGCCATCGGTCAATGGGTGGAGCGATTTAGACGGATGCCTCTCCGCGCTCGTCGCACAGGGAGGCGCGACGTTGGAGATTCTGGTGCCTGAGCGTTGCGGCGAGCGTGTCCGTGAGCTGGTCGCCAGTAAGTATCCAGCGGTAGTCGTGCTCCCGGTGTCCACGAGTACGACCATTCCGCAGATGCGAGCCCTGGCGTTCGATCGGGCCACCGCAGCGTCGGTCGCGGTCATCGAAGATCACGTGATCGTACCATTGGGGTGGGCGGCGGCGATCCTCGGGGCACGACGAGAGGCACAGGTGGTCGGTGGCGGTGTTTCCAACGCGGCGACAGAACGCCTCGTTGACTGGGCCGCGTTCCTCTGCGAATACAGTCATATGCTTCCGCCGCTGCCTCGCGGCGAGAGTAGCTGGATTACCGGCAACAACACGGTGTATGCGCGCGATCTGCTCCAGGCGCACCACTCGGTGACGCACGCGAATCGCTGGGAAGACGTTCTGCATGGGGCGTTTCGGCGCGCCGGCATCGCCCTGATTTTTCGTCCGGACATCACCGTGGCACATAAAAAGCACTATACGGTGTGGGAGTACTTCACCCAGCGGTACTACTACGCACGCAGTTACTCCGGCGCGCGAGCGACCGAAGGATCCTGGTTTCGGCGCGTGGCCTTCGGCTTCGGTACATTCGCGCTGCCGCCGGTATTGCTCTGGAGGACATTGTCTCGCTCGCTCGAAAAAAACGTGGATCGTCGTCTGATATGGCGATGCCTACCGCTCACGTTCCTGTTCGTGTGCGCGTGGAGTGCCGGAGAGATTGTCGGTGCCTGGTTCGGCGCAGGCGACTCGCTCAGCAAAGTCTGCTGAGCACCGAGCTCACCGGCGACGTCCGTAGATCCGGACTTCACCAACCTCGCGCAAGGGCCGTCAATCCGAAGGCCTTTCGTCGCTTGCCTTCATCATAGCAGCTGCGGGTGCCAATGGGATTCACATTGCCCCAGTATGCCTCGGTCTGAGGGATTGGCCAGCAGATGCTCGAAGTTGCGTCGGGCCCCGTGAAGAAAGTGTCGACGCAGAGTACGTCGCAGCCATCGTGGAGCAGGCGCGCGCACAGATGCGAGCCCAGAAACCCAGCCACCGGTCACCAGCACGCGCTTTTCAGGGCGTATCGCGGCATCTCAATCGAGAAGTTGACGTTGCTCATTCACAACATCGCGAACCGTCTGCGCCAGCGATGTTGTTGGCACCATGCCGATTTTCTTCATGAGTTTCGCGCAGTTCGGTACCCGACGCTGCATATCTTCGAAACCCGCGACGTAGGCCTCTTCATATGGGATATGCACAATGTCGCTGCTGCTGTTGGCGGCAGTCCTGACCATTTCCGCCAAGTTGTTGATGGAAATTTCCTCGTTGGCGCCGACGTTATACACTTCGCCCGCGATACCATCGGACTTGATCAGTTTGATCACACACTCCACAACGTCTTTGACATGAGAAAAGCAGCGGGTCTGCTCTCCGGTGCCATAGACCTGAATGGGCGCATTGCGTACAGCGGCCGCAGCGAAGCTCGGGAGCACCATTCCGTACCGTCCAGTCTGCCGCGGACCAACGGTATTGAAAAAGCGAGTAACGGTGGCGGGCACGCCCTTCTCGCGATGATAGGCAAGGGCGAGCCACTCGTCCAGTGCCTTCGAGCACGCGTAGGCCCAGCGAGAATGGCGCGTAGCGCCAAACGTCAGGTCGTCATCTTCGCTGAACGGAATCGTGAGCCCCTTGCCGTAGACCTCGGACGTCGAAGCGATCAGCACCGGCTTTTGCTTCTTGGCGGCGCACCCCAATACTGTGTCAGCGCCATGCACGTTCGTCTCGATCGTATGCACAGGGTGCTCGACGATGAGCTTCACCCCCACCGCGGCGGCGAAGTGCACCACGTAGTCCGCGCCATCAACGAGCTCCGAAACGAGAGGCTTATCGAGAACGCTGCCGATACGATAGGAAAAGCGCGGGTGCGCCTTGACGAAATCCAAGTTCGACATCTGTCCAGTGGACAGGTCGTCGAGAATGCACACGCGATCACCGGCAGCGAGCAGTCGCTCGGCGAGGTGAGAACCCAAGAACCCGGCTCCACCGGTAATGAATACGTTCATGCTAACTCTCCTCGCGATGTCTTTCCATCGCGTCGTTGGCGATATCAAGGTACTGGGCGACTACGGTACTTTCGGACCAATAGCGACGAACGGCGGCAAAGCCATTGGCGCCAAGCGTGCGGCGTCGAATCGGATCGGATTGCAGCCGCCGCATGGCGGATAACAATTCTTCCGTGTTCTCAAACAACTCGCCGCCTTGGGCTTTCTCAACCAGCTCTGGGAAAGGACCGAGACGTCGCGCAATCACCGGCGTCGATTGCAAAAAGGACTCAATGAGAATAATGCCAAACGTCTCAAAGCCTAACGATGGCACGATCAGTGCGATGGCAGCCTCATAGAGCTGAGCAAGGCGTTGCTGATCAACTCGGCCGAGGAAGTGCACCCGCGGGTTCCCTCGGGCCGACGTCTCCAGTGCTTGACGCTCCAGTCCGTCACCGGCAATCAACAAGTCGGCGTCGCCATACTGTGCAAAAGCGGGTAGCAGCGACCCGACACCCTTGATAGTCTCGAGGCGGCCCACAAACAGAAAATATGGACGCGGGTGCGGTGAGGCGTTCTGCGGCGTGCCCCTCTCCACCCGCGCGGCGATTTCGGCGTCCGGAATGAGGTACGGCATCACTCGCATCGGCGCGGGAAATCCGAACTCCGCGTGCTTGGCGCGACTGAATTCACTCATCGCGATGAACTGGTCGACGTGATGCAGGTTGCGCTGCAGCAAGCCGGTATAGCGCCACAGCTGTGGCGGCCGCCGAAAGTGGCTCACGCACCGCAGGCACTCGCGACCCGTGCAGGGTTCGCGATTATGTCGCCAGAGTACATGCGACGGACAGACAAGCCAGTGTTCGTGCGCCATATACAACTTGGGTGCGTGCCCCAACGCGAGCACCCCGGGTCCACCCACCAGCGAAATGTTGTGATAGTTGATGATATCGACGTCGGGAGCGTCCAGATGGGCGCGGAGCTTTCGACGATAGGCCGTCGGAGTGCCGAGTTGGTGTGAGAGGATCGGCGCGACGGCACCGATGGGGCTCCGTAGGCGCACCACGTTGATGCCGTCCGGCTCCGGCGGACCGGTGGGGTCCGGTCCCTCCTGCAGCGCGCGGTACGCTTCGAGATCGCAAAGAATCGTACTGCGATGTCCACGCCGCGCCAACGCATGACACAAGCGCTGGAGGCCGATGGCGTCGCCGCCAAAACTGTGTGGCGGATAGAACGTAGTGACGTGGCAAAAGTGCATGCGATCAGCCGCTTACCTTGACCGATACCCACGCCGACGCAAACGCGGCGCTGCTGTACATGTAGTACACACGGTGCATGAGATAGGCGCGCACCATGAACCAGAATCCGCGGGCCCTGAGAAAGAACGCCAGAAATGTGCGGCTCGCGATCAGATCAACCGCAAATACTCCCATCGGGAGCCACCACGAGATGAGCCCGGTGGTAGCGAGCAGCGCGCTCGTCGACAGGAACAGGACGAGGAGGGCGCGCAAGCGTTCGGCGCGGCCGATGTTGAGGTCATCAATCAAACCGCCGCGGCGCAGCATCAACTTCGACCACGGGATGGCGCGTCGAAAGATTTCCGTGTGCAGCAGGTTACCGAGTCGCCACACTTTTAGGTGCTTCCCGCGAATGGACCGGTCGAGCAAAATCCGACCACCTGCGGCCCGCAAGCGATCGCCGAGTTCAATGTCTTCGATGGAGGGAACCTTGTACGTCGCGGCGTCGAAACCCTTGACCGCCAGGAAGGCCGACTTGCGGACAGCACCGCAGCCTGCCCAAAACGTCGACGCTTCAGCCTTCGCCTGATGATGGTAGAAATGGTGCACGAGGTTCTTGTACTGCGACAAGAAGCTCGGGGCGGCTGGTGTGTCGTCGTAAGATCCCATCACGGCGACGACACTCGGATCTGTGAACCGTTGGCCGAGCATACGAGCACTGTCATCCGCGACAATGACATCGGAATCGACGAACCACAGAATCTCCCCGGTCGCGTGCTCGGCGGCGAGGTTGCGAGCCGCACCGGGACCGGAGATTTGTGTCGTCCGCGCGGTCTTGACAAACGGATACTTGGCGAGCTGCACCATCAGCTGGTCGGTCGAGCAATCGTCGACAACCAAGATCTCGTCGATCTCCTGACGCTCAAGCGCCGCAATGATTGGCGCGAACACACGCTCGACCAAGTGGGCGGCGTTGTGGATCGGGATGACCACGCTGATCGACGGGCGCGGTGCGGGCAGGCTCATGTGATGTTCTCTTCGTGATCCGGTCGCATCAGCCCGCTGAGTTCGCCGGCTCCCCACGCCACCGCGAAGACTGCGAGCCAACCGTACGCCGAAGTCGGTACGTGAAACAGCCAGCCACTGCGCCAGCATCGGGCGATCACCTTACTGTAAAGGACGACCGGAATCGCAGGTGACAACAAGATCAGGGCCGCCACCCGAATCCACCCGAAGCGCCGCCGGCGTTCGGCGCCAAACTGCCTCCCGTGATCATAACGTTGCCGCACGAACTGTCGCGGCGTGTATTCGTTTCGATGTTGCGCTCCCAGGGCGGCGCTGAGCTGCAAATGGCTGCCGGCGGCGAAGAACCGTCGATGAAACTCCGGCTCCCAGAAGCCGCGCGGTAGGAGGTCTGCACACGCCAGCACTGCGGCTCGCGAGTAGACCGCGTTGTCGGCCGCGATGTTGCCAGCCCGAGCAGCGTCGCGCGGCCGCGAATACGCCACGTAGCGCAAGAGGTAGATCGCCCAGCCCGCAGCATCGGAATCTGGCGCGTTGCTCAGGAAGCCTCCCACGCCCACGCAGCGATCGTCGAGGGGAGCGGCAAGCATCGCCGCTACCCAGTTCTCGTCGGGGACGCAATGCGCGCTTAGCACGCCCAATCTCGGCCCGCGCGCCGCCACGATGCCGTCGCGCCAGAGTTCTGGAATCCGCGCCCCGTCTGCGGACTGGAGCACTCGAACGTTCTCTGCCGACGCACCCCGAAGCATCGCAACGGCGTCGGGGTCCGCGCTGCAGAGCAAGAATTCCACTCGCGGCCACTTTGTGGGGGCGAGCGACCGCATGACAGCCGACAAATTCTGTAGGCCATGCTCAAACGCCACGATCACGGTGGCTTCGATGACCGCATCGCTCGAAGTTCGATCAGTCACGATGTGGAGGTCGCCGAGAGAGGAGATGGTCCGTTCGGCCAGCGGCCGCACGTCATCGGCAGGAAGCAGCTGGCGCCGAGTGGCCGTCGTTAATGCGCCCCAGCGGGCGCGCGCCCCTAGATATCTCCTCGTCTACGTGACTTCCCGCAAGGTCTCCGATGCGCCGACTCGGGGCTCGCGGCTCGGCCCTACGAAAGCCGCTTTTTCACCCTGCGCGTCATGCTGCCGTCCTCAGGGTGGGGACGCAGGAACTCGCCCCCATCATGTCTCGGCGATCAAAGCGAGCTGCGCCGGCGTGACGCCAGCGACGCGATGCGCCATGTGCTGTCGTTTTTGTCTCGCGCCTATCGCCGCGTGTACGTAAACCGCGCGCTGCGCCCGTCGTTCGGCGAACCGGGACAAGAACCGCCTATTCCACTTTCCATCTGCAACGTGGCCGCGTCGGTCACCTGAACCTCGTACGTCCCGATTGATCGACCGTTCGGTGTGCTGGAGCGAATCGCGATCGACGGAACGAGGAGCGATGGGCGGGCGACCGGTTGCCAGCGCCCCGTCGCAATGACGGGATCGTTGTCGCTCGGGCGATCGCCGATGGTGCGCGAGAGCAGCCCCGATCGCCGGAACGCGCCGTCGGCGTTCAGCACAATCGTGTCGCGAAACGTCAGCAGAATGCGCCCCTCCGCGCACCTGTGATCGAACATGACGATGTCTTCGCCACGCTGTCGTTCTACCTGCGAAAGCACGTACGTAGCCGGACCCGCGGCGAGGGTTGCCGTGAACGCCGTCGGCAGCGCCGCCGCATTCTCGTCGGGCTGCACCGCGCCGCCGCACCCCGCCGCGAACAGCACGACCGATGCGACGCGCGCGAGTGATTGGGTCGTGATCGATTGACGGGCCGGTGTCATCATCCCACTCCATGCGTGAAGGTCACTGCGTTCGGCGCCCGGCCGTACCGTTTGGGAGAGCTATAACGCCGCCCGTGCTGTGCGACCCTAGCATGGCGCGTCGCGACCCCGCCCGCAAGGAGACCGCCCCAACCGTGCGACCTCCGTGCGCACGCTCACTTCTTCCCAGCGAGCGCCTTTCGTAGTACCGGCTCGAAACGGTCGGCTTGCCGCACCATCCCGAGGTCGCTCGGATGCGAGCCATCAGTCGCGGCCTCAGCATCGTCGCCGAGCAGGTCATCGCCGGCGAGGTAGTAGAGACCTGTGATGCCATCTTTTTTGAGCGCATCCAGGCACGCGCGCAACGCGGTGTGATTGTCGGTGTGGAATTTGGTGAGTGCCGGGAGAATCCACGAGTTGGTCTGCCGCCGATCCTCCACCAGCACGATCGGTGTGGTGGGTCGCGTCGCGCGAATCTGTTTGACCAACGGCACGCATTTGAGCGTCACGGCAGCGGCGTCCATGTTCGGCAAGCAGTCAATCACGTAGACCGCCGCATCGATCTTCACCAGCAAGTCGCCGACCGCTGCGTCCATCCGGCCGTTGCCGGAGAACCCGAGATTCACGACGGGTCTGTCGAAGCGCCGCCCGAGGATTGCCGCGTGCGTCATGCCGGGGCGCGAGGCACTGGCGCCGTGCGTGATCGACGTGCCGTAGAACACGATGGGCTTCTCGGTACGCGGCGCAAGCCGCTCGAACGACGCCCCGGCTGGGACACCGATGGACAGACTATCGATGCCATTGTACAGCGGCAGGTAGATCGCATATTCGCGCGTTCCGGGTGCCAGTCGCGCGATAATGCTTTGGCGCACCACCTTCGCGACTGGACGGGTCACGCCAACCCACCGCCATTTCCCGGCATCATCACGTGCGTAGAGATCGAGGCCGCTCATGGCGATCGCGGTCATGTTGGGCATGGCAAGCCGGTCGCTGAACAACGTGTAGTTCGCCCAGATGGCATCGGCGTTCGTCTTGAAACGGACCAGCATTCCGGCGCTGTGACGACTTAAG
>JANOPS010000709.1:0-4455 GCA_031421995.1 Gemmatimonadaceae bacterium
CCGTCGCCTAACGGCTGTTCGTGACCCCCGGCCGCCTTGGGGAGCTGGGGGGCGCCCGCGCCTTGTCGTACGGTTGGGTACGGCGCGGCCGCCCACCTGCATTTCATGAAAGCGGCCGCGGCACAACTTGACGCTAGACCATACCAATTGCCGATCATGCCTGAACTGACGCTGCTTCCGTTGGATCGCGAAACCGCAGAGCGCTTCGCACGCGAGCCGACTTCGTGCGCGGACGAGTACGGGCTCGTGCTCGCGCCGCACGAGTCCACCGTGGTGGCGATCGCCGCGGCCACAGCACAGATGCTGGCAACGCGTCCGACACCGATGCCGTGGGGCGGCTACCTCGCGCTCGATGGAGCCGCGCGGCGGGTGGTGGGCACGTGCGGCTTCAAGGGTGGCCCCGACTCAACGAGCACCGTGGAACTGGCGTACTTCACGTTCCCCGGTGAAGAGGGTCGGGGGATCGCGAGCGCGATGGTCAGCGCGCTCGTGCACGTGGCACGGTCCGCGGATCCCGCGGTGGTGACGCTGTGTGCACACACGTTGCCGGAGCGCAATGCGTCCTGTCGCGTGCTGGAGAAGTCCGGATTCCAGTATGCGGGAGGCGTGACGGATCCGGAGGACGGGCCAGTCTGGCGTTGGAGCAGACCCACTGATGGTACGGTCTGATCGACGTGACCCGCATGACCCGCAGAGATTTCGTGTCAACAGCAACAGGAGGAAAGGCGCGATACGCCTTGACAGTACTTTTACTCGGGAAGGTGATTTGTCCGTGCGGCAGCAGGTCGTGCTGAGCTGGAGCGGTGGGAAGGACAGCAGCCTTGCCTTGGCGGCGTTGCGCGCTGATGCGCGCTACGAGGTTGTGGGCTTGCTGACGAGTATCACGACGACCTATGACCGCGTTAGCATTCATGGCGTCCGGCGCGAACTCGTCGCGGCGCAAGCGGCGGCCGCGGGCCTCCCGTTGTTCGAGATCCCCCTCGAATCGCCGTCGTCGAATGCGGCGTATGAGGCTGCGTTTGGCGCGGCGCTGGTGAGACTGCGCGAGGTAGCGCCGACCGTCGAGCTCCTCGCCTTCGGGGACTTGTACTTGGAGGAGGTCCGGGCCTACCGGGAACGATTGCTGGCGGGCACGAGCTTCGCCCCGCTGTTTCCGCTCTGGGGCCGTGATACGACGCGCTTGGCGGCCGATTTTGTCGCGGCGGGCTTCCGCGCGGTGCTGGTGTGCGTGGACACGACGCAGCTCGCTGCCGCGTTCGCGGGCCGTGCCTTCGACACGCGCCTGCTCACGGAGTTGCCAGCGAGCGTGGACCCGTGCGGGGAGGGCGGCGAGTTTCATACCTTTGTCTGGGATGGGCCGCACCTTCGGGAGCCCATCCCGATCCGCGTTGGGGAGACGATCCTGCGCGACGAGCGGTTTGCGTACACGGATCTCGTGCCCGGCGGTACGGCGAGCGGACATGCGGCGCGCGCCGTGTAACCTCGCATTGCTGTTGGCAGGCCTCAAAGGAGCGCCGACGGTTCGCTGCACTCAGTGTCGACATCCTGTTGAAAGGCCCTGCAACAAAATGGAAGCGCTATACAGCCATATTGTTGTTCGGAACTGTATCGGGTGCCAGTTTGCTGGGGTCCACTATTCCGAGGTCACGATGGCGAAACCCAGCCGCCCCGCGCGCCGCGCGCCCGTCGTGCGGAAGCGGAAGAACATTCTGGTCGATCAGCGCAAGCTTGATGCGGCGAAAATCGCGCTCGGCGCGTTGACCGAGACCGCCACCATTGACGCGGCCCTCGATCTGGTCGTGTTTCGCACGGAGGTTTTTCGCGCGCTCGATCGTGTCGCTGCCGACGGAGGATTCGCGCCGGCCGGTCGCAGTCGCCGCGCCAGATGATCTACACGCTGGACCCGAATGTTTTGATCGCGGCGCCTGGTGGAGCGCGACTTGTTAGGCGCGTTCGAGCGGCGCGGGCGCATCATCGCGCCGAGCGCGGCGGCGTGGGCGAAGACTGGCGGCGTGCTTGGACGCGCGGCGGCGGCGTCCATCGGGCCGACCTATCAGAATGATCTGTTGTTGGCCCACACGGCGCGTGAGTTCGGATGGTGCCTCGTTACGCGCGACAAGGATTTCAGTCGTATTCGTCTGTTGGTGAAAGGGTTGCGTGTCGAAGCTCCGTTTCCGCGACGGCCGACGATCGCGCGCGGCGCCGTATAACGAAGCCTGCTGCTGTCGATCGGATTGCGGAAGCTCGCTGCGCTCGCATTGATTTGATCGCTCGCAGCAGAAGCCAGCGCTCGCTAGGTAACGCCAGCCGGCGCCACTCCGCAACGGGGCCGCCGCGATGCGCTACCGGCGAGCGCGCGTCGACATGACGGGTCCGTGGGTCAGCCCCACCATATCACTGGGTCTTATCAAGACCGTGGATATGAGACTGATGGCCGTCGCTACCACCATGTAGATCCCCACCGAGACTCCCGTCTGCGTGCGCGACACCAAATACGTCGCGGTGACTGGTGCAAACCCGCCGCCGAGTATGGCCCCGAGGGCATACGCGAGCGAGGCGCCGCTGTAGCGCACGTTCGTGGGGAACAGTCCCGCGAAGAGCGCCGATTGTGCGCCGTACGACAGGCCCAGCGTCATGGTGAGGACGATCGTGGCGAACACGATATTCGTCACGCTTCGACTATCGATCAGCATCATGTACGGAATGGACCACAGCAACATGGCCCCGTAGCCAATGATGAAGATCTTCCGTGCCCCAATGCGATCGGCGATCCAGCCGGCGTACAAGATTGCAAGCAACCAACACACCGAGCCGAGCATCACGACGCCGAGCATGGTTTCGCGCGGCAACTTGAGGGTGTTGGTGCCGTAGGACAGCATGAAAGAGAGAAAGACGTATCCCACCACCGTGTTGCCGAGAAAGCTGCCCGCCGCAAGAAGCACGGCACGCTTGTGTGATGCGAGCAGTTCGCTGAGCGGCGCTCGCGACGCATGCGCCGAAGTCTTCATCTCGACAAACGCCGGACTCTCACTCACGCGATTGCGAATGTAGAAGCCCAGGGCCACCAACCCAATGCTCAGCAGGAAGGGGACGCGCCATCCCCACGACAGGAATTGCTCGTTCGTTGTGCTCGACACCATAGCCAAGAACATGCCATTCGCCAGGAGCAATCCGAGTGGCGTGCCGATCTGCGAGGCCGACCCGTGCCACGCGCGCTTCTCGGCTGGTGCGTGCTCGACGGCCATCAACGCCGCACCCGCCCATTCGCCGCCCGCGCTGAACCCCTGCAGGCAGCGAAGGAGAACGAGAAAGATGGGTGCCCACACGCCAATGCGGGCATACGTCGGCAGCAAGCCAACACCAACGGTGGCCGCGCCCATCACCCCGAGCGTCAGAACCAACATGTTCTTGCGGCCGAGTCGGTCGCCGAAATGTCCGCTGACCACCCCACCGAATGGTCGCGCAAAGAATGTCACGCCCAGGGTTGCCATCGACGCGAGCAGTGCGGTTGACGGTTCGAGCGCGGTGAAGAACTGCGAGCTGAATATCAGCGCAGCCGACGTACTGTAGATGAAGAAATCGTACCACTCGATAGTGGTACCGATAGCGCTCGCGGCCAGGACGCGGCGGCGTTCAGCGGGCGTGGTGTGCATGCGAATGGGCGGGGGGGTGCGTTGGCCTTACTGCGTGAGCGCGATGTGACGTCGGCATAAATTCATCAATGTGGTTATCGAATCCACACGATGTACTTCCGGTCGGCGGCGAGTGTGCCGAGGCTGCGGAAGAATGGCTCCTGCACCGTGCGCACGAAGGAAACGTAGTCGTAGCGTCCGTTGAGCATCAACACCGGCTGCTTCACGCGCGACAGGAAGTTGATCGGGGTTGGCCACAAAGTCTGCGTCGACTGCCACGGTGGCTTTGGGGGCGAACACTGTGCGGTCGGGCAGTACTTCCACCACCATTGCAATGTAGGACAGGACGCTGCGATGCATCGCGATGCCGCGTCCTTTGCCGCGTGGTAACGGGGCGCCGCGCCAGCTACCGAACGCGGGTCAGAGGGATGGTCCGCGGGCGTGCTCAACCGTGCACGATATGTTGACCGCCCTAACGCGCGGCAGGGCCCCCGTGGCGCCAGTGCATGATGAAGTGGCGCAGGGACTTGCGCGGTTGGTGGTGGGCGACGAACGTGGTGGTGTTGCAATATATCGCGCGAAGTTGCGCGCTAGGTTGACCAAGCGAATACGCGTTGACTGGTCGCAATTTCTGGGTGACTTGACGGTAATAACGGTGAGCGTTATGATTGGTGCATGATCGCCAGCTTTGCCGACCGCGATACGGAGCGTCTCTTCAATCGCGAGCGGGTGCGGCGGTTTCCTTCAACGCTGCACGGCGTCATGCGTCGCAAGCTGCTACTCCTCGATGCGGCGCTTGCCCTTGAGGAACTCCGTGTCCCCC
>JANOPS010000710.1:0-13302 GCA_031421995.1 Gemmatimonadaceae bacterium
ACGGCCGTCGCCGAGCATCCCCCGGCGACCGCACTGGACGCGGTCTTGGACAAGATCGCCTCTGAAGGGATGTCGAGCCTGACGACGGCCGAGAAGCTGTTGCTCGACGAGTGGAGCAAGCGCCTGCGGGAGCTGAACCGCGGATAACCCCCCCCGCCGTTCGCCCCACCCGCAGTCCGCAGTTCCGCCCCCACCCGCAGTAAGTCTGCTCGGCCCCCACCCGCAGTTAGTCTGTCCAACCCCCGCCCGCAGTTCGTCTGTCCAACCCGCTTTTCCCCATGCCCAAACCTGAGTTCTTGGAAACGTTCGCCAATCCGTACGCGGATCGGGCCTACGAGATTTATATGGAGACCACCGAGTTCACGTCGCTGTGCCCGTTAGGTGGCATCGAAACGGATGCGGTTGAGCTCAAGCTGTTGGAGGGTGGTGCGCCGGATTTCGCGACCATCCGCATCACGTACAGTCCTGCGGCGCAGTGCCTGGAGCTCAAGGGGCTCAAGATGTACCTCTGGAGTTTTCGCAACGACGGCATTTTCTACGAGCGAGCGGTGAATCGCATTCTGGACGATTTGGTGGCGGCGTGTACGCCGCGGTCGATCACGGTGGTGGGTGATTTCAACGTGCGCGGCGGGTTGAAGAGCATCATCACGGCCCGCTGGACGCCACCGGTGGCGTAGGGCTGGTTGAGGCGTCTCTCGTGGATGCCGCGGATGGGAATGGCCGCAGGGGTTGGGCTGCGGCGCGGGGCTGATTACGTTATCAGTCTGGTCTGACGGGACGCTGTCGGGCCGGAACGGCTAGGTAGCTCAGTTGGTAGAGCAGCGGACTGAAAATCCGCGTGTCGGGGGTTCAATTCCCTCCCTAGCCACTCACTCACACACGCACGGCCTGCCCTTGAACCACTGGGGGCGGGCCGTGCTTTTTTGGTTCTTGGTTTCGGCGGGTTGGTTGCGGGGCGCGGGGGGTCGTCGTGCCCCGCTGCTGCTCCTCACGGGCGGTGGCGCGGTGCGGCGGGTTGGTGCCCGTGAGATCGCAGATGCGGGGCACGACGACCCCCGCGCCCCGCTGGCGATCGCACGGGGAGGGGAGAGGAGCCCGGCCGACGGGTGTCGTGCCGGGCGGGTGCTTTATTCGCTCGTCCGCGTGAAAAGCGCGACAGCCATGGGTCACGATGCGGCGACTACTCGGATTATGCCGTGCATGCGAGGGCTGCACAAACCCACCCTGCTGATCGCCGGCCTCATGGTTCGGGCGGCGCGCGCGCCGGCTCCGGCTCCGGTCCAAAACGCGGCGCCCGGTGCCGACGTTACGTTGGCATCAAGTGAAATGGCGACGATCGGCGCAACGGGTCTCGCGGTGACATTCGTGCGGGTGGTCCCGATCCCCCAGACCGTGTCGAGAAAAAATGGTGATCTTGTAGTTCCGTCGCGCGGACGGACGGACGGCGTTCGTGAGCGCATCGCCTCGCCTGGGATCACGCGCGAACTTGCCAAATGCGGTGAATCGGGTGCAGATCAGGCGATGAAGAACTCTCCCGCGAGAGCAATGCGGTACTGGTGGCCGCTGCTGCTCGGCCTATCACGCGGAGCGTGGGCTCAGCACGCGCCGCCGCGCCCTGCCACCGATTCACTCGGCGGCGCGCGGCCCGTGTATCGCGCGCAGCGTGCGAGCGGTGCAATTCGGGTGGACGGGCGTCTCGATGACGCGGCGTGGAGCAGCGCTGCGATTGTTGATGGATTGGCACAAATCGAACCCGACAATGGGACGCCGAGTGCGTTTCGCACGACGTTTCGTATTCTGTTCGATGGCAAGGCCCTGTACGTGGGTATTGTTGCCTACGACAGCGTCGGCAAAGACGGTATTCGCGTGCAAGACCTGCGACGAAAATTCGATCCGTTTGAAAACGACTTTGCGTCGATCGTCCTTGATCCGTTGCATGATGGTCGAAACAGTCTTGGGTTTCAAACCAGCCCATTCGGCGCGCAGCGCGAGCTGCAAGTCTTCGACGGCGAGAGTTTCAACACGGAATGGGAAGGCGTCTGGCGCACGCGGACCGTTGTCACCGATAGCGGATGGACTGGCGAGATCGCGATCCCGTGGTCGACCCTGCGGTATCGCGCCGACGGGCAAGCGTGGAACATGAACTTGTCGCGTCAAGCACGCAGAACCAATGAGTACAGCGCGTGGGCGTTGTTTCCGCGCAATCTGAACGTGTATCGGATGGACTTCGCGGGAAAGCTGGAAGGGCTTGATCCGCCACCACCAACCGTGAATGTCCAGGTTCGCCCCTATGTGCTCACTACACGCGGGTCCTCCGACGTATCAGGCGCGCGACTGACGGAGACAAAACCCTCCGTAGGCGGGGAGATCATGTGGCGTCCGTCCACCAACTTGCAGATTGATGGCACGCTGCGAACCGATTTCGCACAGGCCGACGTGGATCGACAGGTGGTGAACTTGAGCCGGTTCTCCGTCTTCTTTCCCGAGCGCCGACAGTTTTTCCTCGAGAATGCGAACGTTTTCAATCTCGGGACCGATCAACGTTACACTCTCCGACCGTTCTTTTCCCGTTCGATCGGATTGGATGCCTCAGGGAATCCCATTCCCATACAAGGTGGCGCGCGGGCAACGTGGCGTGACGCGAAGTTCAACGCTGGTGCGCTCCTGATCCGACAGGATGGGCGGGACAGTTCCGGCCCGAGCACGTTTGGCGTTGCGCGCGCGTCGCGGAATATCGGTGCGTCCGGTCGTCTGGGCGCACTCGTCGCGACACGGTTCGATGAAGGGCAACGCGGACGGGGCGTGACACCAAGTACGACGGTCGCGGTGGACGGGTTCGTCCGTTTGAGCCAAACAACGCTCGCGGAATGGATGCTCTCGGGATCGCAGAGCCGTGCCGCGAACGAGCGCGGATTGGGGTGGTACGGATCTTTGGGTCGACAAACGAATGCCCTTTACACCGCGCTCTTCAGCGCCGTCGCGACGAAGGGATACAACCCAACCACCGGATTCGTCTCGCGTAGCGATGTGGTCTACACAAGCCCGGTCGTCATCGGTGACTGGCGTCCGTCGTGGCGACCAACGTTTCTTCGGACGATCAGGCCGAGTGCGTTCTTCGACATGTATCATGGACCCAGCGACGGGGTGCTACAAGAAGGCCTGCTTTTTGGCTATTTGGAGTTCGCGTTCAACAATGGCGCCACGATGTATCCGTACGTGGAGCGTGATTTCCAGCGGCCTACCGCGCCGTTCGAGATCGTCAGTGGCGTCGTCGTGTCGTCAGGCGAGCAGGACTACCAACGGTATGGTATCAGCTGGCGCAGCGATGCCAGCGCAAAGACCAGTGCGACGGTGGACGTCAGCAACGGTGGATTTTTCGGCGGCAGCCTTCTGCGCGCCGACATGAGTGCCCGATGGGCACCCAACCCGCGCGCCGCGCTGGCATTCTCGTACTCACAAAACAGACTGCGTGATGTTGGCGATCCCAAAGCCAGCATCACCACACATCTGGCTTCGCCCGAAGTCAGACTTGCCTGGAGTCCTCGCGTCCAGCTCACCGCATTTTATCAGTACAATTCGGAGATCGAACGAGGGACCGCCAATGCCAGATTTTCCTGGGAGTTTGCACCCCTTTCTTATCTGTACGTGGTATACAACGACCGTCGACCCGCGCGTGCCCTCAGCCCGCTGATCGATCCGACACGCACGAATCAGCTGCTCCTCAAGTTGGTCTATCTCTGGCAACCGTGACCATGAACTTGTTGCATATCGCGCATACCACTCGCCTTCGGCAAGCATTGCGCCTTCTTGGCGTCGCCCAGTTGTTCGCGCTTCAGCTGATCGCGTGTGCGCACACACCTCCGCGCGCAATCGCTTCAGCGTCGATGAATCTTGGCTTCGAAGAGGCGCAGCGTGGACTTCCTGCGGGATGGAGCGCTGGCCCCCTTGGGGGCTTTCAGGTGGCGCCCGACGGCGAAATCGTGCACAACGGGGTGCGAAGCGTGCGGATCGCCTCAACGCCCAATGGCCGGTACGGATCGCTCTCCCAACGCATCGACGCGGGCCCTTTGGTGGGCAAACGTGTCCGGCTGCATGGCTGGGTGAGAACGAAAGACGTGATGGGCTGGGCGGTGGTCTTCTTGCGGGTCGATGGTGGAGAGTCCGCCTACGTCATGTCAGATGGGCCCGTAGGCACTTCGGCGGGATGGTCTGAGATCGTTGCCGATGCCATGATCGCCCCTGGCAAGGAACTGACCTTTGGGGTCGCCCTTGCGGGCGACGGCACCGCGTGGTTCGATGACCTGACGCTCGAAGTGGTGGAGCCAAAGCCCGACGTCCCCATTCAACTCGCCGGCCGAGTGATTGATTCGTTGGGTCGGCCTGTTGCGGGTGCCGAGGTGGCGTTGATCGCTGCGACCGGCGCCGTTGCCCAGCACGTGCGCGCGTCGACAGATGGCGGCTTCCAATTCCGCGCGACCTCGGGGAAGTGGGCGCTGTCGGCACACGCGTCAGGCCGTCCTGAGCTCGCGGGCACGTTTCTCGAATCGCGGGAGTTTGCGACGAACTCAACGCTTTCGCTGGTGCTCGGAGCGCACAAAGGCGTGACGGTCCAGGGTCGAGTGGTTGGCAGTGTGCCCGATGGCGCGTATCTGCGCGTCGCGGCAATTAGTAACCACATCGGCGATGTGTGGGCAGTGCCGCTGGGCACTGACGGTACATTTGCGACAACGCTGCCCGTCGCCGACCGCTATGCGATCTCGGTGCTGTCCGGCGGGACGGGGACTGGCGACGCGCGACGCGAAGGCGAGGTGGCCAACGCTGTGCTGGACGTGCTGCTGGAGCGTCCCGCCCCTGCGTCAGTCCCGGCGTGGATTTCCCAGAACGCGATTCCGTTGTCGACCGCGGATCCCAACGTCCCCCTCGTTTTCTCAGCGGGACTTCGCCAACTCGTGGGCGCGGCGCGCGTGGTCGCCCTGGGTGAGGCCACGCACGGAACACGTGAGTTCTTCCAGCTCAAGCACCGGGTCTTTCGAACCCTGGTGGAGCAGGGGTTCACGGTGTTCGCGCTTGAGTCTGGACAGGTCGATACACGTGCGGTGAACGCCTACGTGGTGAACGGTGTCGGGAATGCGCGCGAAGCACTCGGCACAGTCAGTATGTGGATGTGGGAAACCGAGGAGTTCCAAGCCCTCGTTGAGTGGATGCGCACGTGGAACGCGGATCCGACGCATCACCCGAAGCTTCAATTCGTCGGCTTCGACATGCAGAATCCCACTTTGGGTGTGAAGGCCGTGCGCCAGTTCCTTGACCGAGTTGCGCCCGACGATGCGGCGACTTTGATGGCGCCACTCGACATGCTCCAGCACGCCGGCGAGCTGGCGGGCTTCGGGGCGCTAGCGAAGGAGAAACAAGCGGAGGTCGTTGGCGCAGTTGCGGCGCTTAACGAGCAGTTCGTACGATCGCAGCGCGATTGGGAGGCCGCGACGAGCCCCGCTGCGTTTTCCGTTGCTCGCCAAGATGCCCGCACCATTCAACAGTGGGCGGCGTATATGGCCGCGGGACCGGGGAGCGCGAAGAGCTCTTTACTGCGAGACGAGGCGATGGCCGAGAACATCATGTGGCACTATCGCCACCTACCGCCCGGTGAGCGGATGGTGGTATCGGCCCACAACCTTCACATCGCAGACGTACCGTCGCGCATGGGAAAGCCGCTTCGCGCCGCGCTGGGCTCAGATTGGTTGACCATTGGCTTCCAGCTGGGAGACGGGACCTTTCAGGCGCAGCGCGCACGGACCGACGGCGCGTCGTCCAACATCGAAGCGATCACGCTCAAGCGACCGAGAGCGCATCTCGCCAATGCTGCACTGCTTCAAGGCGGTGCCAGCGTGTACGCGCTCGATCTGCGTGCACTCCCCGCTTCGGGCGAGGTCGCGACGTGGTTTCGCTCGCCGCAGTTCGTGCGGGAAGTCGGGTTCGTGTTCCGATCCGAAGCAGGAATGACCGAGCCGCAAATCCTTGCGGAACGGTACGACGCGCTGCTGTTCGTGGCGCACACGACCCGCGCTCGCGGCATGGCGGTGGACTTCACGAAGCTTCCGTGAGGCGCGCTGGATTGCGTCATGCTCCAATGACGCGCGACCATAGCACAGCAAGTACGTGATCAGTGACCCATACCAGCCCATCCCGCCCCCGCCCGGGCCGACAGCCTGCGAGCGAAAGGACAGTCCCAGTGACGTCGCGGCGGCTACTCGGGTTATGTCGTGCATGCGAATGCTGCACAAACCCATTCTGCTGGTCGCTAGCCTCATGACGCTGGCGTCGTGTTCGACCGAGCCAACGTCGATCCAGGCACCGCCGCTCGGTGCCGACTTCACATTGGCGCCGGGTGAAATGGCGACGATCGGTGCAACGGGTCTCGTGGTGACGTTCGTGCGGGTGGTCAGTGAGAGCCGGTGTCCGGTCAATCCGCAAATCCAATGCATCTGGGAGGGTACGGCCCAACTCCAGCTTCGCGTGTCGGGGCTGGGGGCTACGAGGGATATGCCAATCGAAACCCTGTCGACTGCCAACACCGCCACCGTCGACGGCTACGTGATTCGACTACGCGACCTCACGCCGGGCCCACGAGTCGAGGCGCCGACTCCGCCGGAGCGCTATCGCGCGACCTTGCGCGTGGACCGAGCCAACTAGCGCTCGTATTTCGCCTCGTTCTCCTTCGCCGAGGCGAACAGATCGACCATCGGCAACGGATAATCCACACCGATGGTGACCCCGAGTCGCCGCTGATCGGAGGGTGACAGCCGCTCGGGGCGATGCACCGTGGGGCCGGGGACGTCGCGAAGTTCGGTGATCCAGTGTCGTGCGAAGTCACCCGTGGAGTCGTAGTCGAGTGCCTGCTTGTGAATGTTGAAAAACCGGAATCCGCGCGCATCGTTGCCGACGCCGGCGGCATATGCCCAGTTCCCCCAATTGCTGGCAACGTCGTAGTCAACCAGCATCGACTCAAACCACTCGGCGCCGGCGCGCCAGTCGATACGCAGATTCTTGGTGAGAAAGCTCGCGACATTTTGTCGACCGCGATTGCTCATGAAGCCCGTCGCCGCAAGTTCGCGCATCGAGGCGTCGACCAACGGGAATCCGGTCGTACCCGAGGTCCACCGCGCAAAGTCAACACGCGCGTCCTGATTGGAGAGTGGCCGCCAGTCGAGGTTACGACGCTGCAGGCCGTGCGCCGAGAAGAGTGCATCGCCATGCTTTGCCAGCACGAAGCGGAAGTAGTCGCGCCAGAGGAGCTCGAACACGAGCCAGTATGTGCTGTCGTTCTTCACACGTTCCTGTTCGTAGCGCTGCACCTCAGCCCATACACGCCGCGGCGACAGGCACCCCATCGACAACCATGGGGAAAGCTTCGTGGAATCGTCGAGCGCCAGCATCCCGTTGCGCGTGTCCTTGTACGCTCGTAAACGGTCTGCCTGCCACACGTAATGTGCGAGGCGTTCCTGGCCAGCCGTTGCTCCGCCGCGAGGTGCGAAACGCACACGTGCGTCGGTTGCCGGCTCGGCCAGCCCGAACGCGGTGACGGTTGTCGGGATGGCACCGGGCGCACTCGCGGGAGAGTGGAACCGCGTCGGCGCCTCGAGCGGACGGCGCACGCGCGTGTCGCGCTCAACGCGGGTGCGAAACGCCGTGAACAGTTCGGGTAAGGACGGCAGATCGAACGGGAGGTCGTCCGGATGGAACAGGGTATGCCCCCAGAACCCCTCCAGTCGCGCACCGACCCGCTCCACGGCGGCCTCGACGTTCGCCTCGACAGTTGTTTCCTCCGAGGCGACCTCTTCATGAAACAGCACGCGCGTCGCGCCCAACTCGCGGACGAGGGAAGGCAGCACCGTCTCCGGTGTCCCGTCCCGCACCAGCAGCTCACCTCCGCACGCGCGACAGGCGGCGCGCAAGTCCGCCAGCGCCTCAAGCAGGAAACGGGCGCGGAACGCACCGGTCTTGGCCACGCCGGAGGGCAATGCCCCGAACTGGCGCGGATCGATGCAGTATACCGGTGCAACCGGGGCGCCACTGGCGATGGCACGATGGAGCGGTTCGTGGTCATCCAGGCGCAGGTCGTTGCGCAACCAGACGATGACGGGGGCAAGCGAGGACATGGCGACGGGTGAACGGTTCACGTCGTGAACGAGCGGGATTCGGGTAGGTTCCCTCGTGGCGGGTCTTCGCGCGCGGGATCTGGCGCAACGAAATGATCATTGAGGTCGCGAGCGCAATCACGCATGGTGAGAAATGCCTACCGTCCTCCGCGCCGGTCCTTACCGATTCTTCTTTTACGCAGGCGACCAGTCCGAACCGGCGCATATTCACGTCGAACGCGATACCAAACGCGCGAAGGTCTGGCTGAATCCGGTCCGGCTGCAGGACACCGGTAGCTTTCCGCGGGGCGAGTTGGCACGTATCGTCATGTTGGTTCGGCAGCACCACGCTGATTTGCAGAGGAGCTGAGATGACTACTTCGCCGATTGAACACTGGCCCGCGTTCGCACAGTCGGTACTGGTCACCGTCGACATTCTGACGGTGAATCTCGCGGACGGGCGCAGCATTTCGGTGCCGCTTGAGTGGTACCCGCGTCTTGCCCATGGCACAAAGGTCGAGCGCACAAACTGGCGACTTATTGGCCGCGGCGAGGGCGTTCACTGGCCCGATCTCGACGAGGACATCAGCGTCGAGAACCTGCTGAGTGGAGCGCGCTCCGGCGAAAGCCGCCGGTCCTTCACGCAGTGGCTCGCGTCTCGCAAGCCCGCCACATAATTCTACATAATTCTACTCGCCGTCTCCCATTTCGAGCCGTTCAAAACGCGGATGCTCAAAGATGGAGGCGCGGACCTGGTGCGTCTCACCAACCACGTCGCTCAGCTGACCAGCAAACCGGGCGACCAGCTGGTTCATTGCCCGCACCTCGTCTACAAGGCGCGACGCATCACGCGTGTCCCAGTAATGCGTCTCGTCACGCACGACGACATCGATTCCAAGGGTGATGGCCCGATCGAGCACACGCACCAGCCCGGTGTGGCAAGCGATGAGGTGCGCGTCGCTGACGACGGATGCGTATTGGGTTTTGCAGCTGCCGCGCCAGAACCACTCCGCGTGCGCACCATGCGTGTCGGCTCGGCGCATCAGCCCAAACGTGGCCGTTTCACAACCGCGGCCGGCGTGCACGAAAAATCCTTGCGCGGAGGTGGGGTCGCCGGTAAGTGGCGGGATGTCCTCGTTATCTGGCGTGGCGATGATCGATGCGAAGAAACGGAGTGCGGCGAGCCGGTCAGTCTTGTCGATCGGGTGGCCATGCTCGATGAGCATGGGTGAGAGTTCGTCAAACGCGAGCGTCTGCGCGAACGCATGGAGGTCGGTGAGCGTGCGGACCACCACATCGCGTTCCGTGAACGCGGGCAGGCGCAGCTCGTAGTTGAGATGGAGTCCGATAGGGGCCGCCGGTGAGGGATACCGGAGGATAGTGCGACCACATGATCGCGGCGGTACCAATGCATTGCAGCGGGTTGCAAAATTCTGCTGCTGGGGGCTTTCTTTGGCCCGCGTTCGCGTGTGTCGTCGTGTCGGTTCGACAGCGTGAAGGTCGAATCCTGCGCGATGCGCTGGCCACGCAGACGCGGATGTGGCCAGACGTCACCTGGGACGTGCTGACGCATTGGAGCGCGCTCGACTACCTCGCACAGCCGTGGGCGTTGGGCGTCCGGCGGAACACCCCGCTGACGCAGTCACAAATCGCCGCGACCATCGCGGCGGCGCTGGGGTACGATTGGCCACGGGCCGAGCCGCGGGCGGCGAAGGCCTTGCCGGCGTTTGGGGCGAGGTAGCCTCGGAGGTCGCTCTTGAGGCGCACAGTCTTCCTTCGAACTACCGCAGGTTCGGCTGTACATGAGTGCGCCTTCTCATTATCTTTACCGGATATGCCGCTACTTCCTCGCCGACTTTGCCAGGCTTCGCTCGTGCTGGTCGCGCTGCTTGTCGCCCCCCTTGGCGGACTTGTGCCGGGGAACGGTGTGCTCGGTGCCCAGTCGTCACCACACGGAGCGGAGCGGCATCTGCACGGCATTGTCGAAGATTCGTTGAGCGGCCGCCCACTGGAAGGCGCCGAGATCGTGGTGGAGGTGGCCCCCCCCACGGCGGCGACGGCGGCGCGGGTGTTCAGAAAGCGGTCTGACGGGAACGGGCGCTTCGACTTCTTGGACCTTCCTGCAGCGATCGTGACCGTGCGCGTGCGCGCGATCGGATACGTGCCGGACGCGCGTCGCCTCGATCTCACCGCTGGCGACCGACTGATCACGGTGCACCTGACCACCGCGACGAACACGTTGCAGGAAATCGCGGTGCGCGCGGACACGTTGGCTGAGCGACTGGGGCGGGTGATGGCGACCAGCACGCTGAACGCGGCGGCGCTTTCGGAAACGCGCGGACAAACACTCGGCGAGACCATCAAGAACTTGCCTGGCGTGGCGCTGATTCAATTCGGACCCAGCATCGCGAAGCCCGTTATCCGTGGACTCAACTCGCAGCGTGTGCTAGTGATGAACGCCGGCATGAAACAGGAAGATCAACAGTGGGGCACCGAGCACGCACCCAACATCGACAGCTTCGATGCGAGCAGCGTAACGGTGGTGCGCGGTGCGGCCACGGTGCTGTACGGTGCGGACGCGATTGGCGGCGTGGTGCGCGTGGATCAGGCACAGGTTCCCGATACGGGACGCATGCACGGTGACGTGGCGATCAACATGTTCAGCAATAGTCGGCAGGGTGCGTTGTCGATCGGCGCCGAGGGCGGCCGTCTGCGCTTGCCGTTCGTGGGCACCACCGGATATCGCGTTCGCCTCACGTCGCGTGTCGCCGGCAACGGCGCAGCCCCCGACTACTATCTGTCCAACACGGGTTTTCGCGAGTTGAACGGCAGCGCGACGGTCGGTATGAAGAGATCGTGGGGCACCGCAGACGTGCGTCTCAGTCGCTTTGGTACGGAACTTGGCGTGTTGCGACAAGCGCATGTGGGTAACGCTGACGATCTGCAGCGCGCGATGACTACGGCGCCAACGGATTCGGCGTTTTCGTACGACATTGGTCGTCCCAATCAGCGCGTGGAGCACACCACCCTCCGCGTACGCACGACCCTCGCGTTGCCGAACGAGCACAGCGTGGAGGTGGTGTACGGCCTGCAGTACAACCATCGCCGAGAGTACGACAATCACGGTCCGCTGCGTTTTCGCAACGAACCGGCGTTCAATCTCAAGCTCTTCAGCAATTCACTCGATGTGCGTTGGACACACCCGCGCTGGAATGGGCTGCGCGGCACCGTGGGCACGAGCGCGTTGGTGCAGGGCAATCAGACACTCGGCAAAGCCTTCCTGATTCCGGGTTACGATTTGTGGCAGACGGCGCTCTACGCGCAGGAAGAGATGGTATTTGGCCGCTTCTCTGTGAACGGGGGACTCCGCGGCGATGTGATCTCGCAGACCACGCTGGCCTACGCCGACCTTGGCATTCGCAGCGCCGTCGGCACACGGTCGTGGAAAAACGGATCGGGCTCGCTGGGTGTTGCGTATGTACTGGCAGATGGACTCGATGTCTCGGTGCGTGCCGCGCGTGCATGGCGTCCGCCAACCGTGAACGAACGGTATGCACAGGGTGTGCACCATGGCACGGCGCAGTACGAACTGGGTGATGCGACGCTCAACGCCGAGCGCTCGATGGGGCTTGAGACGACGCTGCGGTTTCGGCGTTCGTCAATCCACGTGGACGCGGCCGCCTACAGCAATACCATCGCGGGCTTCATTTATCTGCAGCCCACGCAACCAGTGTTGACCATCCGCGGCGCATTTCCCGGTTACAACTACCGACAGACTGACGCGCGGTTGCAGGGACTCGAGTTGTCGTCGTCTTGGACGCCGGCGCGACATCTGGAGATCACGACGAACGGCACCTTGGTGCGCGGAACCGATCGCACGAACGGCGGGCCGCTGTTTGATATGCCAGCCGATCGCATGACGGTCGCAGCGCGCATCACAGGATCGCGTGCGCACCTGGGGTCGTGGTTTTTTGGGGCCGGATCACAGATGGTGCGTAGGCAAGATGGTGTGCCCGCCGGCACGGTGTACACGTTGCCGACGGCGGGCTATGCGCTGATGCAGCTGGAAGCCGGCAGCACGGGGATGGTGATCGGCTCACACCATGTAGACGTCTCGCTCTCGGTGAACAATGCGCTGAATACGCGGTATCGCGACTACCTGAGCCGATACCGATTGTTTGTGAATGATGCCGGGCGTGATGTCGTGGCCCGACTCACGATGCCGTTCTGATGCTGACGTCTCTCGTGTACAAGCCGTACAGACCATTTCTTACTAAAGGATCGACCTCATGACCGTAGCGTTCTCTCGTTCCGCACGTGCCGCTGGATCCCTCGCCCTCGCGCTTATTGCTTCGGCGTGCGGCGAATCCTCGACTGCTGCCGGTGGCGAATCGGAAATCATATCCCGAGTGACACTCACGATCACCTCACCAAGCGGCGCCGTGCAAACGGTCTACATCGACGACGCCGACGGCAATGGTCCCACGGCGCCAAGCGCACAGGTCGGGACGCTGTCGCTGGCCCGCGGCGTGAGCTACACCGGCTCAGTGAAATTTGAGAACCGGCTGGTGAATCCGATCGTTGATATCACCACCGAAGTCCGCGCCGAGAAGGACGAACATCGCGTGTTCTATGCCGCAACACCCACGGGTGTCACGGTCACGACTACTGATGTGGACACGCAGAACCGCCCACTGGGCACCACGTTTACGAAGGCCGTTGCCACGACGGCGGCCACTGGTTCCGGAACGGTTGGCGTGCTGCTTTGCCACTATGACAGCGTGGCCAAGGTGGGAACGGCCACGTCATGCGCCGGCGAGACGGACATCAACGTGACGTTCGCCGCGACGATTACCAACTAACGTGAAGACCGCCTACTGCGGGAGCGTGGTTACGACGCCAGCTCCCGCAGTGCGCGGACAAACGCGTCCAGCTCTTGCGTGGACGTATACACCTGCGGGCTGACGCGCACTCCCTCGGCGCCCGCATTGCCAATGGCCACCGTGAAAATCTTGTACTTGTCCAGCAGCGCGCTGGCGAGATCGGCCGGCTTCATGCCACGCACGCCGACATTGGCGATGCCGCAGGAGCGCGTGGGATCGACCGGCGTATTGAGCACGATCTTCCCGTAGCCGCGGACTCGGCTGGTCCAGTAGTGCTGGATGTA
>JANOPS010000711.1:0-11584 GCA_031421995.1 Gemmatimonadaceae bacterium
TGGTGAAGATCATGGATACGTTGCTGATGAGGACATTCGACGGGGCTACGAGCGCCACGACTGGTCGGGCATGATGCGATGCATGAACTGATCGAATAACGGCACCGTGAACGCGGTATCGCCGTGGTTGGGACTCCAGATCATCCCTTTGTTGATTAACGACCCCCGGGTCGGGCCAAGCGAGGTCACTCGCCGGCCGAGCAGTTCGGCGATGTCGCCGGAGCGGTGCGGGCCGGCGCCGAGTTCCGCCATGGCTCGCAGATATCGCTTTTCGCTCGGTGTCAATCGATCGAAGCGGACACGAAAGAAACTCTCATCGAGTGCGGCGATGGCCGAAATGGACGCCGTGCGTACATCAGCGAGCTCAATCGGTGACACGTCGGCAACATCCCATGCGTGCTTACCCCACTCCTGAACGAAGTACGGGTAGCCCTGCGTCTCCTGTTGGATGCGATCCAAGGCGGCATCGGCGAATTCCACGTGCTGTTGGCGGGCTGGCACGACCAGCGCCTGTTTCGCCGCGTCCGGCGACAAGGGACCGATCTCCGGAAAGTCGAACAATCGCTCAGCATAGGATTTTGCCCGGCCCATGCGCCCACGAAGCTGCGGCAGACCCGCTCCGACGAGGACCACGGGAAGCTGACGCTGCGCAGTCCGGTGAAGCGCCGTAATCAGCGAGGCCAGCTGCTCCTCTTCCACGTACTGCAGCTCGTCGACGAAGATGGCGATTGCCGTCTCCGCGTGTTGTGCAGCGGCACCAGCTGCTTCAAGGAGCGCCTGCAGGTCGTGCTCGAGATCGCCGTTGTCTGCGAGACCCGGCTCGGGATCGAAGTCAAAGCCTACCTCGATGTCGTTGTACTTTACCTTGAGCGCCTTCGCGAAGCCCGCGAGCCCGCGCAGCGCCCGCTGCGCCAGCTCCTTCGCCTTGGGCTTATGCGAGAGTCGGAGGAGCGTTTGCCGAAGCTGCGGCGCGAGCATGGCTGGCAGCGACCGGTTCTCTGGCGCCTCCACCCGCAGCGTGTAAACACCGGCCGCTTCCGCGTCGTCGCGTATACGATCCAGCAAGACGGTTTTGCCGACCCCTCGAAGCCCCACCATCAGGACGCTCTTGCTGGGCCGCCCCAGACGAATGCGCGCAATGGTGACGCGAACCGCCTCAAGCAGATCGTCGCGCCCGGCGAGTTCGGGAGGGGGAGTGCCGGCACCAGGCGCGAAGGGGTTTGCAATCGGGTCCATGCAGCAAATATACCAATATTAGCGTGTTTAGCAAGATAGGATAAACTTCCTAATAACAGTATAATATACGAGAAGTCCGAAGAGGCCAAGCGCGCGCTTCACTCGCTGTCCCTCGCGTCCCGCGGGACACAGCGGACCGTGCGCGTTCGCGCTGGCCACAAAGACGCCATCGTCCCCGGGGAGGCGTTCGAACTGCTGCTGGAGATTCTCGGCCAGATGGCCAATGGCAACGCTGTAACGATCGTGCCTGTGCAGGCAGAATTCACCACCCAACAGGCCGCCGACTTCCTCAACGTCTCGCGCCCGCATTTCATCACGCTGCTCGAGGCTGGTGACCTACCGCACCGTAAGGTGGGTACTCATCGCCGCGTACGGTTCGAGGACCTGTTGCGGTACAAACAGGTCGATGATGCGCGCCGACAGGACGTTCTGGCGCAGTTGGTGGCTGACGCGCAAGCGCATCGCCTGGGATACTGACGCGCGTGGCGTTCATCGTGGACTATGACGCCTGCGTGCGGTACCCGGCCCCTGTTCGTGATCTGTTGTTGCGCATTGCCGCCGGCGGACTTGTTCGCGCGCGATGGACCCATCGAATCCTCGACGAGTGTTTCCGGAGTATTGCCGCGAATCGACCGGACTTGCCCTTGTCATCGCTAGCGCGTACGCGTGAGTTGATGTGTGCAGCGGTGCCCGATTGTCTCGTTGCGGATTTTGAAGGGCTCGAATCGGCAGTCACCTTCGCTTCGGAAAGCCCTGCGTGCGCGGCACCCTAATGTTCGCTTCGCCTTCGTGGCCAAGCGTGAGCGTCGCCTGCAGGTCATCAACGGAGACCGTTGCCTACCGTTTCGTTAGGTGGCGCGCCCACCGATCTCGACCAGCGGTTCACCGGCCGCGAGTAACGCCTGTATGTATGGCCACGCATTCCGCAGAATCTCGCGAAGAAACGCGTTGCTCGTGTTGCCACACGTGAGCCAAATGATCTGTGGCGGCGGACCGAGGCGCGCGACCAGATCAACAAAGTCGCTGTCCTTCGTGAGCACGACTGCCCCTTCGTTGCGCGCGCCGGCGAAGATGTCGGGATCTTCGGCGCTCCTCAAGCCAAGTTGACGCACCGCCACCGCGTCGACCCCAAGTTCCTCGCGCAGCCACCCGGCGAGCCCAGGGGACAACTGTGCATCGATCCAGACGCGCACGGCTTATGCCGCGAGGACAGGATGTCCCAAGCGACGACTGGCAAAACGAAGACACGCCGCGATGTCTTCGCGCTCCAAATCGGGAAGCTCTTCAACGACTTGGTCTGCCGTGAGCCCTGCCGCCAGCAGATCGAGCACATCGCTCACGCGAATCCGCATCCCGCGGATACAGGGACGGCCCCCGCATTGATCAGGGTTCACGGTGATGCGTTCCATCAGCTCAACAGTCTGGCCCATCGGAGGCACTCGGGGTGGAGGACTCGCGTAAGATACCGGAGGTGCAGCCTGGGGGACAGCAGTGGACGCTGGCGAGGACCCCGTTCGAGCACAGCCGGTCCCAACGACTTCGACAGCCTGCAATGATTCGATGATGGCGGCTGGCGCTCGCGATCGCGAGTGTAGGAGAGCCGTCAGGGTGCAGAAGGATGATGAACGGCTGGCTGGACGAGGCGCTGGGCAACTTGGCATCAGGGGATCGCGCGGCCTCCGGGCGCGTCTTCCAGTGGGTCAAGCCAATGCGGCTTCTTGCGCAAAACGAACTATCCGACGTTTCCGGATAGTTGCCTCACGGCGCAGTTCTCCCTGATCGAAGATGTTATCGAGTGCTCGTTGATCGTCCGCACATCTTCCTCGCCTTCCGCTGCAGTGTCCGCAGTCGCTGTGTAGTCCACACGCGTCGCGCAATTGTCCAGCACCTTCTGGGAGAAGCGCCGCTCAGAGGAACGGATGTCGCGGATGCGCTCACAGAAATGACGACGTCCAAATTGTAGTGCAGCGTGTCGTAGGTATTATCGTCAGCGGCAGTTATCCGGAATTTCCGGATAACTGACTCTTGAGACAATTCCCCCTCCTCAAAGACGTTTCGGATGTGCTCATCTCGGAATTGGGGAAGGGTTCTTCGTGGTTGCGAACGCGCCACCGCGTGCGCTGTTCAACACGATGTTCCACGCGGCCGGCCTCCCTTCTTGCCGTTCTCGCGCGCCGCGAGCGCCTTCGCCGCTGACCGCACCCGACCGCCGGCGCCGCCGGCCGCTTGCATGAGCGCCCGCGTCCCGAACGCGGCACGGGCAAGGCCGGCAACCGTGAGATCAACGTCCAGCTGCTCCCAGTGCAGCCCGATGCCGGCTGGTGCAACCTCGACCTTCGCCAACGCGACATCCGACGCGCGTGCCAGTGCGGGAATGAGCGACACCGGCAGCGTGAAGGTCGCGCCGTTGGTGAGATCCACGCGCAGCATTCGCGTGGCACGAACATAGCGCGCCGATCGGGCATGCGGCTTCGTGCGCCGTGAACGCGATCCCCGCGCAACGGCCGCCGGAATCTGCGCCAGGATGTCTGCGTCGCTGATATGAGACTTAGCCATGCATGCGCTCCCAGGCCGCCATCAGCAGCGAGGAATGTTGTTGGACCAGACGGGACGCGTGAACGATTGTGGGCACAGGAATAGTAAGCCAAGCGTTGGGTTTCTGCACGCTCGGGATGATTCGATGCGAGCTCGAGCGGATCGATGCCGCTGATCCGGAGCATTGCCCATGCCCGACGGTGTCACAAGGAGTGCGACGATATGATACGGCGACTACGCACTGGGCCTTCTCCTTGGCTCCACCGCCGGGCTCGCGGCAGCCACCACATCTTCACGCGGGACGAGAGTCGCGACATTCGCCAGTCACGGCGCAGCCGCGCACCCTTCCGCTACCTCCATCGTGCCAGCGTGACGATCACCGGAAACGCCTCTGCACCGCCCGCGAGCGACAACACCTCGTGCACCATCGGTCGTGTACAGAGCTCAGGCTACGGCCTCACAACCGTCACCGCCACGACTTGTGTCAGCGTTGTCGCATCCAACCCGTCACCACCATCGGCGTGCGCAACGATCGTCACCTTCGCGCTCCCGGCGGCCATCGCGGTCACCGTGCCGAGCGAGTCTACGATCGCAATATCTGGTGCCGACAACGAATACCGCACCGAGTACCGCCCCGGGCGCGCCGGGTTCACCGTCGTCCGCACCGCCTTCTTTTCACCAACGGCGAGCGTCATGCTCGTTGGCGTTATGGTGAGGCCAAGCAGCGACGGCGGAGGCCGTCTGACGGCGACCGGTGCCGGTGCCGGTGCACTGGCCCGGTGGCATGCGGCAAGCATGGACACGCTCACAAGCAGGCGCCGCACGACTCGGCGACGGGAGTACGTCTGGCAGCGCATGATGGCTCCATGGAAAATGTGTCGCTGATAGATGGCCTACACGGTGTTGGTGGACAAGCCGTCATGGTCTTCGGCGCCGGCATCCACACCAGTCGCGATGTGCGGCGCCGCGAAGATCGCGCGTACGCGTCGCAACAGTGCAGGGGGCTCCGGCGTAACGAGAGTACCTTCCTCCGTAGGTCGTTCTCCCCATCGCACCATCTCGTGACGCCTTTCGTACCCCGCGCGGCAATGCTCCTCCGCGCACGCCGGTTCCGCGTGCACGCGGCCGCGTCGCTCAGCCTGCTCGGCGCGGCAGGAGTGGTACAGGCACAGTCGGCAACCGACGCGTCAAAGCGCACGGACGGGGCAACACCCACGCCAGCCGCGGCAGCCGCCGTGTCATTGCGCGCATCGCCGCTGCTGAATGGCTTTCGTCTCGACGGACGCATGGACGAAGCGATGTGGCTGACCGCCGATTCCATCGGCGCGCTGACCGAAGTTGAACCAATCACCGGTCGCGTTCCCAACGCGCGCACCGTGGTGCGCATTTTGGCCGACGCCAATCGCATCGTGATCGGCGTGCGCGCCGACGATCCGGATGCCGCGCGCATCGTGAGTTTCGCACGTGAACGCGACAACTCGCTGGCCAACGAAGATCATATCAAAGTGGTGCTCGACACATATCTTGATGGTCGGTCGGGCTACGTATTCGCGGTCAATCCGAATGGCGCGCGCTACGACGCGCTCATCTCCGGGCAAGGCGATGCAGAGAATGCCAACTGGGATGCGGTGTGGGACGCCGCCACGGCGCGGACAGCGACGGGATGGTCGGCCGAGATTGTGATTCCGGTGCGCAGTTTGCAGTTTGCGAACGGACTGACCACGTGGGGATTGAACGTGCAACGACGCGTGCAACGGTTTCTGGAGAATGATCGGTGGGCCAGCCCGGCGCGCGACTTCAAGGTCACGCAAACATTTCGCGCCGGACGGCTAACCAACTTGCCGCCGTTTGCGCTTGGTATTGGTCTCAGTATCCGACCGGCGTCCACTGGGTCGTCTGGCGTGCCAGCGCCGGGTGCCGCGCGCACTGACGATCAAGACGCGAGTCTCGACGTGACGCAAACGCTTGGCGCCAGCACACTCGCCGCGCTTACGGTCAACACCGATTTTGCAGAGACCGAAGTCGACACACGTCGCACCAACCTCACGCGTTTTCCCATCGTCTTCCCGGAAAAGCGCACGTTCTTTCTACAGGGCAGCGATATCTTTGACTTCGGGCTTGGACTGGGTGACGACGTGCGCCCGTTTTTCAGTCGACGCATCGGTTTGCTGAACGGCGACGAAGTGCCCATTCGCGTGGGCGTAAAGGTCACCGGACGCGAACGCGGCGCGAATTTCGGCGGCATTGGCATGCGGACCGGTACTGCCGTCGCGCCAACCGGAACAACGCTGCCGTCGACGGCCAACACGCTTGGTGTGTGGCGCTACAAGCAAAACTTCGGACGCGAGTCGGCGGTCGGCATGATCGGATCGGTCGGCGATCCCATCGGGCGCGCCGATAGCTGGATGGCCGGCGTGGATGTCAACTATCAAACATCGCGCTTCCACGGCAACAAGAATCTGCAAATGGGCGCGTGGGGTGTGCAGACCGATCGCGCCGGACTGACCGGCGAAAAAAGTGCGTGGGGCGCGCGCATCGCGTATCCCAACGACCTGTGGAATATCTCAGCGGGCTTCAAACGCATCGGCGATGGTTTCGACCCGTCGTTAGGGTTCGTGCCGCGACGCGCGGTGCAGATCATTGAACTCACCAGCGACTATCTGCCGCGTCCTCGTGGCCGGATCGCTGGATTGCGCGTGCGACAAATGGTGAATGAGTTCCGGCCGCGCATCGTGACCGACTTGCGCGGCACGTGGGAGAGCTATCGCATATTCATGGCGCCCATCAATTGGCGCTTGGAGAGCGGAGACCGCTTTGAGGTGAACGCCAATCCCACCGGTGAGCGATTGGTGGCGCCCTTCACCATCGCGCCGGGCGTGACCATCCCGGCCGGCGCGTACAACTGGATGCGCTATCGCTTGGAAGGAGGCTTGGCCCCCAAACGCCGCGTCAGTGGTCAGGCGACATGGTGGTTTGGGTCGTTCTACACGGGCACGCTCAATGAGATGATCCTGACGACGGCATGGAAGCCGTCCTCGTTGTTCAATCTCGAGCTCAACGCCACGCGGAATATTGGTCACCTGCGCGAGGGTTCGTTTACGCAGGATCTGTTTGGCACGCGCATACGCATCAACGTGTCGCCCAACTTGCAGTTCAACAGCTATGCGCAGTACGACAATCAGAGCGATACGTTTGGCGCGAACACGCGCGTGCGGTGGACGTTCTCGCCGCTGGGTGATCTGTTCGTGGTGTACAACCACAACTTGCGCCACGACATCGATCCGGCCACGGGATTGCCCTTCGGCTCCGGCACGCAGCGTGATCCCACAACGCGTGCGCCGCAGAACTGGGGCTTCGCATCCAATGCGCTGTTGGTGAAAGTGCAGTACGCCTTTCGCATGTAACTCGGCGTTATACTTGGCATTATGCTTGGCATCGGCAGTCCGACAACCTTCTGCAGACCGGGGTAACAATGGCTCGTGTACTCGTTATTGGCGGCACCCAGCTTATCGGACGCGCGCTCGTCGAACAGCTGCTGGCGCGCGGTGACACGGTGGTGCTCATGCACCGCGGCAGCAGCACGCCGTTCGGTGATCGCGTGACGGCCATCCAGTGCGACCGCAACGACCCGGTGGCCGTGCAGTCGGCACTGGCCGGGGAGCGGTTCGAGGTCGTGTACGACAACGTATACGACTGGCAGCGCGGGACCACGCCTGACCAGGTTCTCGCGGCGGCGCGCGCGACGGCGTCTGGCCTGTCCCGCTACGTGTTCACCTCCAGCGTGGCCGTCTATCCCGCCGACGGTCCGTACACGGAAGATGCACCGCTGGTGCCGGAAGACCACCCCGACGCGTACGGCGCGCAGAAGGCGAACACTGAACGCGCGTTATTCGCGCTGTGCACGCGCGAGGGCGTACCAGTCAGCACGCTGCGCCCGGCCTTTATTTACGGGCCACACAACGCGTTTGATCGGGAAGCGTTCTTTTGGGATCGACTGCGCGATGGTCGTCCCATCATCATTCCTGACGATGGACAGGCGACGATGCAGTGGGTGTCGGCGCACGACGTCGCGCGCGCCGCCATTCTCGCCGCGACCCACGACGTCGCCATTGGGCAGGCGTACAATCTGGGCAACTATCCGCCCATCACGCAGCTCGACTTCGTGCACCTGCTCGCGCGTGCGGCCGGCTGTGAGGCGCAGGTGGTGCACGTGCCCCGCGCGCGCATTCAACAGCTCGGCGGTAGCCTGATGCAGCCGCCCAACTACTTTGGCGTGTATCTGGACATTCCGGCCATCACGGCCAACTCCACACGCGTGACCGAGCAGCTTGGACTCACGCTGACGCCGCTCGAGGACGGGATGCGCGAGACGTACACCTGGTATGCCGCGCAGCCGCGCGTCGCGCGCGATTACGCGTGGGAGGATGCGTTGTTGCGGGAGCGTGCGTAGGCCGCAGGGGCCGCGCATGAAGGTGTCCGGCGCGCCCGGAAAGACGAACGCCCCGAGGAGATCGCTCTCCCCGGGGCGTGGAAGCCCGCTGGCCGTGCGCGCTGTTTCGGCATCTGTGTCGCGACCCATCGCTGGGTACGCCTGGCGGTACGCGACTTTCCGCCCTCAGCGTTCGGCTTCCCAATCGACTGCGTGTAACTTCTCGCGGCGCTGGAGCCGAGTCAAGGATCGCCCGCCCAAAGGGAATGCGCTGCTCACCCAAAGCTCTTCGGCTAGCCCCTCAGCCATGCTCACGCCCACCAGTTTGAGCGACACGTGCAAATAGCGGTGCTCAGACGTCACGAACTTGACGAGGCGGAACCGTCTTGAGTCACGTGGCTCGATACCCACGATGTCAGGACGATGAATGGTGACCGGTAAGTAGTGGAGCACGAATTCGACTTCTCCCGCGCTCACCGAGCGGCGGTCGACGATATGAGCGAGCGTGTGCGCGTGCAGGTGCACAGTCCGCGCCGTCGCAGGCACACCAAGGATATGCGCAATTCGTGCATCAACTCGGCCAACGTGGTACACGTCACCATCGTTCTCGTTCGCGACGCGCTCGGCGATCCGGCGATCCATGAAGGACAACATTGACGGACGCCGTCAGCACCTCGTCGCTCCTGAGCAGGGAATTGTGCGGCGGCAGCGCGTTTCGGTACGTTCCTCAACGTCGTACTCTGTCAGACCCCTCCGCGAATATGCACGGACACCCAACCGCAAATCTGGAGGCGCTGGCGATGAGACTGATTGGGGAGCACGTAGGGCGAGACATTGGCCCGGGGCGCGCTTGATCATGCGACCATTCTCACTTCGTCGCATACAACGCCTCCGTCGCCAGTGCGAAGCAGCCGGCAGGAGTAAGGACAGTCCGAGCTTTGGCTGGTCGAAAAGCGCGGCGGATCCGATGCAGATGCTGGCGGTGTTCGAGATGCTCCGTATTGCGCCCGGCTTCACGCTGCGTGCCTATCAGTACTCTGAAGGCGGGGACGGCAACGGGTTTGTGTCGGCTATGCCGGCGAAGGCGCCGTTCCCCGAACCGGACGAGTGTGAGCGCGTTAACGACGTCTTCCTGCAACCGCCGATGCCGCCCGGCGCGCTTGATGATGTCATGATGGCCATCCAAGGGGATGGCTCACTGCGCTCGTATCTGTGCGCGTCGATTCTTGCGCGTGAGTTCGCGGAGTTCGGTGCCGGTTGGCATGGGCAGAGCTGGAGCTGGCACATACTGCTCGGCGCCAACCCGGTGGCACGACGAAGCGAGCGTGTGGCAGACAGAACCGGTCTGCCCTCGTCGCCACCGGAGGAATGGGAGTGGTGGGAGCCCGAGCCGGTCGAGTGGCGCCCCTGTGTTCGCGCGGAGGGAGACCAGATCACGGTAACGTTCTTTACCTACACCAACTATGTGCAAGAGTCGATCATCCTTCACACGGACGTCTTCTCGCGCGGGAGCTACCAGGTTTCGAGTGAGGAAAGCACGGTCGCCCATGGGCGCGGTGGGGCAATTCCCTGAATGGTTGTGGTGCGGATGCCGGTCATCGGCGCTGGGGGTGCCTTTCGAGGTGCGGCGATATCGGCGCTAGTGTATTGCGAGAAAAGAGCCAGACTCCTCAACACTGAACGTCTGTATGGTTGCAAGATGAATCCGGAGAATCTGCTCACTTTCAATCTCGCGCACATGGCACGAGTCGGGATAAACATCGGCCAAACGCTGAACGAGTCGTTGTGACAGGTTCTGGTCGAACAGCAGTCGCATAGTCGCGAGTCCGTCCCGAGCTACGTGGCCGGGCTGGATACAAACCGGCGCTCGCGGTCGGCCGCGAACAAAAGACAGGCGCGGATGTCATCGCGCTCCAAGTCGGGAAAATCCGCCAGGATTTCATCCTCCGACATACCGGCGGCGAGGTATTCTAGCACGTCGTACACGGTGATTCGAAGCCCGCGAATACAGGGCTTTCCGCCACGCTTGCCCTCCTCGATGGTGATCCGCTCGTGATAGGTCATGGATTGACGCTACTGCGTCTATGAGCCACGCGTCAAGTTCAGCGAACTATCGATACGGCCCGCAAGCAGTGGATCTCGAGGCCAAGTCTGAGAAACGGTGGCCAACAACAGCGCCGCTAAGGCACTCCCTTCAGTCGCTCCGCCATTCGCGTTTGCCAGCCCGGGCCGGTCGCGCGCCACCGCGCCAGGACATCGGCCGGCAATCGCAGTGAGATGAGCACGCGCGGATTCTTTGAAATCGGCCGACCACCCTTCTTGAACACCGCGCGACGCATCATCTCGTCGGTGATTTCTGGGATCTCGTCATATTCGTGCGGCTGGATGACGTGCGCATCGACACGGGCCATGTCAGACATCACGCGGCGGCGTGAAGCGGGTTTTTTCGCGGGCATTGGCCTTCCTCATGCTGACGATGTGGCGCACGGCGCCACGCGGCGTGTAAACAACGACGACCAAGCGGCTGACAGTGGATTGGAGGCAGTAGATATATATAGTTAATGTATCTACAACAACCTCCCGCGGAAAGTTGCGTGCGCCCGACTGTTCCCCACAGGCAGTGCATCTGCCCCGCCAACCGCCGCGAACGCTCCAGCAACCTATTCACCATCATCCGTCGAACTCCCCATGACACCACGCCTCTTCACCCCACTCCTCGCGCTCGGCACGGTCCTCGCCAGCGCCTGCGCCGGAACAACCAGCGGCACCCTGATCGACCCGGGGCAATCGTTCCTGCTGGGCGGCGGACAGCAGCGCGATTTCAGCGTGAAGGGGCGCAACACCGGACCGGTGCCAGTCGAGATCACGGTCCAGCGGCAGGGCACTCGCGTGCCGGTCACGACGGTGCAACCGGGTGACGCCGTCGACGCCGTGTTTCGCGCACGCGACATGGTGGTGTTCACCAACCGCTCGACAAGCCGCGCGTCGCTGTCGGTGCAGCTCAACCGCGGGCCCGACGAACTGGCCATGCGCTACGAAGCCGTCGCGCGCGACAGCGCCCCTGAATCCACGCGTCGCTGATCCGTTGTGATGTTCGGGACGGCCAGCTAGGCATTCCTCGAGTTGGCGGCGCGGTTTCGTCAGGCCGCACAGTCGCATTGTCAGACCCTCCCTCCAGATTGCCTGTGCTTATCGTTTCGTATGATACCGCACAGCCACTCCGGACAATGAATGCCCACTGACACCCGCACGCTCTCCAAGTCCGACTTCAAAGTCGCCCGCACATGCCCCACCAAACTCTTCTACAAAGAGTCCGGTGGCTATGCGAGCGTGAACGACAGTGATCCGTATCTCGCGCTGCTCGCTCAGGGCGGCTACATGATC
>JANOPS010000712.1:0-4362 GCA_031421995.1 Gemmatimonadaceae bacterium
GACCAGTCGGCGTCCACGCATCGGCTCCACGGAGCCGCCAGCTCGGAGGCCATAGTAGAGGTACGTCGAGTCGGAAGCGCGGTAGCTGAAGATGCTCCAGCCTTCGCGCGGACCGGAGGCAGTGCGCCACGTCGAGCGGCATACCATGTGCCGCCGTCCAGCAGGAAGCCATCCACATGTCTCCACAAAGGCTTGGTCCGCGGGGCGCTCCTCTGTCGTCCATGAGCCCTCGAAAAACGTCAGCGCCTCGTGATCGGGTATTGGTGTCACGGGCGTGACCGGAACCGGCGGGGCGCTCTGAGCCGCGAGAGACGCTGGCGCAGCCAGGACGATGATGAACCAGATGCGCCCAATCAACACGCGAGGTACACGAGTCATGAAGTTCTCCGAGGGCGGGCTTCGGGGTCCACATAGAAGTTTGACTGGGCTGGCCCCCCGCGCTTGGCGTGGGCTAGTTCCTTCCGTACGCGCATACTCACCAAAGCCACCTGCGACGCTCGTTCTGTCGCACATCTTCGGAGACCAGCCTATCTCATCGTCCACTAGCGCTGCCTCAATCATCTACCTCGGTCTCGACGTCCGCAAGGACTCCGTGACGATCGCCGTGCTCCATGCGGACGCCACCGCGCCGACGTGCATCGACCCGTTTCCCGGCGCGCCGTCACTCAACAAGGACTGTTAACCATGTCCCCGGACAAAGTGTCAACTATCTTCCCGGCTGTTCAGTGTCGAAGCGCTGCAGCGTATTGAAGATATCACACATTGCACAGAGAGCTGGCCGAGGCGCTGCAGCTTGACCCGATTCCGTTCACGGTGGAAGCACCGCCACGCGAGGTGGCGGACCTTGAAGATCGTGACGATGGTGAGGTTCGTGATGTCGAGGACGACACGCCACTCCATGATGGCGACCAGGAACGCGACGGCGAGGACGACGACGACGCAGACGCTGATACCGTCGACAACAACGCGAGCCAAGAGCTTGTGCCGCTCCCCCGACGCAGTCGCTTCCACCCTGCGTTCGGCCGCGCTTGCGAAGGGCGCGCGCTTCGACAACGATGACCTCGTGTTCTGGCCTGTCATCCCGTCACCCTCGCTGGCCGTGCTGATTGGCGACGATGCGCTCGGTGATCGTGACATCACCAATCGGGTCTGGGCGCACATCGCCGAGCACGACCTGCAAGATCCCGAAGACCACAGCTATGTCTACTTCGACGAGGTCCTGCGTCTCGCGCTCAATACGGACGTCGACGGGCTTTCTGCCATCGCATTTTCGGAACGCCTCGCGTCGCACGTCATTCGGCCGACGTCCGGAGTTGTGACAACGCCGCGCGTGGTCGGGTAGTGCGGGGGGAAGCCAATCCCGTGTGAGTACGGCGCTCTTGCGACTCACCCTGCCCTTCGCCTCGCCCGCCGCCCGAAACGCCATGATACCGACAGTCATCCTGCCCGTGCAGCGTCATCGCTCGACTTCGACGGCCGGTTATCTCTTGGCGATCGGCACCGGCCTCCTGCTCGCCTCTTGCGCCGGTTCTTCGGCGGGCCCTGAGGTCGCTGCTGGCCCCAGCCGAATTGTCTGGGTCGCGGATTCTTACGCGGGCGGCCAACGCGTGCTCGACTCTACCGTCGTCGACTCGCTCTCCGGCCGGTGGACCGTCACTCGCTGCGGTCCCGTGGCCGCGACAGCACCCATTTGTCGCCCATCCGATGCCCGAACCACAACCGGCACGGTGGATACCACGTTTCGTCGACTTCTCTTCCAACGCTTGGGACGATCGGATTTCGTGGCCCTGCGTGCTGACTACGCGCAGGTCGGCGTCGTACCTCCTGACCTCTTTGTGCAGGAGTTGAACGTCACGCTCAACGGGCGCGTTCAGACCGTCCGCTGGCGCACCGCATCGGCAATACCCGTCGCGGCGGATTCATTCACCTGTCTCCTGCAGCAATCGATGGGAAGCCTGATTCTCTGCGCGAATTAGCGGCTACGGCTGCCTGAAAAAGCACGTCTAACGCAGGGCACGCCGAGCCCGTTCGCCGAACGAGGGGTGCTACACCCGCGCGTTCGGCATGGTGCTCGGCTTTCTTGACGACCGCCTACTTTCGGACCAGACGAAAGGCCTGGAGACCGTCGCTTAAGCTTGTTGCGAATACAGTGTCACCGAAAACTGCGACTGAGTTCACACCGCCTTTTCCCTGTGACGGATCGGCAAACCAGGTTCGACGGCCGTCTTTGGTGTCACGCAGCGTGAGCCCACCATCGTAGTGCATGGAAAGGGTCGCCGACGTACCAAACCGATAGACCCTCGAAGTGCCGCCGTTCCCCGACTCGACGTGCCATCGCGTCTGCCCCGTGGCCGCATCGTATCCGGTCAGCATGCTGCGGCCCGTGCCGACCACCACCGTGCGATCATTTACGGTGAGTGGGCGAATATCCGTCGCGCCTGGTTCGGACGCTGGCGTCACCGGTCCGGCCGTCCACAGCAGCGAGCCGTCGGCCACAGCGAAACCGAACACCCGTCCGTCTCGCACACTCACGAACGCGCCCACCCCATCGGTCGCTGCATCGCTGGGAAAGCTGTTCACTGAGGCGTTCGCCACCGGGACCAAGCGCGACCAGCGCAATAGCCCCGTGCTAGCATCCACTACCGCCGCCGAGCAGCGCCACACCAAAAGCCAAGGCCAACACACGCGCCACCAATTGCCCTCGATTTCGATCCCCAGCCGCTGAAACCACCGGAAGGGAATTCGCATCGGAGGGTTCTTCCACCTGAGTCGGCGCAACTAGCTCACACACACGGTCTCCATAGACAAAGTGGCTGCCCCGCGGCCCCCTCGCTCGTTTCGGGTTGCGACCTCGTCCCTACCAGCGCAGTCCCGCCACGTACGCAAAATTCTCCTTGGCGCTCACCAACTCGTCCGTCGCGCCCTCCTGTTCCACGAAGCACGGCTTTTTAGCCAGGTCGGGCACCGCCGCAAGGAACGCGCGCAGATCGAAGGTGCCCTTCCCCAACTCCGTATCGCTCGACCTATCAGCGACAACATTCTTGAGGTGAAAGCTCCAGCACTTCGCCCTATGCCGCGAAAGGAAATCCATCGGATCGCCGCCGCCCATCAGCATGTTGCCGCAGTCCAACTGCAGGCGAACGTACTTCGGGTCAATGGCGTCGGCGAACACGTCCAGCGGCACCTTGCCTTCAAGCCGTTTCTGATGACCTGGCTCGTTGTGCAACGCCAGCCAGATGCCAGCACGTCGTGCCACTTCGCCCGCCGAATTGAAGCGATTCGCCCAGAGTTTCCAGGCGTCCAGTGATCGGTTGGTCTCCGGCGGTAAACTCGGCACAATCAAATACTGATGACCAAGGGCACGCGCTGTGCTCAAGCTCTGCTCCCAATCCGTGAGCAGCACCTCCGGCGCGATATGCGCGGAAGGCGCCTTGAGCCCCTCCTTCTTGAGTGTATCCCGAACCTCTTTGGTCGTCTGCCCGAAGTTGTTGAAACTCCACAGCAGCTCGACGTCGGTGTAGCCGATCGCACGGATCGCGGCCAGCGTGCGTTCCGGGCTGGCCTTCATGGCCTTCCGCACGGCATAGAGTTCGAGGCCGATGCGATCCAGGCGTCCCACGTCGCGCTGCGCGTTAGCGACAAGCGCGGGATAGCGGGAGGCGACTAGGCCCGCGGCAGAGGCGCCGGCGGTCAGGAGGAATTCGCGTCGTTGCATAGCGGCAATCTGGGACCACGCATGCCCGGCGGCAACGACAGCGGCCAATCAACTCGACCAACGAGATCAGCCAATGCTGTTGACCAAAAGGCCCCGCCGAACGCCTTCGCCCTGAAACGCGTATCTTTGGCACAGACCTGTCCCCCCTGTCGGCTCGGCCGACGACGTACCGACCCGCCGCTTCCGGAGCTGGGCATGACCCGCGCCACCATCCGTCGTCCACTGTTCGCTCACGCCCACCTTCTCGGCGCCATTGCCGTGAGTGTGTGCCAACTCCTTGCCAGCGTGAGCGTGATGCACGCGCAAAGCGCGGCACCCACCGGCGCGTCGAATGCGTCGAGCAACGGGTGGAATCCGCAAGAGGCGTTGCGTGCCGAACGGTTTATCAAGCCGCCGGCAAATATCGAGCGAATGATCATGACCCCGCGTGTCGATATCTCGTTCACCAATCCAAGTCCCGATCGCACGTGGTTCATGCGGGCTACGGGAACTGATCGTGGCGACATCAACGCCTACGGCAAGTCGCACATCTGGCTGGGCGGCGTGCAAGTGGATACGCGCGCGAATCGCGCCCGCTCGGTCACCACGAGTACGCGCACCGGCATCACGCTCGTCAATCCGCGAACGGGGGTCACCAAGACCCTTGA
>JANOPS010000713.1:0-16363 GCA_031421995.1 Gemmatimonadaceae bacterium
AAACCGACTGACGACGTCAATCGGTGGTTGCTTCATGTCATTGGCAATCTGCCAGCGAATACGCTGATCGTTGAACGCCTTGATGGAGTCTTTGTCGACTGGCGCCGCGAACCCCACGTGATCGTTGTGTCCGCCGATCGCGACGTACTGGTGCTTGAGCACGGGATCGCTCCCGGGAATCACCGCAACCACGTTGCGCGCGAACTCACTGGGCAGATCGACAAAATCCAACGACGCATTCACCTTGCCGCCCTTGGCGCCGAAGGCCACACCGTCGAAACTGGTGCGCGCAAACAGACGCGCGGCCGCCGTTGTGGTGATGCGCAGCCGAGCCTGTGGTGGCTGCAATGCCGCGAGTTGCGACTTCAGCAGGGCCAGCGAATCAACGGGTGCCGCACCGGGCGCACCTCCGCGACCAGCAGCTCCACTTGGGCTGGCCACCGCTGGCTCATTCAGTGCCGCGCGCTGCGCAAGCGTGAGATTGTCGAGATCAATCGTCGCCACGGCTGCGGCGCCAGGAAACGGACTCGGCGGCGGACCGCCGCGACCGCCGGCTGGCGACGCGCTCGGCGAAGGCCTCATGACCACGAACTTCCCCGCCGCCTGCTCGGCCGTGATCTGCGACTCCAACGCGCCCATGGTGCCACCGAACACGACCTCGGCGTCAACGATCGGTCGCGGCGCCGCATCACCGGGGATCGCGACCACATCCACATTCCACGGCAACGGATTGCCGTCGACCGTGACGCGCGAGTTCACCGTGAACTTGCGTAAATGAAACGGCAGGACTTGGAAGTACCCACCGTTATCGCCCGCAGGCAGTAATCCGAGTCGCTTGACCTCGGCCGCGATATAGTCCGTGCCTTTCTTGTTGCCGAGGCGGCCGACCTGGCGCCCCATCATGGAGTCATCGGCAAACTGATAGAGCCGGGTCTGCAGATCGCGCGCAGAAATGGCGGCACTGGTTGGCGTCGGCTTGAGCGTTGCAGGATTGCCGTACCTGTTGGTGGCTGGCGTTTTTTGGGCGGAAACACCCACTGGTGCGACGGCCGAGAGACACAGAAGAACAGGAGCGAGCCCAAAGGGTCGCATGAGGACTCCGAATGATGAGAACGTGAACGACTGCAGGAGGGCGTACACACAAAGATACGTGGCGATCGCGTTGGGCGTTCGCGTTTCAGGCACTCCCGGACCGTGCGCCTCGCCGCTCCAGTCGGCATATTGGCATCGTTCCTCCTGTCCCTTCTCATCAGGTTCTGCCATGTGGATGCCCCGCGCCCTCGCGCTGCTGGTGCTCGTATCGTCCCTGTCCGCGCAGCCACCGCGCGGCTCGTCTCCGCCACCGACGCCCCACGCCATTCTGGCGGCGGAGTATGCGCGAGGCAGCGATACCCGCGTGCTCGACGCAGCGGTTTCCAGTGGCGACACCGTGCTTCAGCGGCTGGCCGCCCGCGCATTTGGCCGTATGGAGCGTGGGGAGTTCGCCGGCCGACTGACGCCGCTGCTCACGTCGCCCGCGGCGGCGGTGCGACGAGAAGCGGTGCAGGCCCTCGGCCAAATGAACGTCGGGATCGAGTTCGACGCATTACTGAACCGGGAGAAAGATCTATTGGTGCGCGCGGCGATCTACGAGACGATTGGCCGTGCGCCCGCGACGCGCGGTACTGCGGGTCCCTCTGCGACTCTGGCCGCGACGCCGTCACCGTCACCGTCTCTGGTCGCGGCACTGACGCGCGGACTCGACGAGAGTGGTCTTGAGGCGCGCGTTGGCGCCGCGCGTGGCATGGAATCGTTGTTGCGACGCACAGCGCGAAGCGCGCGGCCGGCCGCGGAAACCGTCGGTGCCATTCGCCGTGCACTGCAGCAATCGCTGCGCAGTGTTCCGCAATCGGCACAAAGCATGGAGCTCTCGCAGTTGCTGCTGCTGGCCCTGACGGCGGCGGCCGACCGCGACTCCATGACGTTCGCCCTCGCGTTGCGCGACACCAGCGCGCAAGTCCGACGGCTGGCGGTGGCGGCTTCTCGGCAATGGGTGGAAGATCCCTCGCCGTTGGTGCGCTATCAGGCGCTGCGCGTGGCGGGTACGTGTGCGCGGGCCACGTCGGCGCTTCGCGATAGCAGTGCGCATGTGGTGTTGACCGCGATCGATGTGCTTGGCGAGAAGGGATGCGAGGCCGCGCGTGTCGACTCCCTGGTAAACAGCGGCGCGAACTGGCGTGTGCAAACGCGTGCGTTGATGGTGCTGGCCAAGCTCGATTCGTCCAAGGCTCGCGCGGCACTCCCACGTTTGGCGCAGTCGCCAGTATGGCAGGCGCGCGCGTGGTCGGCGAACGCCGCGAAGCTGCTCCGCGACAGCAGCGCACTCCGCACACTCGCTCGCGACCCGGAGCCCAATGTGGCGATCGCCGCCATGAGCACGCACGACGATGCCCTCACCGCGCTTCGTGGCACGCACTCGGGGTTGGTGCTCGCGGGCGCGAGCTTCTTGAAGACGTCACCACGCTTGGCGGCAAGTGCTCCCGCGATTGCCGATGCCGTGTTGCGCCTGTCAGCGCGCCGTGTGGCGACCAATCGTGATCCGCGCATCGCGTTGTTGCAGCGCCTTCACGAGGCGGCGGATTCCGCAACGGCCGCCCGCATCGCGCCGCTCACGCGCGATCTCGACCCCGAGGTGGCAACGCTTGCCGCAAAAGTCGTCTCGGATCGCGCCCATATCGTCACCAGCGCGCGGACGGTGCGCTACAGCCCGGCACCGTTTCCAACGGCGGCCACACTCGGTACCTTGCGCGGCGCGAGCGCCGTGGTCCGGCTGAAGGGATTGGGGACCCTCGAACTCGCGCTGCTTCCGGACGACGCGCCGGTGACCGTCGCGACGTTTGTGCAGTTGGCCGAACGGGGCGCGTTCAATGGGCTTACGTGGCACCGCATCGTCCCGAACTTCGTGGTTCAAGGCGGCAGCCCAGGAGCGGATGAATACGACGGCATCACGGCGACCTTCCTGCGCGACGAAGTTGGCTTCGCGCGACACGCGCGCGGGACGTTTGGGATTTCCACGCGCGGTCGCGACACGGGCGACGGGCAGCTGTTCATCAACCTCGTCGACAACTTCCGATTGGACCACGACTACACCGTCTTCGCCACCATGCGCAGGGGGTTTGATGTCATGGACCGCATTCAGGAAGGCGATGTCATCGAGTCGATCACCATCACGCGTCGCCGCTAACCATTTCACTTGCCATACCCACTGATGCGTTGCACCCCGTCGTTCAGTCTCGGTTCCGCCCGCGCGCCGCAACGCCACGTCGTTGGCGTCTCACGTGGCCTTGCCCTTGCGCTCGCTGGTGCCTGCGGTGCCTTGGCGCTTGGTGCAGCGCCGCTGTATGCACAAGCGCCGACGGTCACCGCACCGGTACCGCGTGACAGCGCGTCTGGCGCGCGATCACCGGCCTTTTCCGCGACCGGACGCTTGGTACTGAGCATCAACGGGCACCTGATGCTGCAGCGGACGACCGACGCGCCACTGCAAGTGCTCACCAATGGTGCTGGCTGGGACCGGGATCCCGTGTGGACGCCCGATGGGCAGGCGATCGTCTTTGCGTCGGACCGTAACGGCAACTACGACCTGTTTCGACTCGTCGTTACCGCCGATGGCACCCCTGGCGCATTGCTCCCGCTCACGTCATCAGCGCAACAAGAAACATCGCCGAGCATGGCGGCCGACGGTCGCATCAGCTTTCTGCGCGGCAGCGGAAACGCGACCCGAGTGTGGATTCGCGATACCACCGGTCGTGAATCACGGGTGACATCGGGGACCGACATCGAGCGCGCGCCGCAATTCGCGCCGAACGGGACCGACCTCGCCTTTTTGAGCGTCACGAGCACCACACGGCGTCTCCAGGTGTGGTCGATGGCACCGCAAGCGACGGCGGCAGAGCGGTGGTCCCAGACAGTCGATGGCACCACCGATCACGTCGCGTGGGCGTGGGACCGTGAGCGCCTGTCGATCTCGACGCGCGCCGGAATCTTCATCGTGCCGAAGCGTGGTGGCTATTCGAATTTTCTGTCGACGACCCGCGGTCAGACGGCGTGGTCGCCCGATGATCAACGCGTCGCGATCGCGTCTTTTGACGACGTGGCGATTGGATATAATGGCGACCCTGACCGCGGCACCGATCGTGCGGCGGTGCTGCGTGGATCGCGCATCGATGATGCGGATCGGCTGACGATGGTGGCCGCGCCGGTCGCCCCAAATCGCACCAGTGTGCAGCGCTTCACGCAAGCGGCGGCACAGCGAGACCGCAACGCGGCGGCATTCGACAGGATGTGGGATCGGTCGCTGCGCTTGTACTTCTCGCAGTCCGACGCCACGGCGCGGCGCGCGCAATGGGAAGGCATCCGCACGTCACTGCGACCACGTGCGATTGCCGCCCCGACGGATCGCGCGCTGGAGTCGGTGATGCATGAGGCCTTGCAGCAGCGCCCAACGCTGCGCGCGCCGGCGAGTGGACGGGCCGCCGTCTCAAGCGCACACCCCGTGTCGACCGAGGCGGGTCTTGAGGTGTTTCGCAAGGGCGGCAATGTGGTGGATGCAGCCGTCGCGGTGAGCTTTGCGCTCGGCGTTGTCGAACCCGACGCCAGCGGAATCGCCGGCTACGGGGAGATGGTGATCGCGCTCAAGACGCTCGCCAAGCCAACGCTGATTGAATTCATGAGTCGTGTGCCCGAAGACGCTGGTCTGTCCAACACGTCGCTGTTGGTCAACGGGCGCTACCCGTCGGACGGACCGGTGTTGGTCAACGTGCCGGGCACGGTGAGCGGGATGTACACCGCATGGACCAAGTACGGCAGCAAGAAAATCGCCTGGGCTGACCTGCTGGCGCCAGCGATTCGCGCCGCGCGGAATGGCTATGTGGTGAGCGAAGGACTGGCGACGACGCTCGCCACGGAGCGCGAAGGGTTTGCGAAATACGAAGGAAGCCGCGCGCTGTTCTTTCGAAACGGCGAGCCGCTGCAGGCCGGCGACACGTTGAAGAATCCCGATCTGGCGTGGGTGCTGGAACAGATTGCCGCGAAAGGGGCTGACGGGTTTTACAAGGGCGACGTGGCGACGAAATGGGTGAGTGATTTGCGCGCCAAGGGGAATGCGATGAAGCTCAGCGATTTGGCGCGCTATTTCGCGCCCGAGCGCGAACCGGTGAGCGGCACCTATCGCAACTACACGATTTACTCGGGCGCTCCGCCGGTCAGCGGCGGCGCAGAACTTGTGGCACGACTGAACTTGTTGGAGCAGTTCCCATCACCCAAATCGTATCGCGATGACGCGCCGTCGTTGCATGCGGCGCTGTCGGCGTGGTTCCTCGTCCCCAGTTCACGCAATCGCATTGCCGATCCTGCGCTCTGGCCGATCGACGTGGCGCCGATCACGAACAAGGATACCGCGCGGGTCCGTTGGGGCTGTTTTTCGGGGTCGCGCGCGCTCACGCCGGACGCGGTGCGCGGGGATACCCTCGCCTGCCTGAAAGCGGCGTTGACGACCCCAACACCGATCGTTACACCGAATCGCAAGACGCTCGATGACGCGACGGGGGATTCGCACGCCACTGGAGCAGTGGCCCCCGCGACATCACCCTGTGGCGACGACCATGCCATCGAGATGACGATGTGTCGTGCTGCCGGGACCACGGCGTTCACGGTCGCCGACAACGACGGCAACATGGTTGCCGTGACGCAAACGCTCGGCACGTGGGGTGGGAATTTCTATGTGACGCCGGGCCTCGGCTTCTTGAGCAACGACAAGCTGACGTCGTACGGCACGGACCCAACGCAGTATGGCGCGCGACTGCCGTTTGCTCGACATGGGAGCACCATCGCGCCCACGATCGCCTTCAAGAAGGGCAAACCCTTTGTCGCCGTCAGTGCAGCCGGCAACGCCTGGATCACCAGTGCCGTGTATCAAACGTTGCTGGGGATGCTCGACAACGACCTCAGCCCCCAAAGCGCCCTCGAATTGCCGAGGTTCCTGCCGGGCGGCGCCGGGCCCCTGGCCACTGCGCCGGCCGGCGGCCCGCGCGTCTCACCGCCATACACACTGCAGCTTGAGGACGGGTTTGCCCCCAACGTCCTGCGCCAGCTCCGTGCCTTGGGCTATGGCCTCAGCTTCGTCTCGCTGCGAGGCGAAGTCCGCGAAGGGTACGGCGCCGCGGTCCGCGTGGACGGGAAAGTGGTCACGGCGGGAGCGGATCCACGCCGTGCCGGGGCGGCGGGTGCCATTCGGCAGTAGGCACGGAGTCACAATGTGACTCACGTTACCGGGGGCGGTGATGCGGAATGCCGCCCCCGTGATAGCACCGCATTACCGAAGTTGCCGCGGATCGTCTTTCGTCTGGCCCCTCTTCGCACAATGACCGAAGGCGTGGCCGACGATCCGCTGACTCTGAATGACCGCCCCGACCCTTCCGAATCGCGCAGGTGAGTCGACGACGTCGACCGTCTTGCTGCTGACGCGCCTTACCGTCGCGTTCAGCCGGAGGCGTGCCTATCCGGAAACCCACCCGCTGGTGAAAACCGCGGAACAGCAAGCGTTCGGCACGCTCGCCGCGGTCTTCCAACAGCAGTCGACCATCACGTTCAGCCTCGGACATGACGAGCTGCTGATCGACCACGCACCGGTTGCGCAAGGCGGCGCCATCGCACGAGATCTCGCCGATCGCTTGCGGCATCGCGGCATCGGCGCACTGGCGTTCGATCGACAACTGACGCAAGCGTCGTTGAGCTCAGCGCTCGCATGGCTTGCCACCGAGCCAGAAATGTCTGAGGACGGAGTGATGATTGCGACGAAGGCGCCGGCGCTTGACGGCGTAACGATCGCGCGAGTCGCCTATGGTCGCCTCGCGCTTGGCAATGCCGAATCCAATGCACACACGGAGGCACGCGACATCTGGAGGCTGCTTGCCTCGGCCGCGTTCTTCGACGACGATGAAGACATGTTCGACGGCAGTGGCGTGGCCATCGATCCGCGCGAAGCGGTAGCGCGCCGTGTGCAGGCGACGAGCAAGCCAGGACGGGGCGTGGATGGTGGTGCTCCTTCGCAGCGCAACGGGGCAACGGACGACGGCGCGTCACCGGTGACCGTCGGCGAGAACGAGCGCGAAGCGGAGGAACATGCGCGAGGAGGCTGGAGCGCCTCTTCGCCACCCGAGAGCGAACCTAATGGCGACATTTACGGCACGGCGGGGCGCGGCGGGCGAGGATCATCGGGCGGCAGCGGATCGCAGGGAGGTGCACGGTCTGACGTCACATCGGACGGCGACATCCAGGGCGACGACGCCGACACGCCGGATCTCGCGGCAGGTGCCGAGCCCTCCGATGTTGCCGAGGGCATCGAGCGCCGCCTGCCGCGTGAAGGGTATGCCAAGCGTGTTGCCTACGTGTTACTGCGCGTGGCCGACCAAGTCTCGCATGCACCCGAAGAGCAACGCGCGCTGCTCGGCGACAGACTTCGCGCCGTGGTGGGTGCGTTGCAGTCGAAATCGATCGGCCAGATTATCCGCTCCATTGGTGTCGGCTCTGACCAACGCCGCTTTATGTCGCAGATGATTGATGCGATGCCCGCAAGCGCCATCATCGAGTGGCTGGAGACGGCGTCGCGGGCGACCGAACAAGATCTCTCGCATCACATGCTCCGACTCTTGTCGAAGCTCTCTTCCCGCGGCGAAGACACCAGCGGGCGCCGACGGTCCGAGGCAGAGTTTCGGGGTGCGGCCAAGGATCTCGTAGCGGGGTGGACTCTCGACGACCCGAATCCGAACTCGCACGCCTCGTTGCTGGACCAAATTTGTCGCTATGATTCGTTGGGCTCTCGTGACGCGCTGCAAGATCCGGGATCCGGGCGCATCGTGCAGATCTCCTTGGAAATTGACGTCACCGGCGAGGACGCTGACGACGCGGCCAAGCAGATGCTTGCGGAGGGCCGTCTGGGGGAACTGCTGCAATGGGCAGAGGAGGCACCTGGTCGGCGCGCTGGCGAGGTCCTGCAGGCGCTCATCGTTTCGCCAGCGGCGATCAAGGCGCTGCTGCTCAAGGATCCGCTCGACCACGCCGTCGCGCGAACGCTTCTCGCATCACTGGACGTGCATGCCGCCGACACACTGCTGGACGTCCTTCGTGACGCCGAGAGCCGTACGACACGGCGATTGGTGTACGATCGGTTGCGGGAGATGGGCGCGCCCCTTGCCTCCCACTTTGTCAAACGGCTCGACGGCGCGGCCTGGTATTTTGTCCGCAACTTGCTCGCCCTACTCCGAGACACGGCGTCCGCGGAAAGCGACGCAGCTGGCTCGTCGGTATCGATGCTGTTTCGCTTCCTGGAACACCAGCACGAGCAGGTGCGTGTTGAAGCCTTACGGCTCCTCGTGGCCGACACCGCGGCGTGCGATGCGGCCATTCGCTTCGTGCTGAACGACAAGAGCGAGCGCGTGGTCAGCGTTGCGCTTGAATTGCTGACGGCAGAGAGCGAGGAGCCGGAGCGTGCCATCATGTCGCCTGATCTGGCCCGTCGATTGCTGCATTTTGTGCAAACCAACACGCACGGTGAAACGTCAACGGTTCGCGCCCTCCGAGCGCTGGCCAGCGCACCGGCCAGCATCCCGGTCCGCGACATGCTCCTTGGGCTGACGAGTCGCCGCACGTGGCTCATGCGCAAACTCGCTTTGGAAGACGCGCGTCCGACGATGCTCGCGGCACTCGAGGTCCTCGCGGCGCGCTACAGTGCCGATTCGCAGTCACAGGCGATCCTGGCACTCGCCGGCCGATCCTCCGACGCGCGTCTGCGAGAGGCTGTCGCGCGCTCCTCACGCCGATCACGCGGGAGTACCCTCGCATGAATCCGATCGTCCTGTTTCTCACCGCACTTGGCCAGGCGCTCGCGACACAGAGCCTCTATGCAGCGGGACATCCGGTGCGCGCCGCAGCGCGCGACCGCGTGTACGCGGCATTGCACGCGATCCTGACGTCGCGCGGAACCTTTCGGGTATCCTTCCTCGATGGCACGGTCGTGATCGGTTCGCGCGTCTTTGGTGAGCTCCGTGGCTGGGAGTGGGGCTCGCGGATGGCTGCCGCAAGGATTGAGCGCCTTGAAGTCGATGCGGTTCCTGCCCTCACGCCGCAGGACGTGGAGATCATGATCGATGAACTGCACCAGCGGCTTCAGTTGATTGAACCGGTGGCCGAGACCGTAGCCATCCGGTGCTTCCGGTTTGGACCTTTGGGTGTGGCGACCGTACACGATGAGCAGGAACGCGTAGTGTCGGACCTCTTTGATGCCATGGCGCAGCTGCCGATGAACGAGGAGGCGTCGGCCGTTCGGTGGATTCATGATCAAGTCGCCACTGGTGGAAGTCTTCCCATGGCAGAAGTCGAGGCGGTCGTCCACTCGCTGGCGATGGCCATTCATCGCGAGCAGCATCTCGTGATGCCCCTGCTCGACATCAAGACGTACGATCAATACACCACCGTACACTCGTGCAACGTGGCCATGCTCTCGATTGGCTTAGCGGAACAGCTTGGCCTTCCGTCGAAGGATGCGCGCGCGATAGGATCGGCGGCGCTCCTCCACGACATCGGCAAGGTGCGAGTGCCCACTGAGGTGCTCGTGAAGCCAGGCAAGTTGTCTGACGAAGAGTTTGCGTTGATGCGCGCGCATCCCACGGAAGGTGCCAAAATTCTGAGCGCAAAGGCCCGCGGTCAGAGCCTCGCCGTCGCCGTCGCGTACGAGCACCACATCTGGGACAACGGCGCCGGCGGCTACCCCAGCATGCGTTGGCAGCGCTCGTGCCATTTCGCGAGCCGCTTGGTGCATGTGTGCGACTTGTATGACGCGCTCAGTACGCGTCGGCCCTATCGCGATGCATGGTCCCAAGAGCGATCGCTCGGCCTGCTGATGGAACTGCGCGGGACGGAAGTCGACGCAGAAATGGTTGATGCGTTTCAACAGTTGCTCGCGCGAGCTGATGTGAGTCGGGCTATGCCCATCGACGACGAGCCGTCGAGCGGATGGAGTCAGGATGTCGCCGAGACGGCGCGCCAAATGCACGGCCACGCCGCCGCCGTGACGGCAGCGGCGGACACACTCCAACCCGTGTAGTTGCCGCTACTTGATGCGCGCCAGCGCCTCGTCGAGCATCTTGATCAGCGTCTCGCGGTCATAGCTGAAGACGTGCCCTTGGTTGAGCTGCACCAGTTCTTCGATCGCCTTGCGAATGGTGACCTCGCCTTGGCGCGCCTCCGGGACAACCATGTATCGCGCGTGTGGTACTGGCTCAGACAGCGCGCTCACCACCGCCGCAGCGACCGCCGTTGGCTCGGGGTACGCATCGTATCCGCGCATCGCCGCGACCATGCCATTCATCTGCGCACGATAGGGTGAATCTGGAACCCGCGCGATTGCCGCTTCGATCTGCGTGATGGTGGTGCGGCCGATCTCCGATCGATAGTTGCCCGGCTCCACCAAACTCACTTTCACCCCAAAGCGACCCATCTCGGCGCCAAGCGCGTCGGCGTAGGCCTCGACGGCGTGCTTGCTCATGCTATACGCGCCGAGCAAGGGGCCCGAGAGAATTCCCGAGATCGAGCTGATTTGCACCATGCGACCCTTCGACGCGATCAGCATCGGCGCAAAGGCTTTGGTTACGCGATAGGGCCCAAAAACATTCACGTCAAACAGCGACGTCATTTCCCGTTCGTCCATTTCGATCAATGGCGCGACCGCCGCAACCCCGGCGTTATTGACGACACCATACAGGCCGCGCCCAGCCTTCGAGATCGTCGCGACGGCCGCTGCGATGTCTGCGGCCACGGTGACATCAAGCTTGATCCCTTGCATGTTGGGAATCGCGCTGAGCGCGGCCAGGTCTTCGGGTTTCCGTGCGCCTGCATACACGAAGTAGCCACGAGCAGCCAGCGTCTCCGCGATCTTCCGGCCGATACCGCTACTGGCGCCAGTCACCAAGACGGCTTGCGACGCAGGCGAGGCCACCTGCGCCATGACCGGCACATGGGACGCAGACATCAGGACAGCGAGCGCAGCGAAAACGCGGCGCGGTGAGGGGATCGACATACAACCTCGGCGTGAGAATTGGTGTGCGTGGATCCCCTATGTTAACAGCGGAGCGCGACCGCCGTTACCGACGATGCTCCAACTGCAGGTCGTCAAGTTGTCCCACCGTAGGGATCTCTCGTCCCTGCGCGTCGAAGAACCGGAAGATGACCCGGCGATTGCGGGCGTGGCTGGCGATATCTGTTGACTGAAGTTCCAGCTTCGATTTGCCGAGCGCCGTGGTACTGAATCGCGACCCGTCGAGCCCCTTGCCCATCAGATAGTCCTGCACCGCAATCACCCGTCGCTGCGACAGCGCCGCATTGTACGCGGCGCTTCCTCGCGGATCGGTGTGGCCCTCCAGCTCCATCCGCACGCCATTGTAGTGCGACAACGAATCCACGAGTGCATCGAGTACACGACGCGACGCCGGAGCAAGTGCGGACTTGTCCAGGGCAAAGTGCACGCGGCTTGGAACGGCGTGGAGCACAGCGGGTGCCGCAAGTCGCGGCGCGGGCGGCGCAGGAGCAGGCACCGGCTCCTTCACGGGCATTGGAACCGGCGCTGAGCGCAATTGGGTGGCTATGGAAAGGGCGGTCTTCTCCCACTGATCGCACGACGGCGCACCGAGCAGTGGTGACCCAGCGCGCAACAGCGCCACCTCGAGCGCAATCGCCCGCTCCCGCGCCTCTGCAGTCAACCCTGGCCGTTGCTGGACGGAGTCCAGTAGCGCCCACAGCTCCGGCCGCCGGCGCTGAGCCTCGGAATCTGCGCGTGTCGATCCAGACATCGTCAACAACCGCGATGTCAGCGCGCCATCGTCGTTTCGCTCGTAGGCATCGCGTGCAAGTCCCACCAGTGCCACGGAGCGAGCATTCGTGGCAACCCGCATCAACGAATCGAATCGCGCGAGATCTCGGGCCACGACTGCATCGGAGAGTCTGGACGCGCGAGCCGTAAACTGCACGGGTTGTTGCGCGCATACAGCCGTTGGACCGAATACCGTTGCTGACAGCAGTGCCATGGCCGTGAGACCGCGAGAAGATAGCACAATCAGTTTCATGGGTTCTTCCTCCCGGCGCCCAGCACACTCTCGTCGAACTTGAATCCGAACTCGAGGTACGGCCCGCGTTGTGTGTATCCGAGCGACTCGAAGTCGCGATCGGTGAAGCCAAAGATGTTGTAGCCGGCGGCAAGTCGGAGGTTGCGCATCAGGATCGCGCCAACTTCGGCGCCTACGCCGTATCGACGCTCGGAGAATGCCCCGCTGCCGAGCACGCTGCCAATCACCCCGAGATCGAAGCGCTTGGTGAGATCCACGATCGTCCGACCCATCATCAGGTGCGCGCTGCTGGGCGTGGCGAGTCCACCACGCTGGTCATTCGCGCGTTTGCCAGCGTAGCGTGCAGAGAACGTCAGCGTCGGCGTCGGTTGCACGTTCACCAGCACGGCCGCGATGTTCGACGTGGTGCGCGTGGTGGAATCACCCTGCGCATCGGTACGATCCAGTCGATTCTCAAGCCGGAAGAGCGCGTTGATCTTGTTGCGATCAGTCTGCCGCCAGGCGAAGCCGACCTGTGAGCGCCCACGCAACTGATCGCTGTTCATCTGATCCCAGAGCGTGCGACCCAACATGGTCCAGTCACGGCTGAGCTTGCGCGCGTAGCCAAGTGAACCAAGCAGATTGTCGCCTGCGGGCGTCGTGCGCCACTCAAGCCGTGATGTCCCCTTCCACAATGGCGACTGCGTGAACTCGAACGCTCCGGTTGCCGCGAACGCGCGACCGGTTTCGGTGCCGGTCAGCGGCGCGACGCGCTCGAACGTGGTGTTCGCAAGAATGCCCTTCGCCAGCTGCCAGCGATTGCGCAATCCAATCGAGGCCTCAGCATCGCGACCGTTGAACGCATCCCGGGCGCGGTACTCAGAGAAGATCTGCCCGTTGCGTTTCACATCGGCATCAATACCGAAGACCGTGTTCTGCTGATCACGATTCTCGCTCAAGCCATACGGGCCTTGCTGTGAACTGATCCACTCGTGACGCAGATAGAGACGCGCCCTGTTCAGCAACAGGTACTCGCCACCGATAGCGCCGCGCTGCGCATTGCTGTCGTCGAGGCCGTATTCGTACTCCGTGAACACGGTCGACTTGTCACTACCCGGCACTCGCGCCGTGATGCGAGCGCGCGCGGCGTTGAAAGACAACGGCGTCAATCCGCGCGAAACGTTGGTATTGCTACCACCGAATAAGCCACCGGCGCTTCCTGGCAGGATCGGCGTGACGGAGGCACCGTTTTCATCGGCCCACCGATAGCCGACTTCGGCTACCACACGTTTGGACAACCGCCGTTCAATCGCGAGGAGCACACCGTCACGGCGACCGTCCGTTCGCACATCCTCTGTACGGATGGCTTCACCGATCAGTCGGGTGCGCTCTGACACGACCGTGCTGAGGCGCGCGCCGAACTCATTGCGCCCCCCCACGAAGGTGGACGAGCGGTTCGCGAACGCGGTGTCGCCCTGCAGGGCGAACAGTCGTGCCTCGACGCGTGCAGACTGATGACGGACCTCAACGCGCCACGCATCACCAGTGAGTGCACGTTCACCCGTTTCCGTGCGAGCGAGTTCGCCGAGGACGGTGGTCGAGGCGCCTAGCAGTGCCGTGGCGCTTACGCCGAGCAGCGTTTGCTGATCCAGCGGATTGTCATCACGCACCGCGAAGCCGCCCAGTTCAAATCGCGAGCCAAGTCGCACGCGACCGTCTCCGCCGTAGGTGTTGAATTGCTCGCCACCCTGGGCCACTTCATAGCTGACGCGGATAGATACCGGGTTGAGATTCGCATCAAGGCTCGGCACCGGCGCGCGGAACAACAGGCGTCCCGTGAGCGGCTCGATCGTGTATTCCTCGAACCGCGACATCGGCTGTGACCGGAGGATGAGTGCCGGTTGATTCCGATCACGCGTCACGATTTCCACGCGCTCACTATTGATGACGGCGTTCGGCTTCGCCAAATAGTACGGACCGGACAAGCCGCGGCCCGGGAGTTCGTCGATGGTTTGACGGATGCCGTTGCGACTGATAAATCCGTTCATGACGCCGCGTGTGCCTTCGGCGTGGTACGTGAATCCGGTCAGACTGCGGTCGTAGGCCAAGAGTAGTCGACGGTCATCGGACCGGGGCGTGGCGAAGTCTCCATAGCGGAGGTACGACGCGCCGCGATCCAAGCGTGCGTACAAGCGCTGCTGGCTTTGCGCATCAAACTCACGCAACGACCCGTCGCCGAAGATCGGGAAACCCTGGTCCGGTGTGATATCGCGGAATTGCGTCCGTTCGCGATCCCACTCAGAGTCGAAGGCCAATGTCAGCAGCCCTGCCCTTTTCACGTCGCCCTTGAGCAACAGCGCACCGCGGGCCCCACCGCGCACACGTCCGCTGTCGCGTGAGGACGCCATGTCATTCAGCGATTCTTCGAATCCATCCTTGATGGCCGCGAGGTCCAGCCCTCCGCGACTGAGCTGGCGCAAATCGACGCGCGCCTGCAGCAAGCCTGCCGCGAGGAACGGCCGCGGTGCGGGAACCAGCCGTCGCCCGTCGACCGGACTCATGGCGGCCATCAGTTCACGCGCGCTCTGCCCTGTGCCCGAGTCACGAGCCATGCCCGCCAACTGGGCCTGCGCGCGCACCGGAGGTGTCGGAAGGTTGGAATTGCCATCGTGCAGCATGTTGGGCAGCGCCAGCGGTATATAGACCGACGTGGTCGGCGCCGCTGTCGTGAGCGGCGTGATCGTTGTCGGGGTCATCAGCATCGGTGCAGCGAGTACGGCCGACATGCGAGCGCTATCGCGGGCGGCGCTGCCGTCGCCCGCACGGCGACGACGAAGGACATCGGCCAGCACGTCTTCTGACCGCGAGCCTTCTGCGAAATCGGCCCGATGCAACTCACCAGCCTTCAGATCGACAAAGCGTGAGTTGGCGTCGCCTGCATTTCGCGTGTTGAGCACCACGAGCGTGGCACCTGCGGGGAGCGTGGTCCGATCGACCTTCACCACGTGCAGCCCAGCGCGCACGTTGAGAATGTTGTACTTCCCCTCGATGTCGGTGATTGCTCCGGTTCCATCTTCCATCACGACGCGCACGCCGGGAATGCCGACTTCACCATCGCCCTGCCCCGGAATGCTGTCGCAGTCGCACTGGACGTACACCTTTCCGGCAATCACGCCGCGCGTGTCGAAGAGGCCGCGTTGCAGTTTGATCGGTACGGTGGCGATGTTGGACGTCACGCGCAGACCCGGCACCGAGGAGACTGCCGAGGAGCGCGTGAGGTTGTCGATGTTGAAACTGGCGCCTGTTCGGATGAGCGCTCGATAGTCAATGCGGATCACCTGCCCCGGCGTCATGTCGCCGACAGACCAGGCAATACTGGGACCCGCGGCACCCGACGGATTGGCGATGGGGGCGCGCGACGCGAGATCGGGTCGGCCACCGCGTGTGCTTGTCCCGGCGATATAGGTAAAGCCGTTGGGCAGGAGATTCGTCACCACGACATTCGGCAGTGGGCTGCGACCGATGTTGCGTACGAGTACCGTGAAGTCTGGTACTTCACCAAGCTCACGCTGGTAGCGCGGTGTGGTGAGCTCAAGCACCAGCCGATAGTCGGCCGTCGGACGCACGGTGACACAGGCGCGCCCATTGGCAGCGACCGTTCCGCCCACGATCGTGAGCGATGCACAGTTGGTGGCCTCCGGCATCGCCGCAGCGCCGAGGGTGGCTTGCACCACGATGGCGCTACTATCGTTCACCGCGATGGGCCCTGCACTCGCGCAGCGGACGATGCCGCCAGCGGCTGTACATGTCCAACCGCTACCCGTTGCGGACGAGAACGTGAGCCCGTTGGGCAACGAGTCCGTCACCACGATGGGCCCTGCGAGTGGTACGGTACCGGTGTTGCGCACCCACATGCGGAAGTTGCCCTTCTCACCGACGATGAATTCGCCGAAGGCCTCCTTGCGGAGCGTTGCCTCGCGCCGCCCAGCGGTTGGTGTGGTGACTGACCCACAGTCGTTCACGGTGTTCAGATCATCGGTCGTTCGGGCGCAGGCGCTGTTGGTGATTGGCGCCAGCGGGGCCGTGGCCCGAACGCTGCTGGCGATGGTGATCGATACCGATTCATTCACGCCAAGCGGCAACGTGCGTTCGCAGCGCACAACCTGTCCGGCCACCGTACAGGTGAAACCCGTACCGGTCGCGGCTATGGGCGCAAGCGTGAGCGGCAT
>JANOPS010000714.1:0-3978 GCA_031421995.1 Gemmatimonadaceae bacterium
TGTACATGTCACGCTGCCAACGCCTCCTTCAATCGACTTCGCTGTTACTCCTCGCGATGCTGGGCGCGTCGTGTGACGAACCGATCGTCGCGCCCGTCGTCCCGGTGTTCCGCGGGCTCGAAGTGTTTCCGAATCCCGCTACGGTGCGCGTGGGCGAGGATCTGCTGATGGTCTCTCGCGTGGTCGCGGACTCCGGTGCAAAGATGTCGCTCACGTGGTCCTCGTCCGATCCGCGTCGCGTTCGCGTGAGTCCGACCGGTATCGTGACGGGCGTCTCCGTAGGGCCGGCCGTGATCACCGTGATATCAGATGCGAATCCGAATTTCACCGTCATCATTCCCGTGGCGGTGCAACCGCGCTACACCGGTATTCGTAGCATCGTGGCGTCGCCCGCCACGGTAAATCTGATTCCCGGACAGACACAGGGTATTGCAGCCACCGTGTCCGCCGATCCGGATGTCAGTCGCGCGGTCACCTTCAGCTCCGACAATGCAGCCGTTGCGACGGTCTCGGCGACGGGTGTTGTAACAGCCCTGTCAATAGGCCTCGCGAACATTACGGCGCGCACGACCGTGGATACATCGGTTACCGTGATCGTGCCGGTCACGGTCCGTGCGCCGAATACCGCACGCATCAGCATTCAGTCAGTGACCCGTCAGGGCACCAACAATCCGGTTGACCTGCAGAGCGTTCGTGGGCAGGTCGATGTGTTGATCAATGTCGAAGCCGGAGAGCGGACCCTCAGTCGCATTGATCTCGTGATTAACAACAATGCGCGCGACACGGTGGTGGCGTCGCAAACGTTCTCGGCGGCATCGGTGGCAGCGGCTGCCGCCGAGGGTTCGACGCTGGCCAAGAGTGTTGTCGGCGCACAGGCCGCGGTGATTGTGGCGAGCTTCCGCAGCGACGCGTTCAACAGTACGAACGGGACGGTCTCGTTCCTAAACCTGCCAACCACGATCCGCGCGGTTGCTGTGGAAGTGGGCACCGGCGGGTCGTTGCAACAGTCGGCGTCCAGCACCGTGTCGGCGCAGCTGGACAATCTGGATGGGTTCATTACGTCGGTGCGACCCCTTGCCAATACGATCACGCCTACGGCGCTGGACGCCAGCGGACGTCGTTGGTTTCAGGCCGCGCGCGGTCTCGAGGTTACCACCACGCCGGTGCTGTTCTCCGGTCGTACGCTGGGCAGCCGTGTGATCTCGTATCCCGGTGCGTCGCCCGTGGCCGCAGTCACGGCGTCGAAAGCCGGCGTTTCGGTGGATACGCTTCGCCTGCCGAGCAACTTTTCCAGTATTGCGTCGGGTGCCGCGTACGTGTCTGGGCAATTGCCGAGCGTGCTTGCCTCCGATGCATCCGGAAACATGATTCCGTTGGTCGCGCCGCTGAACAACGGTGATGGTGGAGGGGTGCTCAACGCACAACCGACATACACCAGCGGCACGCGACTGGAGGGTATCCGCGTTGACAACGCGCCGCCACCGGCACCAACGGTCGTGATTTCCAGTGCGCAAGGCAATTCCAACAATTGGGTAAATGGTACCTACGCGTTTGCTTCCGGCGTCACTGACCTGGTGCAGGACGCGGGGGTTGGTTTGCCGGGCAACGCGAGCACGCCGACCGTGGAGTCGTCAGGCGCAGTCTTCCTGGTGAGCTCACCATCGCAAACGGACACCGTGCAAGCGTTGACGGGCGACGAGCTGCTGGCGTCCAATACGAACACGGAGTATGCGCTCACCTTCCAGATCTCCGATCGTGTTGGGAACATCCGCCGTGTAACGCTCACGCCCACCACGACACATCCAGGGGCGCGCTTCGGCGTGGACAAGGCACCGCCAACGGTGCGCTATTCGCAGGGTTCAGTGACGGGGCTGACGCTGATCACGACCAACTCCGATTCGGTGTTCACGTCGGCGACGGGCAGCCTTGGCCCGCGTGTCTTCGGCGTGGATGTGATCGACGATCGCTCCGGGCTGCCGAATGGGCGCGTCGCAGTCAAACTCACGCGCTTTGCGCCGCCCAATCCGTCTGGCACGTTCCTTGGCACCACCAGTTGCATCGTCGGGACAGGCAGCGCATGTGGCGCCGCCTTCCTGCCGTTCCAGTCGGTGCTTGCCGATAACTATCGCCAGCTGACCGTCGCCGCCGACGGCGGGACGGGCCTCGAGGGATACTTCACATTCTCGGCAAGCGCTCAGGATCAAGCGGGCAATGTCAGCACGCAGACGATAAAGCGTGCGCTGATCGACGCTGGCACTGGCGCATCGGCACCCTTTATCACGGGTCTTGGCGTGTCTGGCGTGCTCATCGGCGGAGACAGTGCAAAGTTCTTGGCGCTGGCCACCGACAATGTGGAACTGAATTCGGGCGGGATCATGCTGGCCTACCCCAATCTCCCGGGCACGTCGCAGATCCTTGCCTACGCGACACCCGCCTTCGGCCCGCGTGGCATCGGTACGAGGTTTGATAGCCTGCTCACGACGCCGATTGCCGGCACGCACCCTGCCTTTACGGTCTACAACTTCATTCGTGGCCTTGAAGTGGTGAATACCGACGATGAACCGCAAACGTATCCCGCCGCCACCGCGAAACCCAACGCGGCCAATGCGTGGGTGACGGACTTCGCGTTCGGTGGGGCGCCCTCTACACTTGCCGCGAATGTGCCGATCGTTGGTGGATCCGTGCAGTCGCCCGGCGCCAATCCCGGGTATCGCGCCGGGATTGGAACCAGCCGCGAGCTGCAGAAGTGGCGTCGCGTGATCGGCGTGAATGGGCTGCAGTTCGAAGCCGTGGGGCCGTCTGGACAAACAGTCTCACCGTTCTCGCGCGTGCTACTGGTGCGTCTCCAGACCAGCGGACTCACCGTCAATCCGAGTGTGTGGCAGGTCATCGGCGAACTCACCACGCCACTCGGCACGGACAACGGAATACGACGCACGTGGACGTACAACTTTGGATCGCTCTCGGCTGGCGAGTACATGGCCATCGGTTCAAGCGCGAGCGGCGATGCCATCGCCAGCAAGATCGTGATTCTCTAGATCGCGGCGGCCTCGCGATTGGCTGTTGCTTGCTTTCTTCATCCACCGTGTTTGCATGCCATCGGGCGTTCCTGGAGTACCTATGTGTTGTACAGCTGTACCGAGATTATTTCGCGCGACCTTGCTGCTGCAGATAGCATCGCTCACGGCAGTCGCGTGGAGCGTGGGTGCCACGCCGCTGCAGGCGGTGTCGCGGTCCGCCGTGCGCACCACGCCGCAACCGCCCGTGCGCACGACGCCGCAACCGACTGTGCCCACGACGCAGCAACCGCAAGAGGGCCGTATCACCGGCCGCGTGGTGGACGCCGGTACAGGGCAAGGCTTGACGAATGTCGAGGTCACGATTGTCGGGACGACGCTGGTGTCTCGCTCTGATCTTGATGGGCGCTACACCATCGTTCGCGTGCCCGCCGGACCGAAGTCGGTGGTCGCGCGTCGCATCGGGCGTCAGCCCAAGCGCTTTGACGGCGTTGTTGTCACTGCGGGTGAAGCGGCGATCGTCAACTTTACGCTCGGCGAAGTCAGCGTCGAATTGCAGTCCATTGTGGTGACCGCGGCCGCCACCGATCGGAGCGCGACCGAGGCCAGCCTCTTGGCCGCGCAACAGCGCGCAGCGTCCGCATCGGACGGCGTCAGCGCCGAGCAGATCAAGCGCACGCCCGATTCGAATGCGGGCGAGGCTGCTGCTCGCGTGAGTGGCGTCTCGATCGTTGATGGCAAGTTTCTGGTGGCGCGCGGCCTGTCCGAACGCTACAGCACCACGCTGCTGAATGGCGCAGAGGTGGCAAGCCCTGAGCCCACGCGAAAGCTGGTGCCGCTCGACGTGTTTCCGGCCAGTTTGCTGGAGTCAATCGTGGTCACCAAGTCGGCCACACCCGACAAGCCCGGCGATTTTTCCGGTGGCGCAGTCGAGATCAAGACGAAGGAGTTCCCCGAGAAC
>JANOPS010000715.1:0-1967 GCA_031421995.1 Gemmatimonadaceae bacterium
TTCGCACTGCGCACGCCGCTCCGACAAAACACCACAATCTCGCGCGCGGCACTCAATGAGCCGATCTCCGCGCCCAGCGTGCCCAACGGAATCACCCGCGCACCGGCAATGCTCGCGATCTGCACTTCATATGGCTCGCGCACGTCAAGCAAATCGAAGTCGTCGCCGCGCGACAACCGCTCGGCCAGCATCGTGGGCGTGATCTCTGCGATTTCGCGTTCGCCAAACGCCGCGAGTGCGGGCGTTCCACAGAACGCATCGTAGTCGATGAGCTGCGTGATCGTGCGCGTGCCGCACGCCGAACAGGCGGGGTCGCGCGCAATGCGCACCGCACGGAACTCCATCGATCGCGCGTCGATCATCAACAACCGACCGGCCAACGTGTCGCCGATGCCGAGGATGAGCTTGAGCGTTTCCGTGGCTTGGATGGTGCCAACGAGCCCCGGGAGCACGCCGAACACACCACCAACGGCACAGTTGGGCACCGTGCCGGCGGGCGGCGGTTCGGGATAGAGACAGCGATAGCACGGGCCGTCGGCCGTGGCAAACACCGAGGCTTGTCCGTCGAACTGAAAAATCGAGCCGTACACGTTGGGCTTGCCAAGCAACACGCAGGCATCGTTGGTGAGATAACGCGTGGCGAAGTTGTCGGTACCGTCCACCACGATGTCGTACTGTGCGATGATCTCGAGCGCGTTGGCGGACGTCAACCAGGCGTCGTGCGTTTCGACGTGTACATGCGGATTGAGATCACGCAATCGGTCGCGCGCCGAGTCCAGCTTGGCGCGCCCCACATCGGCGCTGCCGTGCAGGATCTGTCGCTGCAAGTTGGTGACGTCGACCGTGTCGTGATCCACGATGCCCAGCGTGCCAACCCCCGCGGCGGCGAGGTACAACGCCACCGGCGAGCCAAGCCCGCCGGCACCAACGATCAACACCCGTGCGGCTTTGAGCGCACGCTGCCCGTCAACACCAACGCCGGGCAGTGACAGGTGCCGACTGTATCGCGACAGCTCGTCGCTGCTAAGCGACGGCAACTCACGCACGAGGCGTACCTGTGCGTGCGAGCGCGACCGCGTGCGCGTATCCCACGTGGTCGCCAAGCCCGAGCGGCGTGAAACCCAAGGCAGCAGCGGCCTCGTCGCCGTATAGGAAGCCGACCATCGTGGCCAGACTGGGATCACCCCCAAGAATCGCGAGCGCGTCGGCCGCGCTTTCATCAAACGCGCCGACCGCGCCACTCATCGCGCACGCGGCGCCTTCTTGCGCAACGGCTGCACGCAACGACGCGGGTGCGCCGTCGCGCAGCGTGCCGATCGTACGCACGGTCTGCGCGATGACTTCTGCATCGAACAACTCTGGTGTCGGCTCCTCCCCGCACCACCACAGGATGGCGTTCGGATCGTTCCCCGCCAAACGATGGTGCACTTCGGTACCCAGCCGATCGGTCCACATCCCCGGCGTCGATACGGTGAGATGCATCTGCGTGTCGTCGCTGAACGCCAGCTCACGCGCTACCTCATTTGCGACGCGCTCCGCGCGCTCCTCAGCCTGCATCGCCAGCAACGCGTCAATCGTGGCGAGCACTGGCTTCGACGTCATCGGATTGTAGCCACTGATCGGCGCGCCATATTTCGCGGCGTCCACGTAGCCCAGAAAGCGCGCCGAACGGTTGCCACCGTCTTTCGAGAGTGCGTAGACGGTGGCCATCAGTTCCAGTGTCGGGGCTACGCGTATGGTCATGTGTGCCGCGGTGTGATTCGCTAGTCGCGCATCCAATGACAGGTATACCCGCCAGGATTCTTGCGCAGGTAATCCTGATGATACTCCTCGCCATCATACCACGTGACCGCTTCACTGATCTCCGTGGTGATCGGCTTCTTCCACTTGCCCGAGGCGTCCACGCGCGCCTTCACGCGCTCGGCGGTTTCGCGTTGCGCGTCCGACGTGAAGAAGATGTGCGATCG
>JANOPS010000716.1:0-5388 GCA_031421995.1 Gemmatimonadaceae bacterium
CCTGCTCAGGCCTGAGGCCTCAGACCTGAGCAGGTCTCACACCTCGAGCCTCAAGCCTCGGCAGGAGCTCTCACCTGAGAGCTGAGAGCTGAGAGCTCGCGCCTGGAAGTGCCTCAACCTCATACCTCACCCCGCCCCCCTACCGGCAGAAATCCTTCAGCGGCGTCAGATCGATGTCTTCCACAAACCAGCGTCGTCCCTGACCCGCGACGGTGGTGAGTTTTGTCGTCGCGCGCTGGGTCTTTTGTTGGAGCGTGACCATATACTCCTGGCGGCCGCCAGTGATCAGACGCGGGCGGTCCTCGGCGAACTCCCAGTTTTCGTGGGCCAGCATGCATTGCATCACGATGAGCCGCTTCTCCAGCTCCTCGCGGTTGATCCGATCAGCCGTTGGGCCCTTGTCATTGCCCCACATGGCCGACATGCCGCGCAGGTCCTGCCCTTTGGCGGCCACGAGCAAGCCTTCGACCGCCCCGCGTGCGGTGGTCGCGCCGGCCGGCCCATCAAGAGGTGCGGCAAGTTGTTTGCTGGTCGCCGATCCCGGCGCCGGCGAAATCATTGTGTCGACCACCTTTTTGGTGCAGGCGGCGGACACCCCAAGCACGGCCACGAGCAGCCCCTTCCCAACCATGTGTATTCTCACGAGTGCCTCCATGCACGTTATCGTACCGACAGCCTCATTCGATTTGCGATCGGTTCGAAATTGGGAACCGGGGGATCGAATAAGATGCATATAGTGTAGCGACGCGTCCTACTCTGTACGGCCCTTCGGTACGAGCCCAGGGGGCGCCGTGCCGAGGTTCTTTGGTACGTTTCCTCACTGCCTGCACACACCGTCCACTTTGGTACGTTCCTTGGTTCATCAACGACTCTTCGTCAACATCGACCATGTCGCCACCGTTCGTCAGGCGCGACGCAGTCAGGACCCGGATCCAGTGGCTGCCGCCGCGCTCTGCGAGCGCGCCGGTGCCGACGGGATTACGGCTCACCTGCGTGAGGATCGTCGTCACATCCAAGACGACGACGTTCTCCGGCTGGCCGCAACTATCACAACGGTGCTCAACCTCGAGTGCGCCGCCACCGACGAGATGCTCGCGTTGGCTGAGCGACTTCGGCCCTTCGCTGTCACGCTGGTGCCGGAGCGGCGCGAAGAGGTCACCACCGAAGGAGGACTGGACCTGGTGCGCGGTGCCGCAGGGCTGCGTTCGGCGCTCGAGCGATTGAAACGTGTTGGGGTGAAGGGGAGTCTGTTCATCGACGCCAATGTCGAGGCCGTGCGTCGTTCCGCAGATCTGGGCGCCGAGGCGATCGAACTCCATACGGGTCCCTACGCGCATCACCCGGGGTCTCCGGGGCCGGTCGCCGCCCTGCGGGAGAGTGCGAGCCTGGCGGTGTCCCTTGGGCTCAAGGTGCACGCCGGCCACGGCTTATCAGTAGCAAACGTGGCGCCCGTAGCGGAGATTCCGGAGATCGAAGAGTTAAACATCGGACATGCGCTGGTGGGACGCGCGCTGTTCGTGGGCATGGAGCAGGCCGTCCGGGAGATCCGGCGCGAAATGGACCGAGCGAGAGAGGCGACACGATGAGCGCACCACAGGCGTTGATTGAGTTTTTTCAGAAGGAAGCGACCGAGTATCTCGATCGGCTTGATCAACTCCTTGCTGGCGACGAGACGCACACACCCGATGCGGCGGCGTTTTTGTCGCACGCTCGCGCGCTACGCGGCAGCTCGGCGATGACACGATTGGAGGGGCTTTCCGATTTAGCTTCGACTGTCGAACGCATCGCGAACGGCCTCCATGCCGGTGAATTGCGCTGGGATCAGCGCTTGCACTTCGCGGTGCGTGGCGCGCTGGTCGAACTCCGTTCGCTCGTAAATCGGGCGGGCACGTGGGGAGATGGCGAGCGTCGACACAGCCGGACACAGTCCGTCGCACTCGCGGCGGTGGCAGCGGGCTACCTCGCCACGGCGACGCCCCCAACGTCGCCGTCGTCGCAGGTCATTCCGATTTCGAAGTTTTTCCCCGAAGACGGTTCGCCGGCGATTCTGCAGCGCAACCCTGCACCGCCCATCACGATTGGCCAGCGCTTCCGCGGGGACATTGCCGCCGCGGCTGACGGGGTCGCACGCGAAGCACACGCGTTGGTCACCAGCCCTCCGGGGCCGTCGCAGCTTGCACTCTCCGACGGACTGCGACGCGGCTTGCTTGGATTGTCCGACGTCGCCGAGAGCTATGGCGCAGCCAGCATCTCTGGGCTCGCCACCAAAATGGCGCGCGCTCCGCTGTCCGCCTCAGCGGAGCGGACGGCGGTGCAAAGCCTTGCCCGGCTGCTGATGGATCGCGAACTCACCGACCAGGAGATGGCCGGTCGCGTCAAAAACGCCAATCTTGCGTGGTCCGGTGCTCCGGCGGCCGAGCAACAGCAGATCGTGCCGATCGAGTCGCTGTTGTACCGCGGGCGTTCGGCGCTCGTGCGTGCGCGGGACGTGCGTGATGAACTCAAGGTGCATTGGAATCGTGGTTCACTGGCCGAGCCCACGGCGCACGCCCTGTTCGAAGAGCTGAGCGACCTGCTCGATCTTGCGGTGACCACCTGACGCTGGTGCTCAGCGCGGCAGTCCTCGGGAGATCGTTCGCGTGACGCGTTCGACGTCTGGTGTCGTGTCGTCACGGACGGAGCATGCGCACGCCAAGATCAATCTGCTGCTGCGCATTCTGTCGCGCGAAGTGAGCGGGTATCACGGCATCGAGACGCTGTTTCAGCGTGTGGCGCTGCACGACGTGGTGACGGTTCGCGTGGGTGACATGGAGCGTTCGCTGCGCTGCGACGGCCCGACCATGCCACACGGGGGCCTCGGACCGGCGCACGAGAATTTGGCGTGGCGTGCGGCTGCGCTGTACGCGCGCGAGTCTGGCTGGGAGACGGGCTGGGAGATCGGCATCGACAAGCGTATTCCTGTGGGTGGCGGCCTTGGTGGTGGGAGCGCCGATGCCGCCGCAGTGTTGCGCGCCATGGAGGCGCTGTCACCCACCAAGCTCGGCGATGATCGGTTGATAGCGCTTGGCGGGACGCTTGGCGCCGACGTCGCGTTCTTTGTGAGCGGCGCATCGCTGGCCTGGGCGTGGGGGCGCGGCGATCGGTTGCTCGCGTTGCCCCCACTGCCGTCGATGCCCGTGTTGCTGGTGACCTTTGCCGAGGGCGTGAACACAGGCGCCGCCTACCGCGCGCTGGCCGCGCAGCGTGAGGCTGCCGGAGTAGCACCCCAGGCACATGCGTTTGCGCTCTCCGATTTTGCCACGTGGCCGCAGATTGCACGGATCGCGATGAACGACTTTGAGGCGGTAGTGCGCTCGCTCCACGAAGGCGTGGCACGAGTGCTCCCGGAGCTGCGTGTCTTGGCCGCGACGGGTGCGCCGCCTGGTGACGACGCAGCGTCGCGCCCACAAGAACCGCGCCTCGTCGAACCGCGCTTCGCCGAATCTCGCATCGTCGAACCGCGCATCGCCGAACCGCGCATCGCCGAACCGCGCATCGCGATGATGAGCGGCAGTGGCGCGACTTGCTTCCTGGTGGCGCCCGATGCAACATCACTGCGTGTCTCCTCCGACTGGCAGGTCACGCACACACGCACCACATGAGCGGCTCCTTCCTCTCTTCGATCCGGTCACTGCTCGGCATGGAACCATCCTCCGCTGCGCAACCTGCGGCCAGTGTCGAGCGCACCTCGCTGCATGGTGTGGCCGTGGAAGTGATCAACACGCGCCCGGATATCGCGACCGCCGACGTGCTCGACCGCTTGCGGGAAGCGCTCGACCTCATTGCGCAGTACCAGCCGTGGCGGTTGCGGCACCTGCAGCGCGATGTGCGCGGCATCCGCGTGGAGCGGTTTGCCTGTCGGGGCGCGTTCTTTCCCGGCGAGCAGGTGATCATGACCGAACTCACGTTTCTGGCGCGTCGCGACATCAGCGCCGCACCGGTGGCGTCGTCGATCCTGCACGAAGGCGTTCACGCGCGCGTGTTCGCGATGGGTGTGCGCGGCGGTCATGATATGTCGCGCGAAGAGCGACTGTGCCGACGCGCTGAGCTCGCGTTTGGTTTGGCGTTGCCGGACGCGTTGGGTGCACCGGTGGTGGAGCGCGCGCTGGCCAGCTTGCGGCTTGACGATCGGGATGTGGCGCCGGTGGTGGACTGGCAGGAAGCGCAGCGTCGGCAAAGCGCCGTCGATGCGGAGCAGACCAAACCGACTTTCTAGGGAGTTGGCAAATGCCCGAGCGCAAGACACACCGTCCGATGCACCGTCGACAGTTCTTGCAGGTCAGCGCGCAGGCGGCGATGGCCGTGGCGACGGCCTCGCAGCTTTCGGCGCTGCCGTCTCTGCCGGCCTTGCCGTCGACTTCCGGCGCAGACCGCATGGCGTGGTGGCGAGTGGCGCGCTTCGGCATGTTCGTGCACTGGGGGCTCTACGCGACGCCGGCCGGGCGTTGGGGCACTCGAACCGACCACGCCGAGTGGATCCGAACCACCGCGCAGATCCCGCTCGCGGAATACGACATGCTGCGCGAGCGCTGGCAGCCGAACGCGTTCGATGCCGATACGCTTGCTCGGCTCGCGAAGCGGGCCGGCATGCGCTATCTGGTGATCACCACCAAGCACCATGACGGGTTTGCGCTGTGGCCGTCAAAGCAGGGCGACTTCAACGTGTCGCGCGCGGCCGATCAGCGCGACATTATGCGCGAGGTGGCCGATGCGTGTCGTCGTCACGGCGTGGTGCCCTGTTGGTACCACTCCATCATGGACTGGCATCATCCCGATTATTTGCCGCGGCGAGACTGGGAAGCGACGCGGCGGCCACGCGATGGCGCGTCGCTTTCCCGGTACGTGCAATTTCTGCACGCACAAGTCGAAGAGCTGCTCACGAACTACGGCGATATTGGCGTGATGTGGTTTGATGGCGAGTGGGAAAGCACGTGGACCCACGAACTCGGCGCCGCGCTGGCAGACAAGTGCTGGTCGTTGCAGCCCAACGTCATCATCAACAATCGCGTGGCGCCGAATCGTGGTGGCATGGCCGACGCCGCCATTGGGCGCATCGGCGACTTTGGCACGCCCGAACAAACCATTCCGGATCGCGGACTGCCGGGCGTGGATTGGGAAGCGTGCATGACGATGAATCAGAACTGGGGCTTCAACGCTGCCGATCATGCGTTCAAGTCACTGCCCACCATTGTTGAGATGCTGACCGATACGGCGTCGAAGGGTGGCAACTTGCTGCTGAACATTGGGCCGATGGCCTCGGGTGCGATTCCACCGGAGAGTCTTGACCGTTTGCATGGGCTGGCGGACTGGATGGATGGTCACGCCGACAGTATTCACGGCACCGTGGCC
>JANOPS010000717.1:0-17088 GCA_031421995.1 Gemmatimonadaceae bacterium
CTGCGAACGATGGTGATGTCCACGATAGCGTTCCAGCCACGAGGCGTCGACACGATGGATCGCGATGGGCTGAGAACGATTCGCGGCGCGCTGGCCGCCGTCGAATCAGTCGGGCCGACACCAGTGCCGGACTGGCAGGCGCCGAACATCGCCAGGCTCGTCGCTATACACGTAGCAACGGCAACCGTTCGCAGCACGCGCGTGAGCGGCATGCCATTGAAGCACCATACGTCATGTTGCACAAACACCTCCCTGCAGGGATGGGAGCCGCGCATTGCGGCATCGGCACCAATACCCGAACCCTACGCCAGACCGTCCCACCCGTCAAGACGGCCGTTGGCTTACGCGATGGAGGAATCCGCTCTTGGTCGTGTCTCCAGCGCCGCCCGGCAGGCTACGGCTCAATCCGCGTCAGCTCGGCGATGCGGTCGAAATCGCGATCGTAACTGCAGATCGAATCGAGCCCTTCGTGGAGGACAACCGCCGCGTGCAGGGCGTCACGCGCCATGAGTGACGGATAGTCGTCAAGTAACGTACGCGCACGGTCCAACACCGTGGCGGAGATCGACACCACATCAGGAAACAGCTGCCGCGCCAAATCATACACCCGTCGTCCGTCCTTCCACCGCTTGATGGCGCGATAGCGGTGCAGAATTTCTTGCAGCGTTTCGGCGTCCAACGTGGCATCCACCTCGCCACGCGCCACGCGCTCAAGAAACCGCGTGCTCGGTGCCTTGTTGGCGTGCGGCGCACCCGCGGCGTACATCAAAATGTTGGCGTCGACGAGAATCATGATGCGCGCGTCACGGCATTTTCGGGTCGACGGTCGCCACCGACTCCTGCTTCATCGCCCGAGGCGACCCGACGGGAAGGCACAGAGCGTGCAGCGCGGACACCGCAGCGAGCTGCGTATCGTGATTGACTAAGCCGTACTGCTGTACGCACGCCTCCCGCACCAACGCGCCCATGCTCACCCCACGCTGTGCGGCTAGGTAGGACAGCCGCTCGTGAACGTCGGTGGAGAAGAGGATCGTGGTTTTCTTCGATAGCTCCATATGTACCTCCATAGGTGGAGGTTAACGCCCCCTCGGGGAAAATGCAACGCCGCCACGGCCACCGGCGAGAGCCCGGCGGCCGTGGCGGCGTGCACCCCGCCTCACGTGCTTCAGGGCGTGAACGTCGTGATACGTTGCGCGAGGCGGAAGGAAGCACCGTCCACTGGCTGGCGGTTGAGAATGTTGATCCCGCCGAAGCTCTGTATTTGCGCTTCTGTGGCCGCGCCAGGGGTCATGGCCCACGCACTATTGAAGCCCGCGACGCCCGCGAAGTCTGGCGTTTCGAGATCATAATCCGTGGCCGAGCCAAGAAAACCGCGACTCGCTATGACGGTGATCGTCTTGTTGGCACTGTTTTGCGAGAACGTTGCCGAGAACACGTCGCCATATTCGGCCTGAATCGCAGCCCGCGCTCTCGGTCGGGCGAATCCGCCTGCGGTACTCGATGTCAACGTGGGGACACTGAGCAGGGCACCGAGCGTGAGCGTGCGGTTGGAGACCGTACGGAAGTACGACACGACCCCTCGCCCATCGATATTATTTGCCGCGACAGCAAGCACGCTGGCGGAATGGATATCACCGGCGATCAGACGATCGGTGGGAACCCCAAAGAAGGTTCGCGTAGCACCGGTTGCCGCGAAGTCGAAGAACAGACTGAAGCTGGCGCCGTTGGCCGTCTCAAAAGCAGGGACAACGAAGAAGCTGTCGCTGCCGCTGTTCGCCACCGTGATGGTGGCCGTCGCCGGCGCGAACGAAGACGCGCCATTGAAATCCACCACCGGCAGCGTTCCGCCATTTGCCACATTCAATCCTCGCTGCAGAAACATACGACTGACCGTAGAGCCCGCCAACGTATTGCGGTACGCCAAGAGGTCTTGCGGTCCTGCGTACACGTTCTGCAGCGTGTAGTTGCTGGCGGCGAAACTCGCCGAGGCGGTGGCGCCGCCATGAGTGATCGTTGCCAAATCGGCGGCGGCGAGACCGGTGACGGCGCCACTCAGGGTTTTTCCTGCCGCGGGATTGTCCACGCACTCCTGCGTCGCGCCAACCTGCAACTCGGCGCGTGTGAGCAGGTTCACGTCAACCTCGGAACTTCCGCCGGACACGGTGGTGAACGCCACCGATCCCACAGTCTGGTTGATAGTGAAGTTGAACGTGTTGTTCGCGCCCGCCTGCACTCGTGTCCACACGCCGCTGCTCCCATCGCGAAACGCGAACCACAACGGAACACGAGCCACGTCACAGAATTGCCAGGCGATGCTCCCTCCACCGCCGGATGCAGTAATGGTGAGCGAGACGTTCGCCGTCTGATTCGCGACGCCGGTGCCCGCGCCGTTTACCGCTACGGTATACGTGCCCGGTACGGCCGCGGCGGCGGCAGTGAAGGTCAGCGTGCTGGTTGCACCAGTCGCGGCGGCGGGATTGAAGGCCGCGGTAACGTTGGCCGGAAGCGTGCCCGTGGTCAGTGCCACTGCACCGGCAAAACCACCGGCCCGCGTGATCGTGATTGCGCTGGCGGCCGTCGAACCCTGCACGGCCGAGGCGCCGGTGCCCGCGAGAGAGAAGCTGCCCGCACTGGCGATGGTGAGCGCGACGGAGGCCGTCTGCGCCGCCGCACCCGATAGCGCGGCGCGAATCGTAATGTTGGTGGTGCCGGCAGTCGCAGCAGCGCCGACGACCAGCGTCAGGGTACTCGTAGTCGACCCGTTGGGAACGGGTGTGGGCGCAAAGGTCGCCGTGACGCTTGGCGGCAGCCCCTCGGCCGTGAGGGCGATATCGCCCGTGGCGCCACCAGCACGTGACACGGTTATCGGCACCGTGACGCTCGATCCAGGCGTCGCCGCAACGGCGCCGCTCCCCGCCACCACGCCGATCGACGGGTTGTTGATAGGCGGTGTGGGGTCAGCGCCCCCACCGCCGCAGGACACCAGCGAAACAAGCGAGGCAATAGCGACGAGACGACGCATAGCGCACCTCCACAGAAGACCGAGTGAGCAAGCCGAAGGCCGACGAAAATCGACCGCGGTACCCGCAAGCTCCTGTAATAAGCATCGCCCCGCACGTTTCGGCGAGGAGACGTCAGGCAGCGCTCTCATCAGTCGACTTACCGACAACTGCTACGCATCGCCGCCACGTCCACCGGCGGGAGCCCGGCGGCCGTGGCGGCGTGCAATCTGGAACACGTGGCTTCAGGGCGTGAACGTCGTGGTGCGGGAAGCAAAGCGCCACGCGGTACCATCAGCCGGCTGGTTGATGACCCCGGCAATACCACCGAAGCCGGTGATGGAGCTGCTTGTGGACGCGCCAGCTACCAGCCCCCACGCCGGATTGAAGCCGGCGATGCCCGCAAAGTCCGGCGTCTCCAATTCGTATTCGGTCGCAGCGCCGAAGTACCCTCGGCTCGCCGAAATTGTGATGTTCTTGGCTGAGCTGCTTTGCGAGAACGACGCGCCGAAGGCGTCTCCGTACTCAGCCTGAATCGTTCCACGTGCCCGCGGCCGCGCAAGGCCGCCGGCGCCGGTTGACGTGAGTGTTGCCGCGTTCAGCGTCGCGCCAAGTGTAATCGTTCGCGCCGCCACTGTGCGGAAGTAGGAAAAGACGGCGCGCGTGTCGATGTTGTTGGCCGCGTTCGCCACCACGAACGCCGCATGCAAGTCGCCAGCGATCAGGTTTGCTGTTGGCACACCGAAATAGGTTCGCGCGGCGCCCGTGGCCGTGAAGTCGCTGAACAGACTGAACGACGCGCCGTTCGCCGTCACGAAGGACGGGATCATGAAAAAGGTGTCGCCGCCACCATTGGCGATCGTGACGACCGCTGACGCAGGTGCGAAGGAGTTGGCCCCGTTGAAGTCCACGACAGGCAACGTCCCGCCGTTCGCGACATTCAGACCACGTTGCAGGAAGATCCGACTGACCGTCGAACCACCCAACGCGCTCCGATAGGCAAGCAAGTCCTGCGGACCCGCATCGACGTTGGTCAGCGTAAAGGTGCTCGCCGCGAAGTTTGCCGTGGTCGTGGCGCCACCATGACTGATCGTTGCCGCATCCAGCGCCGCAAGGCCAGTCACCGAGCCGTTCAACGTCTTGCCCGCCAACGGATTGCTGGTGCATTCGGCCGTCGATTGCCCCTGTAACTCGGCGCGCGTATTCAGATACACCTCCACCGTCGAGCTGCCGCCAGTTACGAGCGTGTACGCCACCGAGCCAACGCTCTGGTTCATGGTGAACGAGAAGGTGTTATTTGCGCCGCCTGTGACGCGCGTCCACGCACCGGTGGTGCCGTCGCGGAAGGCAAACCATGCCGGCACGCGCGCCGCGTCGCAGAACTGCCACGCGAAGCTTCCGCCACCGCCGCCGCCCGACGCCGTCACAGTGAGCGTGACGTTGGTTGTTTGATTCGCCACGCCTGTTCCCGTGCCGTTCACCGCCACGGTGTACGTGCCAGGAGCCGCGGTCGCGCCGGCCGTAAAGGTGAGCGTGCTGGTCGCGCCCGTGGCCGAGGCTGGATTGAACGACGCCGTGACGTTCGCGGGGAGCGTGCCCGTGGCGAGCGCCACGGCGCCGGCAAAGCCGCCCGCGCGCGTGATCGTCACGGTGCTGTTGCCGGTCGCACCTTGTACGGCGGACGCCGCAGTCGCGGAGAGTGCAAAGCTTCCCGCGCTGCTGACAACGAGCGACACCGGAATCGTACGGTCTGTCAAGCCGCTGGCAGCGCCGCGAACGGTCAGTGCGTACGTGCCCGCGGCCGCGGCGGACGTCGTCGTCAAGGTCAGGGTCGACGTTGCACCAGTGGCCGGGTTCGGCGCGAAGGCACCCGTCACGCCGGCCGGTGCACCCTCAAGTGCCAGCGTCACGCTGCCAGCGAACCCGCCGGTCTTGGCGATGCTGAGATCGGTAGTGCCGGCCGCGCCGGCGATCACCGTTAATGCCGCCGGAGCGGCCGTGATCGTATACGCGGGCGTGCCAGCCGCGGCGACGCTGAGCTGGACCGTTGCCGTTTGCGCTGCCGCCCCCGCGAGCGTCGCGCGGACCGTGATCGTTGTAGTCGCGGCGGTCGCGCCGGCGCCCACAACCAGCGTCATGGTGCTGGTCGTCGAGGCGGCAGGAATGGGCGACGGCGCAAAGGTTGCCGTCACGTTCGCCGGTAGCCCCTCGGCGGCCAACGACACGTCGCCGGCCGCGCCGCCAGAACGCGTAACGATGATGGGGACCGTGGCGCTCGTGCCCTGCGTCGCCGTCACGCTGGCGGTGCCCGCAGAGACCGTAATCGACGGATTGTTGACCGGAGGGGTGGGGTCGGAGCCGCCACCGCCGCACGCGGCGAGCCAGAGAGCTGACGCAGAAAGCACAAGACGACGCATAGGAACCTCAGCGCAAAATGTGATGAAAGTGCGGAACACCCTCAACTGATCGCGGGTTGCTCCTCAAGACAATAGCTAAAAAGGGTGAGAATCGCGCCCGATCCCCGCTGCGACGCGCGTCACGTTTGCGCAACGTGACGCCGCCGTGACGCCGGTCGGGACGACACGTCCAGATGGCAGTTCGTTTGCGCAAAGACATCATAGACGGATGTCAGGCACGCGGACTATTTTCCAAATGCTACGCGTCTAACAAGCAGGTTTCCCAGCTCCTTGAAACGGGTCCGCCGCCATGGCCATCGATACGCTTTCTCCAATCCCCTCAGCGCTGCCGTCCGTTGATAGCAAGGCGCACGCGGCGGATCTCTTCAACATCGACGCGGCGCTCACCGAAGAAGAGCGCGCCATTCGCGACACGGTGCGCGCTTTCGTCGACGAAAAGATCCTCCCCATTATCGGCGACTGCTACGTGCAGGGCCGGTTCCCGAAGGAGCTCATCCCCGAGATGGCGGAGCTTGGCGTGTTGGGCGCAAACCTGCCCGAGGAATACGGGTGCGCCGGCCTCTCGAGCGTGGCCTACGGCCTGATCATGCAAGAGCTCGAGCGCGGCGATTCTGGCATTCGCTCGTTCGCCTCGGTGCAGGGCGCCCTCGTCATGTATCCGATTTTCGCCTTTGGCTCCGAAGAGCAGAAGCATCACTATCTGCCCAAGCTGGCGAAGGCCGAGTTGATTGGCTGTTTCGGACTGACCGAACCGGACTTTGGTTCGAATCCGTCGGGCATGATCACCCGCGCCAAACAGCAAACCGATGGCAGCTGGGTGCTCAACGGCGCCAAGATGTGGATCACGAACGGCTCCATGGCCGACATCGCCATCATTTGGGCCAAGACGGGAGATAGCACGGAAGAGAGCAGCATCCGCGGCTTCATTGTCGACACCAAGACGCCGGGCTTCACGGCGAAGGATACGAAAGGCAAGCTGTCGTTGCGCGCGTCTGATACGTCCGAGTTAGTGCTGGTCGATGTGCACGTCCCCGCCGACGCCATCTTACCACTCAGCAAGGGCGTCAAGAGCCCGCTCATGTGCCTCACGCAAGCGCGCTACGGGATCTCGTGGGGCGTGCTTGGCGCCGCGCTGGCGTGCTTCGAAGAAGCGGTCTCGTACGCCAAGGCACGTGTCATGTTCGACAAGCCGATCGGGGCGTTCCAGATCCAGCAGGTGCGGCTGGCCGACATGCTGACCGAGATCGTGAAGGGGCAGCTCGTGTCGCTGCACTTGGGGCGCATGAAAGACGCAGGCAACTTCACGCCTACGCAAGTGTCGCTGGCCAAGCGCAACAACGTCGACATCGCGACCAACATCGCGCGCGAAACCCGCCGTCTGCTGGGCGGCAACGGGATCTTGGCCGAGTACGGGGCCATGCGGCACATGGCCAACCTGGAAAGCGTCTACACCTACGAGGGCACGCACGACATGCACTCGCTCATTCTGGGCCAGGCGATTACGGGACTGAACGCATTTAAGTAGGGACGGGCTCCTGCCAACCGGCCGTCGGACACGACCGGTTGGCGGCTTCGCGCTTGCACTGCACGGACGGGAGCGTAGTTTGCGTCGCAGATTCGTAACAACTCCCACCGTCAGGAGCTCATTATGAGGTTGTCCGCACGTCGTGGCATTCCACGAACGGGTAGTACATGGCGCCGCGTCGCAACGTGGCTGGTTCTGTCCGCAGGTCTCGGCATCCCCGATCTGCGCGCGCAAGGCACGGGTATCGTTAGTGGTACGGTCGTCAACGACAAGAACTCCAGTCCCATCGTCGACGCGCAGGTTGCCGTTGAGGGTCGAGGGGTTGGCACCACGACCGATGCCGCCGGACGATTCCGATTGGCGGGGCTGACGGGCGGTGGTGAGATTCGCCTCGTGGTGCGACGTATCGGATTTCAACCGAAAACGGTCTCGGCCACCATCGGCGCGAGCGACGTCCGGATCGCGCTCTCAGAGCGTTCGGTCGAGCTGTCACAGATCGTCGTCACAGGCACGGCCGGCATTGCCGAAAAACGCGCCATCGGGAACGCGGTGTCCACCGTGAAGGCGGCAGATATCGTGGCCACGCAGCCGGTGAATTCTTTTCAGGAATTGCTCAACGGGCGCGCCTCCGGTGTGAGTATCGTGGCGAGCTCCGGACAGGTGGGCACAGGATCGCGCATCCGTGTGCGCGGTGCGTCCAGCCTGTCGCTCTCCAACGATCCACTCATCTACGTGGACGGTATTCGCGTTGACAACACGCAGGCGTCGGGACCAGCAAATCAGGGATTCGGATCGGCATCCATCTCGCGTTGGAATGACTTCAACCCGGACGATATCGAAAGCCTTGAAGTCATCAAGGGTCCGGCCGCTGCCACGCTGTATGGCACGGAAGCGTCGAATGGCGTGATTCAGATCATCACGAAAAAGGGCGCGGCCGGGAAGGCGGTGTGGAATGTCACCGGGCGCATGGGGTCGAGCTGGGTGCCAGACCTGCTAACGCGCTTCCCAGATAACTACGGCACGGTACCGCGCGCGGGGAGCACGACGGCGTTGGACACGGTCAGCATCTCCACGCGACAATTGAATGACTCACTCAACGCCCGCTACGGCAACGACATCTTCACGACTGGTGGGTTGCAGGATCTGCAGATGTCCGTCAGCGGCGGCTCGAACGTGCTGCGCTACTACGTTGGCGGCGGCTACGAAGAAAACCGAGGCGCCGAGCGCGTAAACCGGCTCAATCGCACCAATCTGCGTGTCAACCTCTCGGCCAACCCCAGTCCCAAGTTCGACGTCAACACGGCCATTGGCTACACCACCGGTCGCACCTATCTGCCCTTTGAGTCCGGCGGTGGCGGCGCCGTGTGGGGCACCGTGTTTTCGTCGCCCAGTTTCTTGTACGGCGGCGTGAGCGTGCCCGCTCGCAATGCCAACAACCCGCAGCTGGGCTTTCGTTCGGGCCCACCGAACGCGTACTACGAAGCGTATGACGTGTTCCAAGACGCGGATCGCTTCACCGGCAGCTTCCAGCTCACCAATCGCCCCACGTCGTTCTTTAATCATCGCATCATCCTTGGCGTAGACCGGCTGTCCGAAAACAACGAAGATCGCACGCCGCGCAACGACATCATCGGCGCGCGATTTGCATCGTTCTCCGGCAGCGGACTGCCGACCGCTGGTAGCATTGGCGTGTCCACGCGTGACGTGACGTACACCACGGTGGACTACCTCGCCAACGCGGAATTCTCGCTCACGCCGTCGCTGCGCAGCGTCACGTCGGCAGGCGGTCAGGTGTACCTCAGGCGTTCGCGACTCCGGTCGATCTCAGGCTCCACGTTCCCCGCCGCGGGGTTGACGTCCATCGCGTCGGCCACCATTCGCAACGTGGGATCAGACGAAATCTTCGAAAACAACACGGTCGGCGGGTTCATTCAGCAACAAGTCGCGTGGAACAATCGGCTCTTCGTGACTGCGGCCGTCCGCACCGACGATAACTCGGCCTTCGGGACGAACTTCGATGCCGTCACGTATCCCAAGCTCAGCGCGTCCTACGTGTTGAGTGAAGAGCCCTCGCTGCCAATCCCGGCATTCATCAATCAGCTGCGCGTGCGCTCCGCGTACGGCGCAAGCGGTCTGCAACCCGGCGCGTTCGACGCGATTCGCACCTACTCGGCCAGCGGTGGATTCCTCACGCCGTCGTCGGCCGGCAACCCGGCACTCGGACCCGAGACCAGTACGGAATTGGAGTTGGGGATTGATGCCGGACTGTTCAACGATCGCTACGGCATGGAGGTCACGTATTTCAACGGCAAAACGAAAGACGCGATCTTGTCGCGGCAGTCGCCGCCGTCGGACGGATTCCCTGGGCTTCAGCTCTTCAACGCTGGCCAGGTGAATCGCAACGGACTGGAGTGGGTTGTGCGCGGGACGCCGATCCGCGCCACCAATTTCGCCCTCGAGCTCACGCTCAGCGGAAGCAATACCACGTACAACATCGCGTCGTTGGGACCGAACACCAACGTCGTCTCGCTGTCCAGCAACATCCAACATGTCACGGGCTACGCGCCCGGTGCGTGGTGGGATCGTCGCATCGTGTCCGCCGACTACGACGCCACCACCAAGCGCGCGACCAACCTGCAATGCGACGACGGCAAAGGCGGCGCCGTTGCCTGCGCCTCGGCACCGCGCGTGTTTCTGGGGAACAGCGTGCCGACCACCGAAGGGTCGTTCTCTGCTGGCCTCACGTTCTTCAAGAACCTGCGCGTGAACGCGTTTGTCGACTGGCGCGGTGGGTACAAGAAGCTTGATGGCAACTATCGCGTGCGTTGCGGCGCGTTCGTGCTGTGCCGAGAGCTGTACTACCCTGACGAAGTGCAGGACAAGACGTTGTTGGCCGCCGTACAAGCCGGGACCGCGTACACACACCACCTGATTTCCGATGCGAGCTTCATGCGCTTTCGCGAACTGTCCGCCACGTACACGGTGCCACAGCGATTGGCGTCGGCGATCGGCTCAAGCCGTGCCACCATCACGGTTGCAGGGCGCAACTTGGGCCTCCGCACGAACTTCCCTGGCATCGACCCCGAGGCGTCTTTCAACGGCGGCACGCGCGGTGGGGCGTTCGGTCAGTGGGAACAGAGCGTGCTCCCCCAGCTGCGTCAATTCGTGACCACCATTAACCTCAACTTCTAACCATCATGCGAATCACGATACGCAAAGCCCTCGCGTTGGCGCTGACGGTTGGCGCCACCACGGCCTGTAAGTTTGATCGTCTGCTCACGGTGAATACGCCGAGTCGACTCGCGGAGTCATCGTACCTTGTGCCGGCGAACGCCGCGCTGATCTCGGCGAGCGCCGTCTCTGACTATGAGTGCGCGCTCGGCGCATACGTCGTCGCGAGCGGGCTCGCAGGTGGTGAACTGGTGGAAACGACGCAAACGGCGGCGCGATGGTCATACGATCGCCGGAACATTTTGGCGGTTGACGCGCTGTACGGCAGCTCGGGGTGCGAGGCCATCGGGGTCTACACGCCGATCAATACGGCGCGGTACACCAATGATCAGGCCGTCGCCAAGCTCACGGCGTGGACGGATGAACAGGTTCCCAATCGTCAACGACTGATCGCCATCAATTCGGCAATCAGTGGCTACAGCCTGCTGCTCCTTGGCGAAGGCTTTTGCGAAGGGACGATCAACGTAGGCCCGTCACTGACGCCGACGCAGCTGTTCGATACCGCTGACGCGCGCTTCACGCGCGCCATTGCGGCGGCAACCGCAGCGGCTGATGCCAACGCGCTCAATCTGGCGTACGCCGGACGTGCGCGCGCGCGCATCAATCGCGGGCAGAAGACGACGGCCGCCGAAGATGCCGCACGCGTCCCTACGATTTTTGCGTACAACGCCACTGCCGACGCCACGATCGGTCGGCGCAACAACCGCGTGTTCCAGCAGAACAATCAGTCCTTCTCGGTCTCTGTCGCGGCGGCGTATCGATCGCTGACGTGGAACGGCGCGCCCGATCCGCGCGTGGTGTCGACGAACGCCAACCGACTGGCGTCGGACCAGGTGAACCAGCTGTGGACACAAAGCAAGTTTGCGTCGCTGACCGCGGCGTTCCCCATCGCGAGCGGTCTCGAGACGCAACTCATCCTCGCGGAGGCTCGTGGTGGTGCGGAGGGCGTAGGCATTCTCAACACCGTGCGCGGGCGGAGCGGCATAGCGCTGCCGGCACTCACCGCAACGGAGACCGCGAATTTCGACGCCGCCGTCGCCGAGGAGCGTCGGCGCGAGCTCTTCCTGCAGGGCAATCGCTGGTTTGACAGCAAGCGGTTCAACCTTGCGCAGGTACCGGCCGTCGGGGGTCAATACCCGAAAGGGGCGGTGTACGGCGACCAGCGGTGTTGGCCCTTGCCCGACGTGGAGCGGCTCGCCAACCCCAATTTCCCGCGATAACGAGCTCGCGGCAGGGCGGGGCAGGCGAACGGGGGCGTCATGTCAAACATGACGCCCCCGTCACGTTGCGCCCTCGCCGCCTCCCTCCCTAGCTTCCCCGTGGGCCTGTGCCGCACGCCTGCGGGCGCGGCGCGGGCCACTCATCCTGTCTGACTCTCAAGCCGGAGTAACCGCGGTGAAAATCGCCGTGTGCATCAAGCGCGTCCCGGTGATGGAAGTGAAGTTCGCCATCACTGCCGACGGATCCCGTTTCGACGAAACGGGCCTCAAGTACGACGTCAACGACTTTGATCTCTGGGCCATCGAAGCGGCGCTGCAGCTCAAAGAAAAGAACGGCAACGCGGGCGAGGTGGTCGTCATCTCCCTCGGCCCCGACGCCGCGCAAGAAACCATTCGCAAAGCGCTCGCCATGGGTGCTGATCGTGGCGTGTTGCTCAAGGCCGATACCGCGCCCGCCGACGGGCTGGCTGTCGCGCGCGCACTCGCCGCAGAATTGAAAGACGGCGCGTACGATCTGGTGCTCATGGGCCGCATCTCAATCGACTCCATGAACCAGATGACCGGCCCGATGGTTGCCGAGATTCTGGATCTGCCGTGCGTCACGAATGTCTGCAAGCTCGAGATCGCTAACGGACGTGGTGTGGCCGAACGCGCGCTCGACGGCGCGATCGAAGTGGTCGAGTTCCCGCTGCCGGCGCTGCTCACCATCGATGATGGCTTGAACAAGGAGCGGCTGCCATCGCTCAAGGGCATCATGGCGGCGAAAAAGAAGACACTCGACATCAAGCCCGCGCAGTTTGGTGAGGCGCGCGTGAGTGTGCGTTCCATGGCCCTCCCTCCGGAGCGCGCCGCTGGTCGCATCCTTGGCACCAACGCCGATGCCGTTCCTGAACTCGTTAAACTGCTTCAGACCGAAGCGAAGGTGCTCTAACCATGGCCAACGTTCTCGTATTTGCCGAAATGCGCGCTGGTGAGCTGCGCAAGGTCGCACTCGAAGCCGTGACGGCCGCGCGTGCGCTGGCCGACATGTCTGGTGGTGGTGGCGTGCACGCGGTGCTTGCTGGTGGCGCGGGTGTGGCCGACAAAGCCGCCGCGCTGGCCGAGCATGGTGCCGATAGTGTGTTGGTGTTGGAGCATGCGGGGTTTGCGCAGTACAACCCCGAAGCGTTGGCCGCCACGCTCGCACAACGGTTGCAGAGTGGCACGTATGCGTACGCGCTGTTCAGCGCCACGGCGCAGGGTCGTGATCTCTCGCCACGCATTGCGGCCAAGCTCGGTGCTGGGCTGATCGCCGATGCCACCGGTTTCGTGTTGGATGGCAGCACGATTGTAGCACAACATCCAATCAACAACGGCAAGGTCATTGCCACGTTGCAACTTGGTGCCGCGCCGGCGTTGGTATCGGTGCGTCCGGCGGCGTTCCAGCCTACGGTAAACGCCAAGCCCGTGTCGGTCGAAACGATCACGTCAGCGACCGATCCTTCGTCGTCGCGCGTGAAGGTTACGGAGCTGCGCACCGGCGGCAGCGGCAAGCTCGACCTCGGCGATGCGCCGGTGATCGTGGCCGGTGGTCGCGGCCTCAAGGCACCCGAGCACTTCAAGTTGTGTGAAGACTTGGCCGACGCATTCGGCAACGCCGCCGTCGGTGCCACGCGCGCCGTGACCGATGAAGGCTGGCGCCCGCATTCGGATCAGATTGGACAGACCGGTCGCAACGTGAGTCCGAACTTGTATGTCGCGGTGGGCATCTCCGGCGCCAATCAGCATTTGGCCGGCATGCGCACGTCGAAGACAATCGTCGCGATCAACAAGGACAAGGATGCGCCGATTTTCAAGATTGCCGACTACGGCATTGTCGGTGATGTGTTTGAAATCATGCCGGCGTTGACGGCCGCGGTGAAGGCGGCGAAGGCGCAGGGGTGAGTGTGTGAACGGCGGTGCCGGGATTCCGGCACCGCCGCTTTCGCGAGAGCGATTGATGGTGGCGTTGCGGTTGATATGTCTGTGATGAGACTGAGTCGACTACCGACGGACGCCAAACGTTGGCTTTTGTATGGGCGTCACGCTGATGATGCAACAGACTCGATACTCCACAAATCGCATCCTCCCAATTGCGTTCCAGTCATACAGGTAGGAAAACAGATGCGAGGAGTCAAATGCCTGCTTTCGCCCGTGCACGACGACGGAGTCGCGAAAGAGACCGACCGAATCGACTGATGCGAAGAGCGCTTCACCCTGCAGCGGCGGTCGACAGTCCTCACGTCGCGTAAATCGCGCGAACGGAGGAACACCGCTGTCGACAGGCGTTCCTCGCTGGGTCCAAAACAGCGCAACTTTGCAAAGATCCAGCGGCACGGTGTCGCCCAAGATCTCTTTGCGGAAACCTTTCACCTTAAAGGCGAGGTCGGCGGCCGAAAAGGTCTTCGTCGCCGCTTGTGCGTTCGATGATGATGGAAAACACGCCAAGAGGAGGCCTAGTACTGCTATTCGAATGATCATCGAAGGCACGTCTGTGCGTCGAGACTCCCTGGGTTCAGTCTCTTGAACCAAGGATCTGTATGCGCGACGCTGGTGCCGTTTACAAATGATGGATGCTCATTTCCTCCCCACGCATGCGATACCTCGTGCAGTAAAACAGACATCAGCAAACGGTAGTTCGCAGCGCTCGGGCTGTTCGCAATATTCGTGTACACCCTGGGATCCACGTGCCCGATCAACCCGCCGATGTTGCCCGAGCCGTTGTGTGGCTCCGGACCGGTATTGTCGATACCGGTACTGAATGTCTGTTTCACCATTCCGCTCCCGTCGGTGTACGTGGAGGCGAGTGCCTCCGTCAACCAAAGGTTCATCTGGGCGCATTCACTCGCCGCGACCGAATCTCCTCCGAAGCTTGTTCGAAGATGGTTGGCGCGCGCATGAGCAATGGCGGCGTCCTCGCTCGTGGTGCGATCGCGGTTGCAGTTCAGGAGCGAATCGACAGGAAGGTTGCCCTGAGGTTGCTGGCAGAGATTTGTTGCCGTGGGCGTTCCGTTTCCGTTCCCACCTCCGGTATTCCCGTTATTCCCGCCACCATTCCCACCGCTCCCCCAGTCGTCACCCGGCCCGCAGTCCCAGCCCCCAGAGCCGTCGAGGAGCGCCGTGATAGTGCACCCATTGTCGCACGTGTACACGCCCGAAAACGATCCGCCGTCAGCATTCACCATCGCGCCACGTCGAACCTTCGCACCAGCCGACGAGACCGCGCGCAACGACGAACCAGCAGTGCATTGCACGCCGCCGCAATCCAGCGTATTGGCTCCTTGGTCCCAGTAGCAGGTGAAGGATCCCGTAAACTCTGCAGACGCGACCATCCCCCATCCTGACATCGCGTCAGAGTGCTGACGGTCCGCGAACCGCCTCCGCATGAACGGCAGCGCTTCCTCACCAACGGGAAGCACGCAGTCGGTTTGACTCACGCGCTCCTTGGTCGCGCGATCAAAGCGCAGAGCCGAGTAGCCGCCCAATACAGCATCCGCGCGCGATGCCCGTTTGCTGAACCCAGGGCGTTCCCGCCATGACCGCTGCGCCCAGCTCGCAACGCGCCCCTGTGCATCACGGACTGCCGTGCGTTCCAAGCAGAGCTCGCGATTGTTCGCCGTCAGGGCCAAGCCAAAGGGCAGTCCCGGTGATCGTGCACCAAGTAAGGTGCCAACACCTGCGCCATTCGCGTCTCCCAGCGCGCGGTGAGCGGACGCGTTCAACGCGTCTGGGGGGGGGCTACAGGCGCATCAGCCGAACACGCCGACAACGCGAGCCCAGCAACAACCACTGCCATCCACTTCTTCGAGACGCGCATTCTCATCGATACTCCTTGTGAAGAGCGAAAACGATGACGCATTAAGTGCCACACATGTAGAGTATTGGTGTCGTCTCCGATCCTGTCAAGATCGGGGTGGGGCGTCGGTCACCGATGGCGCGCGGCGAATTGTAAGAATCCTGTATCAGCACTAGTTCGACCCACCGGTTCGCCAGCGCTGCCCGGTAATCGCACGCGACTGGAGGGCAATACATGGTACCAGATGCGCATCGCGCCAGCCTCCTACTGGGCGATCGTCGGCGACGGCATCATCCACGCCATCCACGAGCGCGTGCTCGAGCACATCCAACGGAATGCCGAGTCGCGTTAGGCGAGCATCCGCCTTTAGCTGCCCTCAGTGCCGAGCGACCTCAAATCAGTCTGCTGCGTCAGCAGCAGTCTGACGAACCCCCCCCTGCCCGAGACGCCACACCCGTATCTGGATCGCGCATGGCCACGCACGCGATCTCGCCATCGCCGTGGCGCGGGCGGCATCCGGGCGCTGTTGCCAGCCAGCGCCTACATTGGGGGTGCCTTGGGGGTTATTGAAAAAGGAAAAGCAGTCTTTCATATTTCAATATGATGAAAGCCCCCATTGAACGTGCATCGCTCCGCGCAGAAGTCAATGCAGCGCTCCGGCGGAGTCCCGTAGTGGCGTTGCTCGGACCGCGGCAGTGCGGGAAGACCACCATGGCGCGAAGCATCGTGCCGGTGACCAGTCCGAACTACTTCGACCTTGAAGATCCGGTGAGCCTCGCGCGCCTCGATGAGCCCATGACGACGCTGTCGTCCCTTCGCGGGCTGGTCGTCATCGACGAAGTGCAGCGACGTCCGGAGCTTTTCCCGGCGCTACGGGTCCTCGTGGACCAACGGCCAAGGCGTCTCCGCTTTTTGGTGCTTGGTAGTGCCTCTCCAGAACTCTTGCGGCAGACATCGGAGAGCCTGGCCGGGCGGATCGAACACCTGGAGATGACTGGTTTCTCGTTGCAAGATGTCGGATACCCACAACTGGACCGGCACTGGCGCCGCGGCGGCTTCCCGTCGGCGTGGCTGCCGCGTGCGGAAACCGATAGCGTGCGATGGCGCGTGCAGTTCGTCCAAACGCTGCTCGAAAGAGACCTGACGCACCTGGGCATTCGCACGTCGGCGGTTATGCTGCGGCGTTTCTGGGCCATGCTGGCGCACTATCATGGCAACGTGTGGAACGCCGCCGAGCCGGCACGTTCCCTCGGGGTGAGTCAACCGACGGTTCGGCACTATCTAGATCTTCTCACAGGCTTGTTCGTGATCAGACAGCTGCAGCCGTGGCACGCCAACCTGCTCAAGCGTCAGGTGCGCGCGCCGAAAATCTACGTGCGCGACTCAGGCCTCTTGCATGTTTTTCTCGGCGCTCGGACGGCGAATGAGCTTGCCGTGCACCCGAAGCTGGGCGCCTCGTGGGAAGGGTACGTCATCGAACGGCTGTTAGAGACCATCCCACACGACGACGCGTTCTTCTGGGCGACGCACGCCGGCGCCGAACTCGATCTGATGATCCAGCGAGGAGGACGTCGATACGGATTCGAGATCAAACGCGAGGACGCGCCGAAGATGACGCCAAGCATTCGCACGGCGATCACGGACTTGGATCTGACGCATCTGACCGTCGTCTACCCCGGCTCGAAGAGCTATCAGTTGGCTTCAAACGTCACGGTCCAGCCTTTGGTGGACCTCCTCGAGGCAAGCACGCGGCTAGGCCGGCGCTTGTGAGCACCCAATCCCCGCTCTAGCTTCGCTGCATGACTCTGTCGAACGCCATTTTCGCCGTCATCCTCGCCGTCGCCCTCGGCTTTTTTGCCCGCAGCGCGCAACGGCTCGCCCG
>JANOPS010000718.1:0-6435 GCA_031421995.1 Gemmatimonadaceae bacterium
CATCCCCGGGTTCCGCCCGGTGCCGTTTACCGGTGTGATTTACGTGATGTCGGAGGCCGCCGCGCGCGGGTACAAGCCGCACCACCCTGGCTGGGCGAATCTCGGACAGGGACAGCCGGAGACGGGACCGCTTCCCGGTGCCCCGGCGCGTATCGGCGAGGTGGCGATCAGCATCGATGATCTCGAGTACGCTCCGGTCAATGGTATTCCCGAGCTGCGCGAGGCGGTTGCCGAGTTGTACAACGAGCTGTACCGAACGGGGAAAAAATCGCAATACACGGCGGACAACGTCTGTATCTGCGGTGGTGGGCGGCTGTCGCTCACCCGCACCGTTGCGGCGTTGGGCCCCATCAACCTTGGCCACTTTCTTCCGGACTACACGGCGTACGAAGAGTTGCTTGAGATCTTCAGTGCATTTACGGCCATTCCGATTCTCCTGGACCCGTCGAATGGCTACCGCATTGGGATCGAGGCCTTGGAGCGAGAGGTGTTGGGGCGTGGACTTGGCGCACTCTTGCTCTCGAATCCGTCAAACCCGACCGGCAAGGTCATTGCCGGGCGCGAACTGGAACGTTGGGTGGCGCTCGGCCGTGAGACGCGATGCACGCTGCTGTTCGATGAGTTCTACTCACACTATGTGTGGTCTGGTGCGAGCGAGGATCATGGGATGGTATCGGCGGCGCGCTACGTGAAGGACGTTGATCGCGACCCCGTCGTGATTCTCGACGGATTCACAAAGAACTGGCGCTATCCGGGCTGGCGTACGACGTGGGTGGTTGGGCCGCGCGCGGTGATTGAAGCGGTGTCCAGCACCGGTTCGTTTCTTGACGGCGGCGGCAGCCGACCACTGCAGCGGGCGGCTGTGCCGCTGCTCCATCCCGACCACGTTCGGGCGGAGACCAATGCCATCCGCGAGACGTTCAGCGCCAAGCGCCGTATTCTGTTGGATGGACTTCGCAATCTTGGCGTCCGCTTTGACGCGGAGCCCGACGGCACGTTCTACTGTTGGGGTGATCTGTCGGCGCTCCCCGCGCCATTGAACGACGGCATGTCCTTTTTCCGGTGGGCGCTGGAGCAGCAAGTCATTTGTGTCCCTGGAGAATTCTTCGACATCAACCCCGGCAAGCGGCGCTCCGGTCGCGACAGCCGGTTTCGTCGGTACGCGCGCTTTAGTTTTGGGCCGGAAGCGCACGTGATCGCGTCGGCGATGGCGCGCCTACAGTCTGCCGTGCCGAGCGTCGCTCGCTCAGCAAAACCAACGAGGAACGGATGAGTATCTGCTGGGTCAACGGGAGTTTTGTCGATGAGGCAGCGGCCACGTTGTCCATCTTCGATCGCGGGACGCTATTTGGCGACGGGGTGTATGAAGTGGCCGCGGTGTACAATGGCCGCTTGCTCGACGCCGATCTGCATCTCGCGCGTCTGGAGCGATCGATGGCGGAAATCCAGATTGCGCCAACCCAAACGTCCGCCGCGTGGCTCGACGTGATGCAAGGGTTGGTGGATCAGAATGCGATCCGGGAGGGCCTCGTGTATCTCCAAGTCACGCGTGGCGTGGCCGAGCGAGATTTCCCGTTTCCCCGCAACGCCGTGCCCAGCATGTTTGCGTACGCACGCCCGAAACGGTATGGTGACGACCCAAACGTGCGCGGCGTGTCGCTCCACGTTGTGCCCGACCAGCGGTGGGACCGGCGTGATATCAAGAGTACGTCCATGCTGGCACAGGTCTTGGCAAAGCAGGCCGCGCGCGCAGCTGGTGCCTTCGAGGCGATGATGCACGATCGCGGCACCGTGACCGAGGGCGGCTCCAGCACGCTGTGGATCGTTCAGCATGGTACGCTGCTGACGCGACCGTTGTCGCACGATATCCTCGCTGGGATTACGCGGGACGTCGTGCTCGACCTCGCCACTCGCGAGGGGATCCCGGTCTTGGAGCGCGCGTTTACGGTTGACGATGCGCTCGAGGCCGAGGAATGCGTGTTGACCAGCGCCACCAATTTCGTGCTTCCCGTGACGCGTATTGGCGAGTCGGTTATCGGCACTGGACAACCGGGTCCGATCACGATGCGGCTCCGCGACGCGTATGTGGCGCGCGCGGCGACGCTTACGACGCGATAAGTCTCGCGGTGGAATCGCGATGGAATCGTGGTGGAATCGTGGTGGAATCGCGGTTGAATCGCGAAGGCCGCTGGCGGGGTGGCGGCATCGTCTCTACGTTCCAACATGGCCGCCAGCACTGTCTCTGCATTGATCGCGCCGCCCGCGCTCGGTGTCGGCGCGCGCGTCGCGCTCATTTCTCCCTCAGGTCCACTGCGTGATGTGTCCGAGTTGGCACGCGCAGAGGGGCATGCGCGCGTGTTCGGTTGGGAGACCGTCGTCGGTCCGGCGGCGATGTTGCGCGAGGGCTACTTTGCCGGCAGCGACGCACAACGCCTGGCTGATCTGCGTTCGGCGCTGCTCGACCCCACGATAGACGGGATTTGGTGTTTGCGTGGCGGGTACGGCGCCGCCCGATTGCTGCCGGGGTTGGAGGGCGAGGCGATTGCACGCCATGCTAAGGCCTTGATCGGATTCTCCGACATCACCGCGTTGCACGCGGCGTGGAGTGCCGCGGGCGTGCAGAGTTTTCATGGACCCACGGCGCGTGCGCCGTTCACGCCGTTCACGCGCGACTCGTTCATGCGCGCCGTGATCCACGGGCGCGACAGCGCCGGCGTTGCCCACGGCGCCGAGACAGTTCGTGACGGGATTGCGACCGGACGATTGGTTGGGGGGAACCTTGCGGTGTTAGCCTCGTTGTGTGGGACGCCGTGGGAGACCAACTTTGATGGTGCGATTGCGGTATTTGAGGATATCAACGAAGCCGCCTACCGCGTTGATCGGATGCTGAACCAACTGCGGCAGTCTGGTTCGCTGAGTGGCTGTGTCGGGATCGCCTTTGGGCACTGCACTTCGTGCGATGAGCAGACAGATGACGGAGGCCGCACCCTGGTTGCGATCGTGCGAGAGTGCGCTGATGCGCTCGGCGTACCGGCGGTCATTGGGATCCCTGTCGGACACATCGATGACCAGTGGACACTGCCGATCGGTGCGCTGGCTACGATGGATGCTGCGGCATTGTCGCTCACCGTGCATCGTGAACATGCGCCGTGACGGCGCCGCGTATTCCCTTCTTTCCCTCAAGACCGGACGACTCATGAAAACCGCGCAACAATTGATTGCCGAAGCAAAAGCCGAGATTTCCGAAGTCACCGCGCGCGAAGTGCAGGATCGCTTGGCGCACGGTGAGGAGCTGATGCTGATCGATATCCGGGAGCAGAACGAGTGGAACCTCGGCCACGCGACCCCCGCACAGTATATCGGCCGTGGCGTGCTGGAGACGCAAATCGAGTCGCGGGTTCCACGTGATGCGACGATCATCCTCATGTGTGCCAGCGGGAACCGTTCGGCGCTCGCCGCGCGGACCCTCAATGAGATGGGATACCAGCGTGTGGCGTCACTCGCGGGGGGGTTCCGGGACTGGGTCGCATCGGGTGGCGCGGTCGCTGACTGACCTCGTCGTGACGTCGTCAATGGAGTCTGCCGGAGTGTCGGGGGTCTTCGCCGACCCTGAGCGAGGGGGCGGTGTCAGCAGCCCATTGCTTGAGGCGATGTCTGATCGCGTCATCGCGCGACTGCGCACGAGACTCGCCGACCGACAGGCGGTCGATGAGACCGCTGGCCCGGAGACGCGTTTCGCTGCCGTTGCGGCGGTGCTACGCGTGTCAAACGGCCCGGAGCTGTTGCTGATCAAGCGCGCCGAAGTGGCGCATGACCCATGGAGCGGGCACATGGCCTTGCCCGGTGGTCGTCGCGATGCCTCCGATGCCACGCTGCAAGCCACGGCTATTCGCGAGACGCGGGAGGAGTTGGCACTGCATCTCAGTGATGGGCAGATCCTTGGTCGGCTCGATGACATTGCTCCGCGATCACGGGCCTTGCCGCCGGTTATTGTGCGCCCATTCGTGGCGGTTGTCTCGTCGGACGTTGCGCTTATCAGTAACCGCGAAGTGGCGGCGACCTACTGGGTGCCGCTGGCGTTGCTCCGCGCGCCCGAGACGCAGAGTGAATACACCATTGCTCGCGATGAGGGTGGCGCGCGATTTCCCGCCTATGCGTTGCATGGTCAAGTTGTGTGGGGGCTTACCGAGCGCATCGTCCGTCAGTTACTTGCCCTGTGCGACGACTAGCGGCTTGGCAGAGTCGCTCGTCGTCATGCTTCCGGGTGCGCGTGCGCTCCGGGTGCCGCCTTGTCCTTCACTGCCCTCGTGTGATATGCACGTACGGTGCCTGAGGTGTGTATGAAGCTGTTGCTGTGCGTATCCAATCGGTCGTCGTGGTCGCGCTCTGCGCTCGTGTGCGCCGTGCTTGTGGGCATGGCCTGCGCACGGCCAATGAACGGCGTGCTCCTGCCATCGTCGGGTAAGCGCGCGGAGAGCAGTCGAGGCATGGTTGCCGCGTCGCATCCCGACGCGGTCGCGGCCGGCGTGGAGATCTTGCGCTTGGGGGGCAATGCGGTGGACGCCGCGGTCGCCACAGGGTTTGCCCTGTCGGTGACGGATATCTCGCAAACCGGACTGGGTGGTGGTGGTGCGCTGATGTTCTACGATGCGAAACGGAAACGCGTGGAGCACAAGCTGTTCTATCCACGCGCGGGCAATGACGTGGCATGGGGAAGGGCGGATACGTCGGGCGCGGCACGCGGCACCGGGCGAGGGGCCGCCATCCCAGGCATGGTCGCAGGGTTGCTTGAATCGCATCGCACGCTCGGCAAACTGCCGCGCGCACAAGTCATGGCGCCGGCCATTCGTTTGGCGAGCGAGGGCTTTGTTGTTTCGCCGCTTTTGGCGCGCACGATCGCGTCCTCGCGCGCCAAGCTGATGGCCGACAGCGCGGCGGCGCGGCTGTTCTTCCCCAAGGGCTTGCCGTTGCGTCCGGGCGAACGACTTGTGCAGCGGGAACTGGCCGTCACCCTTCAGCGGATTGCCGCCGAGGGTGAGGTTGCGTTCTATACCGGCCCGATCGCGCAGCATCTGTCTGACAAGGTACGCGCACAAGGTGGACTGATCACGGTGTCCGACATGGCCAACTACAAGACCGTCATGGAGCGTCCGCTGTGCGCGGAATGGCTTGGATACAGCGTGCTGAGCGCGCCGCCGCCAATGGGTGGTGTTGGTGTGCTGGAAATGCTGCAGATCGCCGACGTGTCTGGTTTGACGAAGGCCGGTGGCTTCACCGAGCACCCGAATGCGGTGGCTACGCTGGCAGACGTGATGCGGCTTGGTGGCGCCGATGCGGGACGGTGGCGTGGTGACCCCTTTGCGCAGTCGGTGCCGGCGCGTGGCACGACGAGCGCGGGGTATGCGAAGGCGCGTGGCGCATTGGTCGCGGCGCCGCTCGCCGATACCGTGCTGGCCGGCGACCCGTGGCGATTCGATTCCACGGCAACCCCGTCGGCCTGCGCTGCGTACGACCCGTACCCGGCCGCCGTGCGCGGGGCGGACGCCGTGTCCGGCGTGCGCGAGTCCGCTGATGCAAGGGCTGATGCAAGGGCTGATGCAAGTGCTGATGCAAGTGCGGCGAACGGCAGCCTGACGTCACATATGTCGGTTGTCGATGGCGACGGCAACGCGGTGTCTGCGACGACCACCGTCGGAGTGTTGTTCGGCTCTGGCGTGTATACCGACGGCTTCTTTCTGAATTCGTCGGCCGCGAACTTCGACGCGCGCACCCGAGGCCCGAATCGGTTCGCCAATACGACCATGGCGCCCACCATGGTCCTCGATCACGGACGCGTACGGTTGGTGGTGGGTGCCGCAGGGTCGCAGTACATCCAGCCAGCCATCGTGCAAGTGATGCTGCGGATTTTGGCCTTCGGCGAGGATCCCGGTATCGCGGTTGCCGCGCCGCGTATTCACGCGAGCGCGACGCAAAGGGAGGTTGAAGTCGAGCCGGGCTACGCCACCGCCGTGTATGGTGCGTTAGTAGCACGCGGGTACCAACCGTTGAGTCGCGTCGCGGACATCTCGTTTGGCGGAGTGCACGCGGTCTTCATCGCGAAGAACGGCACGCGCATCGGCGTGGCGGATCCGAGGCGGGACGGGGTCGCCGGCGGCTACTGAGGGGTGAGGGTTGGAGATACGAGGGGGGTGAGGGGGAGGGAGGGGTGAGGCACATGCAGGCGTGGGCTGTGAGCGTTGTGGTTTCAGGCTTGAGCGCCAGCTTGAGGGGTGAGCGGTGAGGCGTGGGCGACTCAGGCCTGGGGTTTGAGCTTTGAGGCGGCTTCTCAGCCCGGGATCGCGCGAGCGCGTTGAGGGAACGGGGATTCGTGCACGGAACGCTGAAACGCCTTCGCACACGTCAGCACGTTGATGGTGGTTGGATCTCGCGTAAGCA
>JANOPS010000719.1:0-4016 GCA_031421995.1 Gemmatimonadaceae bacterium
TAGTTCACCACCGTGCCGCCAATCGCGAGGCTGCGCGCCACACGATCTGTTGCCGCCCCGCCCGTTGCGTCGATCCCAAGCCGGATCTTTGCCTTCCCTGTCGCTGCGGCGACGCGCGCGTCGAGATCCGGACCATCGACGAGCACCACGTCGCCACCCGCCGCTTCCAATCCCGCCACGGCGTCGGACCGACGCACCACATTCACCGTGCGCAGGCCCCGTCGTTTTGCCACCTGAATCAGGTACCGACCGACAGCCGAGTTGGCGGTGTTCTGCAACACCCAGTCGCCCGGTTCCAGCGACACAAACTCGGAGAGCAACAACGAGGCCGTTGGCGGATTGACCATCAGCATGGACAACTGCAGCGGATCGCCAACATCGGGAAGCGGGATCAGCGCGTCGGCGCGCGCAATCAGATGCGACGCCCAGGTGCCCGATCCCAGCGGCAAGACCACGCGCTGTCCAATGCGCAGTGATACACCCGGCGTGTTCTCGACCACGCGGCCGACGCCTTCGTTACCACCAACCGCCGGCAGCGGCGGCAACATCCCGTACTGCCCGGTCAAGGTCAAGACGTCGGACGGATTGATCGGCGAGGCCAGCACCTCCAGCAACACCTCACCGTCGGCGAGTGAGGGGAGGGTGGCGTCAACACACGCGATCACATCCTGCGGAACGGGCCCGCGAACGGCGTACTCGGCACGCTGAATCATCATGGGCTAGGCCAACTCGTCGGTGTCGCGCTCGTGAATCGTGATCAATTCCACGATCTGCAGTCGCCGCACGCTCTTCGGCAGCTTCAGAATCGCCAACTCGCCAACGCCCTTGCCTTGTAGCGCAAGTCCGATCGGCGATCCCATCGTGACGTGGCCCTCTTGCAGTTCGCCCGCGTCGCCGAACACCAACTCGTAGTGCTCGCGCGACTCCGTCTTTTCGTCCACGACCACCACCTTCGAACCCAGTCCAACCTTGTCGGCGGCAATCTGGGCAATGTCGATGTTGGCGAGTTTCGTCACGCGCTGCGTGAGCTGGCCCAGACGGGCCTGCACAAACTGCTGGCGCTCAAGAGCCGCTTTGTACTCGCTGTTCTCCTTGAGATCGCCAAGCTCGACGGCTTTGCGAATCTCGAAGGGCAGCACAACGTTCAGCTCGTGAGAGAGTTTCTCGACCTCACGGGCCATCTTGGCGATCAGTTCTTGGAACATACGGGCGACGTTAAAGAGTGGCGCGAAGCCACGGAGCGTGGCGGATCGCGCGATCCGGCGGCACGGCCACAAATGGCGAGCGCCCGGCCAACGGGGGGCCGAGCGCAGCAGTCCCTGTAATATGCCACAGCGAGGTAACGGTTCAACCCCGCGGGGGCATCGGGGGTCCGGCCTTTTGGTGTCTTATCGAAGCGTGGCCTTCGTGGCCTCCTGGGCCGCATGGGCCGCAATCACTGCCTGAGCCGCCTCGGCCGGATCGTCCGTCAGCAACAACAAATCCAGATCGCCCGGTGATATCTTGCCCTCGCCCACAAGCCGGGACGTGATCCAACGCAACAGCCCGGCCCAGTAGTGCCGCCCGAAAAGCACGACCGGAAACTGATAGATTTTCCCGGTCTGGATCAATGTGAGCGCCTCAAACAGTTCATCCAGAGTACCGAAGCCGCCAGGGAAGATGATGAAGGCGTTTGAGTACTTGATGAACATCGTCTTCCGGACGAAGAAGTACCGGAAGTTTACCAACGTATCCACGAACGGATTGGCGCCTTGCTCGAACGGCAACTCGATATTGCAGCCCACAGAATGGCCGCCGCCATCCTTGGCCCCACGGTTGGCCGCTTCCATGATCCCCGGTCCGGCGCCGGTGATGATGGAAAACCCTTGGGCGGCCAGCAGTCGGGCCGTCTCACGAGCAGCTTCGTACTGCGGATCGTCGGGGCCTGTGCGCGCTGACCCGAAAATCGTGACGCCCTTCGTGACGTTCGCCAGCGCATCGAAACCCTCAACAAACTCCGCCGTGATGCGCATCACGCGCCACGGATCAGACGTCGTGAAGGATCCGAGATCTGACTCTGGTGACTGCAGCAGCTTTTCGTCTTCCGTGAGGATTGGACGATCCCGGATGTCCTGGTCGATCAGTCGCGGCGCGCGACGAACAGCGCGCGCACCACTGGACACCAGCGCCGTCGGGTCGGGCTCTCGACCGGACTTGCGGTGTCCCTCGGTATTTCGGGCCTTGAGCCCAGCCAGCGACTCCTTCTCGGCCCGACTCCGGGACGCGGGCGACACGGGTTTGCCAGCCGCGGTGCGCGCCGCTACCGTGCGCGCCGTAACCGTGCGCGCCTTTGAGGAGCCGGTCTTGGTGGGAGAGGACGTGAGCGGCTTCGGCTTGGTGGATCGCGGTTTCGCCATGTGGCTGAGCTTGAATGGTCGACGAGTCGTGGGAGCTTGCGCGTGACAATGACAGCACATGATACCGCGAGTGCGACCCGTTTGCTCGTCGTCGTTGCAGACGGCGTGCGCCCGGATGTGCTCGCCGAGGAGATGGATCGTGGCACGCTGCCGGCGATGGCGCGGTTGCGCGACCGCGGAGGCATGTACGAAGTGTCGACGTCCTTTCCATCAGTCACCGGCCCGGCCTACGCGCCGTTCGTGATGGGTCGTCATCCGGCCCATGTCGGCATGCCCGGGCTGCGGTGGTACGACCGCAGCAAATCGCTCCGCCTATCACATGGACAATCGCGCAGCTACTCCGGCGTCGACATCTGGTTCACCGACGGCGACTTGGATACGGCCAGTCCCACGCTCTACGATCTGGTGCAACCGTCGTTGGCCGGGATGATGATGATCGCCCGCGGCGCAACCGAGGGGCGCATTGGGCGCGGCGTGTGGTGGTCGATACGCGCGGCCTACGCGCACTTTCGCGGCAACATGAAAGATTGGCGCAACGCCGAACAAGCGGTCGCGGCCGAATTCATGCGGCGCTTTGAACGCAGCGCGCCTCGATTGTCGATGCTGGGAATTCTTGGTCCCGACAAGCTGGCACACAAGTTCGGGGCGCACTCGGACATTGTCCGCACCAGTATTCGCGATGTTGACGACGTGATCGTGCGCGCGCAGGCCATCGCGACGCGTGGCGGATGGATCAACGACCTGCGGATTTGGGTGGTTGGCGATCACGGCCACGAGGCCGTCGGAGAGCACGATGATTTGCACGGCTGGTTGAGCAGCCGGGGACATCGTGTGCTCGCGCATCCGAAGTTGAGCGTGCGCAATGCCGACGTCGCGCTGATGGTTGGCGGGAACGCGATGGCGCACGTCTACCTCGATCCTGCAGAACGCACGCGACGCTGGTGGCCTGCGCTCGCCGCGAAGTGGCAGCATGTGCTGGACGGATTGATTGCCCGTGCGTCGACCGACTTGGTGGCGGTGGCCGAAGACCAACACACGGTGCGCGTGCACCACGCGACGTTCGGGAGCGCCACCGTATCACGCACACTCGCTGGCCACGAGGCGCGATGGAGTTACGTGACGAGCGACGGCGACCCACTGCGCTTGGGTGGCACCCTGCGAGACCTGAACGCGGTCGCCGCGTGGGACGCGTGCAGCGCATCACCGTATCCCGACGCACTGGTGCAACTCAGTTCCCTCATGCCGTCGTCGCGCGGCGGAGACATCGTGATCTCAGCGGCCAAGGGGTGGGACTTGCGCTCCCGCTATGAGCCAACGCCCCATGTGTCCACACACGGCGCACTGCTCCGCGACCAGATGATGGTTCCGCTCATTCTTGACGCCCCACCGGTGCGGGCTCCGCAACGCACGAGCGATGTGGTGCCGAGCGCGCTGGAACTGTTTGGCATCGATGCTGCGCCTCACGGATTTGACGGGCGCAGCTTCTTGTAGCGGTCCTCGCGGCGAAGCGCCTGCGCAGCGCCTGCGCAATGTGCCGCTGCGAAGCGCCTGCCTACCTCGGCGCGATCAGCGTGTTGACGCGCACCAGGAACAGGCGCTCGAGTTCGCCAGTCGACCCGC
>JANOPS010000720.1:0-1906 GCA_031421995.1 Gemmatimonadaceae bacterium
ACGATTCCCCGTATACGGCCTCGGCGGCGCGACGTATTGGGACAGCGGATCGTCGTGGAACTCTTCGTTCACCACGATCCACATCCCGATCTCGTGCCGGCGCATCATCGGCAGCAGCATGGCGTGGCGCTCCGTCAGCCACCCCTCGCGGACGCGAAGCTGGTCGGACCACTTGAGCAGGGTGGTCGTGGGTTGTTGGGCGGCGAGCGGCATGGCCGCCAGGAGCGACAGGCAGAGAGAGGGGAGTAGACGCATACCCGAATCTGCGTTCGCCGGGCCAATGGGGCCAGCCCTCGCCAAACGGGCCAATCGTCAAACGGCATCGTATGTTCATGGGGTCAGTCTTCGCCCACTCACACCAAAGGGAGCACAGCATGTTCCTCGATCGCGCTCCGGTGATGCTCGTTCTTGCGCTGCTCTCGGCGTCGATGCTGCCCGCGCAGTCGGTGCAATACCGCTCACCGGCCGGCACCGAGTACCGCGCGCTTCCCGACACCGGCACGATCGCGCGCGCGATGGCCCTTCGTGATGCGGCGCCATCGGACATGCAACGCATCATCGCGCTCGGCGTCGCGCAGTCTGGCGCGCGACAATTTCGCGAAGCCATTGCCACGTTCAGCGACGGGCTGCGCCAGTCTCCTGACAATGCGATGCTGCTGCGCTGGCGTGGCCATCGCTACATCTCGGTACGCGAGTTCGACAAAGCGCGCATCGATCTTATGCGTGGCTATCATCTCGATAGCACCAACTACGGCATTCTCTTTCATCTGGGCGTACTGCACTTCCTCGAAGGGCGCTTTGGTGCGGCCGCCGAAATGTTCAGCAAGGCCCAACCGCGCGCGCCGGATGCGGGTGAGCTGACGGGGAGTACCGACTGGCTCTGGATGTCCTTGTCGCGTGCTGGACGAAAGGCCGACGCGGCGGCCATGCTGGCCCGCAAGCCGGATTCGCTGAAGGCCCCGGCTGGGTACGCCTATGCCTCGCGCTTGCGACTTTATCGCGGAGCGCTGACGCCGAAGACGTTATTCACGCCGGCCGACACGGCCGACGTCCAGGTCGCCACGCTCAACTATGGATTGGGGAACTGGTATCTCGTCCGGGGGGACACCGTAAACGCCCGCGCGGCCTTCGCGCGCGTCATTCGATCGGGCGGCTGGCCGGGGTTCGGGTTTATCGTCGCCGAACGGGAATTGCAGCGGCTATCCCGGTAGCCTGCTCCCCTCAAGGGGGCCTCCGAGCCATCGGCTGGGTGCCGAGGATCGTTTCGAGGTTCGTTTCGAGGCGACATCGGGTTATCTTAAGAGACCCTTACACGAGCGACTGATTATCCAAGCATTCGAATTCCAAAACGACGGCCGTACGTACTCGTGCACCGTGCAAGAGCGCAAGGGAGCCAGCGGCGGTGCGTGGTGGTGGTTCTCTGTCTCGGGCGACATGCAGAACTACGCGCCCTTTCAGGCCTCAAGCGGCGACACGCAGGATTCCGTGCAAGAGCGCGTGGTGCAGTTCTATACCAGCCGACTCTTCCAGCTCGCCCAGCCCGCACAACGCGGCTCGCATTGGTCCCGCCGCACACCGCCCGCCAAGACTGAGCCGGCGCCGGTAGCCACAGCGACCGAGTAGCACCGCAGGCGTCGCATCAGCGGCGCTTGTAGCTCCCGCCGCCACCCTCACGGCCGTCAATCCCATGGCGCTCGATCCCATGGCGCTCGATCTCACGCAGTCGTGGGTGGGGTACGCCGCCCTCGGCATCTTTGTGGTCGCGTACGCGCTCGTGATGGGCGAAGAACGTCTGCACCTCAGAAAGTCAAAGCCGGTCATCGTGGCCGCCGGTGCTATCTGGGCGCTCATCGGGTGGCGCTATCACGTCGCGGCGGACGCCGCCACCGACGAGACCAGTCGCGAA
>JANOPS010000721.1:0-2212 GCA_031421995.1 Gemmatimonadaceae bacterium
CCAAGGGGCGCCTTCCGCCGGCCGCGTGCGGGTTGTGGAACTCACCACTGGGCGTGCTGTGATTGTTGGGCAGTTGGTACGCCGGTCCAGCGACAGCCTTCTCATTGTCGCTGATACTGTGGTGGTGTGGAACGGCACCGAGAAGGTGATCATCCAGGGCTCCGAGCAGATGTTTATCCTTGGCGAGCAACACCGCTTGGAACACAGCGCGGGCATTCGCGGCAGGACCCTCGAGGGCATGGGAATCGGGCTGCTGGTCGGAACGGCGGGCGGCGCTCTGCTGGGCGCCGCGACCTATCGCGCACCGGATTGCGGACCAGAGGCGTTGGTCTGTTTGGACTTCGGACGAGGATTCTCGGCGACGGTTGGGGCGATCGCGATGGGCGTACCCGGGATCGTGCTCGGTGCCGCCTTCGGCGCCAACGCGAAGTACGAATTGTGGCGTCCCTTGGCCGAGCGCGGAGCGCGCGTGGCGATCGCACCAACGGCAACGGGCGGCGTACAGTTGCGCGGTGCGATGGCATTCTAGACCTATTCTAGACCACACCAGACCCTCTCAACGGATATACCAATGTGTGTTGATCCTCCTGTATCGCGAATGCGCGCCGGGATCGCGACGCGGATTCGCCGGGCCCGACTCTCGACGCTGATCGTGCTGGTGTCCGCATGCACTGGATGGAACGAGTATCCTGTGCGCCAGATTCCGACCGACTCGGTGATCCCATCGCTGCGGGTGGGACTGCGGGATGGCACACATCGATCGTTGACCAACGTGACGGTGACGCCTGACAGCGTGACCGGGAGGGGAAGCGCCACCTCGATCCGCGTCGCGTACACCCGAAGCGACGTGGTCAACACGCAGCGTCGGTCTTTGGAGGCCGATGCCCAGGTACGCGTGACGCGCAAAGATGGAAGCATGCTCCTCCTGCGCTATGTGCAGGTCTCCCGGGACAGTGTGACGGGATTTGTTGACGGCCCTCTCGAACGTGTCGCGTTTGCCCGAACCGACGTGCGGCAACTGCAGCGTCACGGTGCAAAACCCGGACGCACGCTGGCGCTCATCGGCGGCGTTGTTGCTGGATTCATGCTCTATGCGATCGGCACCATGGAGAGCTTCAGTTTGGGAGGCACGCCGTAACCGACGTAATACACGCGCGGCACGCTTTCATCGTCCAAAAGGAACAGCCTCCTGTGCTCGTATTCGTCGGGCTTCGGCCGCAACCCAGTTGCGTAGCCCATTCGCGCCATCGCCTTGCCGCAAGCGCCGCGTAATTTCCGACCAGTCGAACCGCGTGCCGCTGTCCCGTCCATTCACGACGACCCGAAGCTCGCGTCGCGTGCGATCCCCCACGAGCGCGGTCCACGTCCCGCGCCCATCGACGAACTGTAGCGTGCCTTCAATCACGCGATCGAAACCGAATGTTCCGCTTGGCGTCACGATGGTTTGTTGCGTCGAGCTCGCTGTGACCCATAGCGCCTTCCCCGCCGACGCCAGAGCCAAGTCGGTGATCGCGACGTCGCTCGTCGTGCTCCGCACCAGTTCCTGACCATCCTCCAACAGCGCGAACGTCTCTTCGCCATCGCGCGCCACGTAACCCACACGATCGTCGGGACCTACGGACACGGTCAGCACGGCGTCGTGCCATGCCCCGATGCGATCCACTCGCACCACCGACTCGCGCCCGTTTGCTCGTGCCACGGCGACCGCCGTCCCTGTAGAGGTGAGGTGCACTTCGCGCACCTCCTCGAACATCGCTCCCACCATCCCATTGGATACCAGGTGCCAGCCCGTCGCGTCGCGTGCCGCGTATGCCGTGGGCGGAGGCGCCTCTGCGCCGCCGCTGTGATCGGTCGCCAGAACGAGAGAACGCACCATGCGCCATGGTGGAGAGACGGCGGTACCCGATACCACGACGACGTCATTGCCACGTCGTACCACATAGGCCACCGAACAACCGTCTGCATCCAACTGCAGCGAGCTGACAACAAGCCCCGGTACGAGAAACGGCGCAGCGGTATCATGCACGATACGCCAGTGCCCGCCCGCATCGGCCGCGTAGGCGATATGAAGGCCGTCGCTCGACATCTGGGGCGCGCCGACGCCGTCCCAGAGGTCACCGACGTGCCCATCAATGGCGATTCCCCATTGCGTACCGACCCGAACCGCCAGCGCGACGTGACGGCCCAAGGCGTCGAACGCTATGGCATGTAC
>JANOPS010000722.1:0-2120 GCA_031421995.1 Gemmatimonadaceae bacterium
CCGCGCGGTGCGCCTGCTCCGCGAGGCCGTGGCCATCGACAGCACGTTTGCGCTGGCCTGGCGAAAGCTCGGCTACGCCCTCCTCTTTGGGGGCTACTCGACGGCGGCTCAAGACTCGGCCTGGGAACGCGGCGCGCGCTACGCCGCGCGGCTCCCGGATCGGGAGCGGGGCGCGGTGCTCGGGGCGTATTTCTTGACCCGTGATGTTGCCAAGGCGATCGCCTCCTACGAGTCAGCGTACGCGTCCGACTCGAACGATTACGCGGTCGCATCGAATTTGGCGAACTTGTACGCGCACGTGCGCGACGACGCGCGTGCGCGTCGGTACGGCCGCCGTTCGTTCACCATTTTCCCCCAGCCGGCGCAAGCGGGACTTATCGCAGAGGTGTTCGTGCGGGCCGGCGACCCTCGTGCGGCGCAGGCGTTGATCGACTCGGTGACCCGAGGCGTGGCGGTGACTGATGAGAATCAGAACCTGCAGGCAGCGCGGGTAATGCTGGCCTTTGCCAGGGGCATGATCGACTCGGTGCGCCCGCTGGGCGAAGCGATGCGTCGGTCGAGCAATCCGCGCGCCAGAGTGGAGGGGATCTACGTGCTAGTCCGAGAGGCACAACTACGAGGACAACCGACCCGTGCGGCGCAGTTGCGCGCGGAAGTTCTCACGATGCGGCGCGCTCAGGGCATCGTTGATCCTACGTCAGACAGTGTTGCGCGCGCGCGTAACGACATCTTTTTTCGAGGCCGCATGTCGGAGGGAATCCGGCGTCTTGACGCGGTCGCTGGCACGCAGTCCGCCGGATCGCAAACATTTAGGGGCGGTCCCACCAGCCTTGAAATTGCGGATCTGTACGCGCGGGCCGGTGCGGTGGGGAAAGCGAAGGCGGTGCTGGCGCGCTGGGAGTCCACGACGCCGGGTGGGGTACGGGGCGCAGCGAGTAATACCTGGCATGAAGCACGCGGCAATATCGCGCTTGCGGAAGGGCGCTTCGCCGATGCAGTTCGCGAGTTTCGGGCCAGTGATACGGATACCTCCGGCGTCCCGGCCTTTTGCAGGGAATGTGCGCTGATCAATCTGGCCCGCGCGTTCGACGCGGCGAATCGGGCCGACTCCACTGTCGTGACCATGGAACGGTATCTCGCCATTCCACTGCATCGGCGAACCATGTTCGTCTATGACGCCTACTTCCTACGGGCGATGGTCCACGAGCGCCTCGGCCAACTCTACGAAGCCAAGGGCGACACTGCGAAAGCCGTCACCAACTACCGTACGTTCATCGCGCTCTGGAAGGACGCGGAGCCCGAGTTTCAGCCGCGGGTGGCTGAGGCCAGGCGCCGCCTCGAAAGACTGACGCCGGTGGAGAAGGTGCGGTAGGCGCGGTGGTCGCAATGCTCGTGCATCCGGCGACGCGATGATGCCCGCCGCCTACTTCGGCGGAAACACCAGCATCCCTTAGGCTGCGAAACACGGTTACTTGCACCAGTCTTCGATAGCCAGTCCGTCAACTCGTGCCATGTGCTTCGAGTTCGCGGTCACAAGGACTGCACCGTATGCCAATGCGTGCGCGGCCATCGCGGCATCGAAATCCTCGATCGGTGTTCCAGCCCTTTCCAACTTCGCCTTGATCGCACCGAACGCCGCACTGACGTCGTCCGTCCACGCACAGCGGCCAATTTCTGTGGCAATCAATGCCAATGTTTCTCGCAGGCGGTCGCGACGCTTGGAGCGGGGCAGTCGCTCGATGCCGTAGGCAATTTCTGCCATCACGGGATGTGGAATCGCGACGTCTGTGGGTGCAAGGCGTTGCAACTGCCGAACGAGCTTCCCCTCGCCTTTCATCAGCGCGGACACGGCGTTTGTATCGAGCACGTACTTCACAGTCGCACGGGACGCTTTGAGGAGCGAGCGACGGTAATCGCCTCGCGCATTTCGTCGACCGCGTCACGCGTGGCGGCATCGGTATCGCCGAGGCGTTCAAAGAAGCCACGCGACCACGCCGACGGCGCGGCGAGATCACGTTCGAGGGCGTTCACGATGACGCGGTTACGGCTGACGCGCAGTGCGCGGGCCTTGCGGTCGAGCGCCTGCAAGAGCGCGGCGGGAAGATGGACGCTGGTCGGCA
>JANOPS010000723.1:0-14337 GCA_031421995.1 Gemmatimonadaceae bacterium
TCCGCGCTGAGAGGACCGCCGCTCGAATGACGGCATTGAGACCGGGGGCGTCACCGCCACCGGTGGAAAGCGCGATGCGCATAGAAGAAGTGAGTTGGGTCGACAGGATCAGGGAAATGGCGCGGACGCCGGCCGCATCGAGAGATTCGACATCGCCGCCAATTGACGGACGATTGAATCCTGATAGGCAACCACGCCGCGCAACGAATCGATATCAGCCTGCAATAAGGCGTTCTCGTCTCGCAACTGCCCCATCGCGTTGCCGAGGTCCATTATTGCCTGCCCAGAGGATACATCGCTGCTGGGCATTGGGACACTGCCCGAACAACTGGCGAGCAAGAAACTTACGACCGCAATCGAATACGGAACGACATGTCGCATGGAAAATCGATGCCTGAGTTGGCGCGTCGCAGTCTGAGACATGGGAGTCGTGAAGGGAAGGACGAAGCGGGCCAAAGGTGTAGAAAGGATACATGCCGCGGTCTGCGGGTTGTGCGTGACGGTGCACCCTGCTGCATCATAGTCGCCCCACTGGCGCCGCGTAGACGCTCAGCACGCCACCCGCGCCATTCTCGTTCACGACACGTCCCTCTCCCCGGTCCCCCTATGCACGCCCGTTCCGGTAGCGTCCTGCTCGAGCAGGTGATTCTGTTGTCGGTTCTTGGCCTCTGCATCGCTGTCGGTGCAGCGGGGAGCGCGCGCGCCCTCGATGCCGCCGCCGTGCGCGGCGCGACCCGCGAGATCGCCGAGTTGTTGTCGCTGGCCCGCGACCGCGCGATGGCGACCGGGACGCGGACGGCGGTGCGTCTCGATGGCCGCACCTCGCGCGTCGTGGTGTATGCGGGGACCGATACCTTCGCTCGCCTCGATTTACGACTCACGCGTGGTGTCGCGGTCGCCAGCACGCGCGATTCGATGGCCTATCTGTCATCGGGACTGGGCTTCGGCGCGGCAAACCTGCGGATCATCGTGAGCCGCGGCCGTTCGCAGGACACCCTGACCGTCTCGCGCCTCGGGCGCGTGCGACGGTAGCGCAGTGCCCTATCCGACCGCGGTCGTCCCGAAATCGAAGCCGGGAACGCTGACGCGCGGGATCTCCTGGCCGATCGTGCGTTCGATCGTCCGCACCATCCCGATTTCCTCGGCGGACATAAACGTGTACGCATCGCCGGTGGCGGCCGCCCGACCGGTCCGACCGATGCGGTGCACGTAGTCTTCTGGCTGTTGCGGCACGTCATAGTTGATCACGTGCGTGATCCCGGAAATGTCGAGCCCGCGCTGCGCGATATCGGTCGCGACCAACACGCGCAGCTTGCCCGTCTTGAAGTCTTCCAGCGCCTGCATGCGGTCTTTCTGCGACTTGTCGGCGTGCATCGCGCCGGCATCGATGCCTGCGCGCTCCAGATCGTGCACCACCCGATCTGCGCCGCTCTTGGTACGCGTGAACACCAGCACCGAGTCGTGATGACTGGCCGACAACAGGTGCACGAGCAGATCGTTCTTGCGCTGACGCGGCACCGGGTAGACCGCGTGGGTCACCGTCGTGGCAGCGGACGATCGCCGACCAACCTGCACGACGATGGGCTTCCGCAGATACTTGCGACCCAGCGCTTCGATCTCCGGGAGCATCGTCGCGCTGAACAGCAGCGTTTGCCGATACCGAGGAATCTGCTCGACGATCCGGCTGATCTGCGGTGCGAACCCCATGTCAAGCATGCGATCCGCTTCGTCCAACACCAACGTTTCCAAATACGAGAAATCGACGTTCCGCTTTTCCAGGTGATCGAGCAGCCGACCGGGCGTGGCGACGACCGCATCAACGCCACGGCGGAGGGCCTTTTCCTGCGGCTCGTAGCCCACCCCGCCAAACACCGGGATCACATCAACGGGTGCGTACTTTGAATATTTGCGGAAACTCTCTTCGACCTGCAAGCAGAGCTCCCGCGTCGGGGTCAGAATCAGCACGCGCGTCCGCCGGGGGCCGCCAAGCAACCGGTTCACGATCGGCAGCGTGAAGCTCGCCGTTTTCCCGGTGCCGGTCTGGGCCAACCCGATGAGGTCTCGTCCCTTGAGGGCCACCGGGATGGCGTCGCGCTGGATCGGCGTCGGATGCGTATAACCCGCGTCGCGGATGGCATCGAGGAGCGGCTGGGCAAGGCCCAAGTCGGCGAAGGTCGGGTCGCCGAGCGGAATATCGAGATGTTTCGCTTTCATGATTAGTCTCGAAAGCTAATCACCATCACACGGCGGAGGGCAATCGCCCGCAGATCAGATCAGCTCGACCACGCGACCGGACAGGCGAGCGATCAGGCCAAGCCGAAAGGTCACGTCGACCGAGGTCGCCTCGGCGAGGTCCACCTGGTCATCCAGCGGCATAACGGGCCAAGCCCACGCCGGCACATGCTCGGGCATGACGACCGACCGCGGCGGATGCCAAACCCCCTTGCGGCTCCGATCGTCAAGGAGGCGATCAAGGAGACGCAGCCACCCCTCGTGTCGCTGCAGAAACCCAAGTCGGGCCATGTTCTCCATCCACGCCAGTGCCGACGGCATATCCGAGTCCATGATATGGCGAGTGGCCAGAAAATCACCCAGCACCAAGTGTGGCTGCTCAATCAGGTGCGGACCCACCTGCTGAATCGGGGCCTGCCTCGGCCAGGGTTGCGACACGTAGGTGAACAGGCGGTCCATCACGTCATGATGTTCGCTCCGGAACAACGGCATGTGCGCCAGCATCAGCAGCAGATGGAAGGATGGCACCGAGGCCTCTTCCGACAGCACGTGCTGATTGCCAAGGCGAAGCCACGGTTTCTGCGCCAACGGCGACCGCAAAAAGATCCCCAACCGATCAACCAATCGACGCGCCGCCCCTCGCAGGCGGGGATCGCTCTCGTAGCCCGCCTGCGCCAACGCCGCCGCGGCCGCCTCGCGCAGCAACAGTCGTCCTCGCCGAATCAGGTCCTCATCAGGCGCCTTCGGCATCAATTCGTGCAGGTACGACGGGTCCTCATCCTCGGCAAGCAAGCGGAAGAGCAGCCGCTTCGTTGCCGCAAGCCCAGGAGACTCCGGATCCCAACCCAACTCGATCAGCCGACGAAACGCGAGGATGGTACCGCATCCGGTGACTGACGTGCTCTGCGGCACGGTGAGCATGCCGCCGGGCCACGTGCCATCCGCGTCCTGCATCATGAGCAGGTGCCACCCCTGTCGCGAACCATATGCCACCCGACCCAAGGCGGCCGTCTGCGGCATACTCGCGATGTCGACAAGCGAGCGCAGCTGAATCGCCGGTGACCCGTGAGACAACATCCAGCCGACGGCAAAGGTTGCCGGCGCGGGCGCCGGGATCGGCACTGGCGTCACCGGTGGTAGCACGACGGACGCTACCGACTCTCCGGCAGAAAGCCCTGAGGCCGGCGCATGCCCTCCGGGAACACCGGCCGTTGGCGGCGTCTGCTGGAACATCGAGAATCCATCGGAAGAAGAAGAGGCCGTCACGCGGGCTATTTTACGGCTCCGCAAGCATTCCGCTAGGGCCGAAGGGCAGCGTACGTCGGCGGCATCCGCATTTTTAGACGACCTCAGCAGTACCAGCCCTCGCGCAACGCGAGGGCTTAACGGTTTCGCCGGGTATTGCGTCATTCATGATGCGGCACGTGCCGCCGCGCGAACGCGCGGATGTCCGTGCTGAACGACACTCCCCAGGACCTAAACGATGAAGATCTCGCTTCGCTTGCTTGTGGTTGCCGCGTCTCTCGCCGTCGCGGCGCCTGTTTACGCGCAAGGTGGTGGCGGTGGCGGTGGTGGCATGCAAATGACGCCTGAACAGCGTCTGGCTCGGCAAAAAGAGCAGATGTTCAAGGACATCACGCTCGCGGCGCCGGTCTCAGCCCAAATCGATTCCATCATGATGGATGGACAGAAGAAGCAGGCGGAAGCCCGCAGCGCGGGCGGCGACAGGGCCGCTATGATGGAGAGCATGCAGAAGATGAACACGGCCCGGAACGACGCGATCAAGGCGTTGCTCACGGACGAACAGAAGAAGAAGTTCGACGAGAATCTCGCAGCGATGCCGCAGGGTCGTGGGCGAGGGGGAGCGTAACCGCATCGCCTGAACGACGCTGCACGTTCGACGGAAGACGGGAGTGCCAGCTGGCACTCCCGTCTTGTTTTATGGTTTGGGGAGTCGGTCGCTTGTGGTGGCCGGTCTTCGCTTTGAGATTGCGTTCCTATGGCTACCCCCCGCCTCAGGCCGTCTGACTCCGAAGCGAAGATCTCACGCTGATGCGAGGCGAATTCATCGACCTCGCCGGCGTTCGGGTCTATTGCCACGCGTTCGGATCGCGGGGCAGCGGTGAGCCCATCGTGCTCATCCACGGTGCATTCACGTCGTCGCACCTGTGGCAGGACTTCTTACCGAGGCTGCCGAAAGGGCATCGTGTCCTCGTGGTCGACCTGCTGGGTCACGGCCGTAGTGATCCGCCCGGCGGGGCACCCATGACGGTCGAGGGGCACGCGGATCGCGTCGTGCAGCTGCTGGACGTGCTCGGCGTGCCCGTGGCGTCGTTAGTGGGTCACGGGATGGGCGCGGCCGTTGCCACGTGCGTTGCCCACCGGCAGCCAGATCGCGTAACCCGCTTGGCACTCGTGAACCCTGTATTGCTCGCCGACACGGCGCGCGACATCGCACTCACCGCCCGGCTGTCGCGCGTCGGCATGATGCTTCCGCTCTGGCGTCGTCTTTCCCCTGGGTGGCTGGCATCGGCGTTGCATTCCGCAATCCTGCCAGCGTATACCCATCGCGATACCGGTGCACGATCGCTTGACGTCCACCTGCAGGCCTTCCGGTCTCGTGACGGCCGGGATGCGGCGTGCGCACAGCTCACGGCCCTTCGCGCCTCTGGCGCGGGGTACAGCGCGGCGCTTCAGGCCGGGACGATCCGTTGCCCCGTCGCGCTCGTACTGGGCTCAGGCGACCCATCGCTGCCCCCGGCCCGCGCCCTCCGATTGGAACAGGCACTCGTTCGCGCTACGTCCGACAATGTGGTCGTGCACCGCGTGCCAGGCGTCGCGCATATGATACCGGAGGACGCGCCGGATCAGTTGGGGCGATGGATTACTGACTTGTTGGCGAGGCCTCGTGTATGCGACAATCCAAACGGCGAGGCATGAGGGTACAGACTGGATCTCAAAATACTTGCGGTCCATTTGCTTGGATCGCCACGTCGGCGATACCTTACGATGAGTCCGATCAGCTCCTCTTGGTTGACGGTGGAGAACTTGCGGCCCTAGGGCGGTGTCATCCTGAGATGGTGTGATGGCGAGCAATTCTCAAATCGACCGCCTCGGGGAGCGAATTAAGAACAGTGTCCTATCCTCAGAAGATGATTTGCGCGAGCTCGATGGTTTCCGCAAGACATTCGCAAGCGCTTACGCTCATGTGATCGATGTCCTCCGCACGCGACTCGACCAAACACCAACGGGTAGGCCGGAAAAGTCCAACAGAGCCATCATCGACAAACTCAGGAGAGAGTCGATTCGACTGAGTCAGATCCAAGACATAGCCGGATGCAGGGTGATCGTGCGCGATTCGCTGAAGCAGGACACGTTGGTAACTTGGCTGAAGCTTGAATTCCCGACAGCACACGTCGATGACAGGCGAATCAAGCCGAGCCACAGTTACAGGGCCATCCACGTGCTCGTCACCTACAAAAATCGACGAGTAGAAGTTCAGGTCAGGACGCTTTTGCAGCACGCATGGGCGGAATTGTCTGAAAAACTGTCAGATCGATTTGGCACCGAGCTCAAGTATGGTGGAGGTCGTGAGGACGTGCGCGCGCTGCTGTCATCTCTCTCAGGAACAATCGGCGATTTTGAGCAGCTCGAGTGGGAGCTTGAAGCCGCGGACAGCGGTACCGAGCTAAGCGTAGCTAGCAGTGATGCCGAGGGTGATCGCAAGTCGCGAATGGCGGCTGTGAGGCGCGACCTCAGGTCGGGCATAGATGCGCTTGTCACGTTGGTTCTCTAGGGGGTAACCGTGTTGTTTCTCATTCAGTATGATCGCGCGTCGGGCATGGTGTTGAGTAAACAGGCTTTCGCCACTGAACAGCGCGCGCAGGCGGATGAAAACCGTCTCGTGCTTGAGCTGCGTTCAGGCGCTGCAGGCACCGGTTACGAGATTGTTGTACTGGAAGCGCACGACGAGAGTGCGCTTCTGCGAACGCACGCGCGTTTCTTTAGTTCTGCCGAGGCGCTACTCGAAACATCTAACCTGACTCCACAGCTGGGTCCTTGATGAGAGCCTTTGAGTGCAGGCGTTCGTCTTGACCTTTGATGTCTCCGCCCGACACGGAATCGGTGGCGCATGACGATTGATCGACTCGCCGCCATGCGTGCCATGGTGGCCAAGCAACCCAACAACCCGCTCGCACGCTTCGGCTTGGCAAACGAGCTGCTAAAGGCCGAACTCTACGCAGACGCCGAGACCGAATTGGCCGCGTATCTGGCGGTGTACGACGATGAAGGGAACGGGTGGCTGCGCTACGCCGACGTACTTTACGCACTTGGCCGGTTGGAGGACGCGCGGGGCGCCGTGCACAAAGGCATCGATGCCGCACAACGATTCGGACACGGTGCGTTAGTCAACGACCTGCAATCCCGACTGGACGACTGGGGCGACTGACCCGCGCTCCGGTTTGCTACAGGTTGCTACCGGTTGCTACCGGTTGCTACCGGTTGTTACCGGTCGCTACAGCTTGCGGACTTCGTCGGCGGCTTCGATGGCGCGCCCGATGTCCCGCGAGAGCGCTCGCGCTTCCTGCGTCGCGTTGGTGACGTCGCCGATGGCGGCGCCAACCCCCAGCGTGCGTAGCTTCACCATGTCAAAGCGCAGCGAGCGCAACGCCAGCGACGCGCTTTCCAGCTGGTGGTGCATCGTGTCCTGACGCGCGACGAGTTCCTGGAGTGAGGCACGTTGTCGTGTGAGCAGCGACAGTCGACGCTCCTGATCGGACGCCCCCGCCGGTTCGGCCTGCACCGCCGCGATACGCGCGTCCAGCTGCGCAAGAGCACCGCCGGGGATATCACGATCAAGTCGCTCCAATCCGCTCGCCAGCGAGCCGATCCGCTCGAACAGCGCATCAGCCGTGGGCTCTACGTCGGGAACCATAAGTTTGTCGGCATCGGAGAGTCGCGACGCCGTCTCCTTGATCGTCAAGCGGTCATCGACGGCGTTGCGAACCGTGTCGGCATGCTTCGATGACAGCACGCCGTCGCCGGCTATCCGCGCGAGAAGCTCGTTCGCCTGTTCCTGACGCGGCCGATCATCCGATCTCGCGGCAATGGCTTTCCAGCCGTCCCCGAGCGCGTCACTGGGAGAGACGCCAAGCCTGCGCAGCTTCAGGAAATCCATCATCGACAGTTGGGCGCTGACCATCGTGGCAATGATGCCCGCGACGAATGGCACGATCATCGGATTCAGACTCATCGAGCTGCCAATAATCCAACTGGCCGTCGCTGCTACGGCACTCGCCCCCAACCAGGTGAGATGCCGCTTGAATGCTGCCGCGGCGCGTGCGATGCGCTGCGGCTTGGGATGCTGCGTGACGCCGTGCGTCGACGATTCGCTCGCGGTGTCACTGTCCCAGATGCGTGACCACGGGATGCCTCGGGAGCGAAGGCGCGCGTACTGTCCGATCACGCCCATTGAGATCCCCATCGCGGGAAAAATCGCCCACGGAAATTGCGGGCTCGTGACCGCGTTGATCGTGCCGAGAAACACGATCAGCGCGGCGCTCGTGGCAAGATTGCCTTTGAAGCGACCGATCATCTGCGCCTCGGACCGCTCGCTGAGACCGCCGGCGTCGGTCGATGCGAATCCGTCCCGCCAATCATCGCGGGCCAGGCGCGTTTGGCTGCGCACCTCGCCGCGCCAGCTGCGGAGGGCCTCGCGTCGCGCGGCCTTCCACTCCTTGTGCTCGCCAGAGGTGGCGTACGACGGCAACGGCGGAAACTGGGGCATGGGGGGAACGGCGCCGGGCGCGGGCAGCTGGCGCGGCGCTGGCGCGGGTTCCAGCACGCGACGCGGTGCCCAATCCTCCGATCGATGACCAGCCTTGTCTGCGTACTCGCGCGACACGGCATCGCGACGCGGCACGGCCTGCGCCATGCCAGCGGGCGTGTAGCCCGACGCCACCTGTCCGCCGCGCACGCGGAGCGAGCCGTCGCGCTGGACGCGGCGCAATGCATCCCGCAGCGCCATCGCGCTGTCCCACCGATCCTCTGGGCGTTTGGCAAGACAACGCTCAAGGATGCCCACCAGGGCGCGCGGCGCGTCAGCACGTAAACTCAGCAACGGGGGCGGCGTTTCGCTGACGTGTTTGAGCAGCATGGCTGGTGTGGTCGTCGCCTCGAATGGCAACCGCCCGGCCAGCATCAGATACCCCACCACGCCAACGGAATACACGTCGCTCCGGCCATCCACTTCCTTCTCGCCCGTGGCCTGCTCAGGGCTCATGAACGACGGTGTGCCGACCGCGATGCCCGTTTGCGTCAGCCGCGCGCCGCTTTCCACCGCTCGGGCAATCCCGAAGTCGGTGACCATGGCGCGCCCCGACTCGCGATCCAGCAAAATGTTGTCGGGCTTGATATCCCGATGCACCACGCCGCTGGCGTGCGCGTACGCCAACGCGTCTGCGGTTTGCTCCAACACGTTGGCGATGAACTCCATATCGGGGCGTGGCTCACGCTGCAATTTCGCCGCGATGCTCTCCCCTGTCACCAACGCCATCGCGAAGCACACCATCCCGGCCTGCTCGTGCACCGCATAAATCGACACGATATTCGGATGATTGAGCCGCGCAGCCGTTTGCGCCTCACGAACAAATCGTTCGCGCACCTCGCTGCGGAACGCGAGATCCGGCGGCAGCACCTTGAGCGCGACATGGCGCTGGAGTCGTACGTCCTCGGCCTGATACACCACAGCCATGCCACCGCGCCCGATCTCGCGCCCGACGAGGTAGTGATCCCCAAAGGCCGCCGTCACGCGATCGCGCAATTGCGACGCGTCCGCCTCGTTCGCCGCGTGTCGCATGGCGTCGTTCATGAGCAGGACTCGGGGGAGGACTAAACCGACGACGCGGCTCGCGGCCGCGTGGCGTCGCGCACGTCGCTGGCCGCGCCAACGGCGATGTCCACGTCCCGCGCCAGCGCCATGGCTTGCTCGGCGATCAACGTCACACTCTGCACCGAGCTCGCGCCCGTGCGCAGGCGTACGAGATCCAGGCGCATGTTTTCCAGCGCAAGGCGGCAACTCTCAATCTGTCCACGACGCGTTTCACGCTTGCGTGCAAGGTCCGCCACCACGCGACTATCGCGACGGAGCTGCGCCAAGCGCCGCACGCGGCCTTCGCTCTGCGATGTGTCCAGCGGATTGGCCGCCGCTTCCAGCGCACCGATCTCGGCGTCAATCGTCTTCGCGCGGTCCGGTCCACCAACCGCCTCAAGTTGCGCTACGTCGACGGCCAGCGTCTCGATGCGATTCACCAATTCGATTGCGGTCGCGGCGACGTTGGACATCTGCCCCCGCTCCGACGTGGGGATGGTGTCCAGTAAGCGGCCAATCTCTTCGCGATCCGCGCGCGCCTGCTGCACGACCGGGAGATAGACCCCTAAGGCTTCAGCGCGCGCCGGCTCGGCCGGCCGCGCGTCAGCCGACTTATGCCACCCACCACGGTTCACCCGGTGCGACCCCTCGGCGGGCGTGGCGCCTGACGGCGAGAGTGCGCCACGCAGGAGATTGTTCTCCAGGCGTCCCTGGACCCGCAGCTCTTCTCGCTTCTTCCGACTGAACGTTGCGTGAATGGAATCGAAGGCATCCGACAGCACCTCCCCGAACATGCGGTGCTTTGGCTGGCGCAAGACGTCGTGCCAGTCAAACCCATCGCTCCATAACTTGGCGTACTTCCACGCCATGATGATGGTCCAGATGGTGGTAATGCCGAAGAAATCGTTGTTCCCGAAGAGCGCGACCAAAAGCAACGCGCCGTTCACAAACAGATAGGGCCCAAGCGCTTTTCGGTACTTTCGCACCTGCGGGGCGTTCCACCGCTCACGCTCTTCCATCCCAGGCGCGTAGTGGCCTAGCGACTCGCCTCCGCTAGTCCCTGTGGTGGCGGAGCCGCGGGCCATGCTGCCAAGTAACGGGTTCGGTGCCGATTCCGAAACGCCGGTGCGCGACGAGTACGTCGGCGCCGAGTACTTGGGGTTTACCGGTCCGACAGCTGGCACAGCCCTGTCACCACCCATCCGCATGCCGCCGATCGGGGACCCGTTAAAGAGTAGCGGTGTTCCACCCCCCGACGTGCTGGTGGGCAGCGGTGTGGAGGGGACCACGCCGCTCCGCAGGGCCTGCAGCATCTCCGTGGCACTCTGAAAGCGTTGCTCGGGTGCCTTTTCCAGCAAGCGCATGACGATGCGGGCGAGATCAGCTGGCACGTCGTTTCGCCGACGGTCCACCGGGACGGGCATCTCCGCCAAGTGCTTGACCAGCAGCGCTGGGGTCGTGTTTCCGACGAACGGCGGCTCACCCACCAACATCTGATAGGCAACGACGCCCAACGAGTAGAGGTCGCTCCGCGCATCAAGATCCCGATCGCCTGACGCCTGCTCCGGCGACATATACGCCGGTGTGCCGATGGCCATGCCGGTCGCCGTGAGTCTCGGCGTATCACCGCTATCGGTGGCGGCTCGCGCGATCCCGAAATCCGTCACCAAAGCGCGACCATCGATCGCGTCGATGAGAATATTGTCGGGCTTGATGTCGCGATGGATCACACCGCGCGAATGGGCGTACGCCAGCGCATCACCAACTTCCATCAACCAACGCCGCGCGTCTTCGATGGGGAGTGGCCCTCGCTTCTTCAGCTGCGCCGCCAGGTTGTCCCCGTCGATGCACGCCATCACAAAAAACACCAGATTTCCCACATCGTCGACCGAATAGATGGGGACGATGTTGGGGTGGCTCAGCTGCGCTGCCGTCTCGGCCTCGCGTAAAAACCGCGTGCGAATGTCGCGCCGAAACGACAACTCGGGCGGCAGAAGCTTGATGGCGACAAAGCGCTTGAGACGCTTGTCACGGGCCCGGTAGACAATCCCCATGCCACCGCGACCGATTTCCTGATCTACCTCATAGGTAGCACTCAGCGCCTGCTCGACGTGCGCGCGGAGCTCGTGGTCGTCGGATGACTGCGATTCGGAATCGGACACGCGTGCGGGGTAAGAAGGGGGCTGCGGTTAACCCGGAAGTGTAGCACGTAAATCAACGCTTCGACAGCAGTTGGTCCCGGGGTCCTTCGGCGTCGGCCTTCTCGGCAGTCAGGCGTTTCGTCCCTACGTCAAGCGGTCATGAAAAAGTTGCAAACCCTGCCGCGATGGCGTAAACCACACGGTGCGGAACGTGCCCCGTGACGGCCTAATCCCTCTTACGACAGGAATCAGCATATGGGCCAGCGCCAGACTCTCCCCGTGTTGCCGTTGCGCGGCACGGTCATGTTTCCAGGAATCACCGCACCAATCGCCGCAGGGCGACCAGGCACGCTTCGCGCCATCGAAAACGCCGTGAAAGGCGACCGACTGGTCTTCGCGGTCGCGCAGCGCGACAACAGTGAGGAGCCAGCCGCGGACATCCTTTTCACGACGGGCGTGATTGCCCGCATTGGTCAGATTCAGCGTGGGCTGGGCGGCGTGCAGCTGTTACTCCAGGGCGAACAGCGAGCCACCGCATTGCAGTATATGGAGCAGGACGGCCATCTCGTCGCGGTCATCGTGCCGGCCGAGGAGATGATGCCGCTGGATCTCAAGGACCCGGCGTTCGAGGCGCTCCACAAAGAAGCGCGCGAGCGGGCGGCCGAACTCGGCGAGAAGCGTGGACTTCCTGAAGAGGTGGTGCACCAGGTGCTCGACTCGGTCGACGACGCCGGCAAGTTCTCCGACCTGGTCGCCGGCTACATCGAACTGACGGTGCCGGAAAAGCAGGGTCTGCTGGAGACCCTGTCGGTTGAGGAACGGCTGCGCCGCGTGCTGGTGCATGTCCAGCGGCAGATTGGGCTGCTCGAAGCGCAGGAGGACATCAAGTCGCAAGTCCAGGAGGAACTGGGCGAGCGGCAACGCGAGATGTTCCTGCGTGAACAACTGAAAGCGATTCAGAAGGAGCTCGGCGACGACGACCAGTCCAAGGAAATCACCGAGCTCCGCGAAAAACTGACGAAGCTCGATTTGCCGAAGGAGGCGCGAGCCGAGGTCGAGCGCGAGATCGGTCGCCTGGAGCGGGCCGGCCGCGAGTCGATGGAAGCACAGGTCATCCGCACCTATCTCGAATGGATCGCCGAGCTGCCGTGGAGCAAACGCTCGGACGACCATCTCGATTTGTCTCGCGCGGGCGAGGTCCTCGAGGAAGACCACTATGGACTGAAGGACGTGAAGGATCGGGTGCTGGAATTCCTTGCCGTCCGTCATCTGCGCGCCAAACAGGTGGCAGAGGAGATTGCGACAACCGGTGAGTTCTCCGCAGCGCGCTTGAAAGGCGACATCACCGACGCCACGCCGTCGCTTGGCCACGGCGACACCGATCGGCAGATCACGGACACGCGCGAGGCCAAGGCGCGGGCGATGGCGCGTGGGCCCATTCTGCTGTTTAACGGACCGCCTGGTGTTGGCAAGACGTCGATCGCGAAATCGATCGCGCGGTCACTCGGTCGTGAATACGTGCGGGTGTCACTTGGTGGTGCGCGCGACGAAGCAGACATTCGCGGGCATCGCCGCACGTACGTGGGGGCGATGCCGGGTCGCATCATCCAAGGCATGAAACAGGCCGGCACGAAGAACCCGGTCTTCCTGCTCGACGAAGTGGACAAGCTCGGTCAGTCGTACCAGGGAGATCCGTCCAGTGCGCTGCTGGAAGTCCTGGACCCAGCGCAGAACGATTCCTTTACGGATCACTATCTCGGCGTGCCGTTCGACTTGAGCGAAGTGCTGTTCATCGCGACGTCCAACTTTATCCAGAATATCCCCGGACCGTTGCTTGACCGCATGGAAGTGGTGGAGTTCAGCGGCTATACCGAGCGCGAAAAGAAGGAGATCGCGAAAACGTATCTCATCCCGCGTCAGCTTGAAGAATCAGGGCTGGCCGGTCGTGAGCTGTCGTTCACCGATCAGGCCGTGATGAAGGTGATCAGCGAGTACACCCGGGAAAGTGGCGTGCGACAACTGGAGCGTCAGTTGGGCGCGGTCGCGCGCAAGGTTGCACGACGGGTGGCCAGTGGTGACACGGCGGCGCTGGATGACAAGGTGATCAGCGCGGACGAAGTGCGCGAGTTGCTGGGTCGTCCGCGCGTACATCCGGAGCGGGCCGCCGAGCACGATGAAGTTGGAATCTCCACCGGCATGTATTACACGCCGATGGGCGGCGACATCATGTTTGTCGAAGCGAGTATTCGTCGTGGATCGTCCCGGCCGCGGACGGACGAGGAGTCCGACGCGTTGCGTGTGGGGCCGATCGCGTTGATCCTCACGGGCCAGTTAGGTGACGTGATGAAGGAAAGCGCTCGTGCAGCGCTGACCTACGCCACCAACAACGCCGAGTCGTTGGGGATTCCGGCCGACCGCGTCGCGTCGGCCAGCGAAGCGCACATCCACGTGCCCGCCGGTGCCATTCCGAAGGATGGCCCGAGCGCGGGCATTGCGATCGCGCTGGCGCTGGTGAGTGAGATGTCAAATCGCAAAGTGCGGCGCGATGTCGCGATGACTGGAGAAATCACGCTGCGCGGGCGGGTGTTGCCCATTGGTGGCGTGAAAGAGAAAGTCCTTGGTGCGCATCGCGCGGGGATCAAGGAGATCATCATTCCCAAGTCCAATGAAGCGGACCTGGAGGATGTGCCGGAGGAAGTGCGCGAACAGCTGACCTTCCATCCGGTCGAAACGCTTCGGGACGTGCTGGCGATCGCGCTCGTCGATCGTGGCCGCCCGCAGGCGATGGAGATTGAACAACTGATCGGCGTGTAAATCACACCTCAAGCGGGCGCTCTCGCCTGAGCGCTGACGTCTGAGAGCCGACGCCCGTGGTTGTCTCAGAGCTTCCTCACCCCTCGCACCTTGGAGGGAGGGGTGAGGGGACATGCAGGCGTGGGCTGTGAGCTTTGCGGTTTCAGGCTTGAGCGCCAGCTTGAGGGACGAGGGGTGAGGCTTGGGCGACTCAGGTGTGAGGTGTGAGGTGTGAGGCGCAAAAAGATGTGAGGGTTGAGCGAGCAAGGCGCGCCTCACGCCTCAAACCCCAGGCCTGAG
>JANOPS010000724.1:0-2615 GCA_031421995.1 Gemmatimonadaceae bacterium
CAGTACGTCAACAACACGTATCCGCTCGTCGTCATGAAGTTTGAGGATGGCCACGAGATCAAAGTGTATCAGAACACCGGAAAAGTGTTCGATGTGTGGGCGGGCGAAACCGTCAAACTAATGGCGGTGTACGACCCGACATCGAAAGAGTGGGAGTTGATCGAAGCGAAGAAGAGCGACACGTTCGACGACGCCACGTCGTGACGGTGGTCGTAACGCGTGTCGTATTGACGGTATCAACCCCGGCCGCCACGCCGACCGTGACGCCAATGCGCTTCGGGCCGAGCCGCTGCTAAACCACACCCGAACGACGTTGCGCTGGTCTGGCCCCGCGGCCGCCGCACGGGAAAACGGCGGAGCGATTGTCGCCCTCGAAAGTTCCGTGTTGGCGCAAGGGCTCGTGCCGCCGTTCAATCGCGAGGCCTTCGAGCGCATGTCGAATGCCGTGGTCGCGGCGGGCGCAACGCCGGCGGTCACGGCGATCGACCACGGTGTCCCGGTGATGGGCCTCGAGGGGAACGCCCTGGAACGCTTCCTCGCTCGCGACGGCGTACGCAAGGTCTCGGCGCGCGACCTGGCGATGGCCATGGCCGACGGCGCCGACGGCGCGACCACGGTGGCCGGGACCCTGGCGCTCTGCGCGCTGGGCGGCGTGGAGGTGTTTGCCACGGGCGGGATCGGCGGGGTGCATCGCGATGCGCCTTTTGACGAGTCGGCCGATCTTGTGGAGTTGGCGCGCAGTCCGGCGATCGTGGTCTGCGCTGGAGCCAAGTCTATCCTTGATTTACCGGCAACGCTTGAGCGGTTGGAGACCCTCGGAGTCGCCGTCGTGGGGTACCAAACCAGGGAATTACCCGGGTTTTTCACCGCGACCACCGGCCTGCCGTTGAGTGCCTGGGTCGAGAGCCCTGAGCAATTGGCCCGCGCTTGGCAGGCACATCGGGAACTCGGTCGCCCTGGGTCCATGTTGGTGGTGCAACGCCCCCCGCAGGCCCTCGACCCGGCGATGGTCGAGGAGGCCACCGCTGCGGCCCTGGCGGAAGCCTCGCGGCACCGCGTGCGCGGCGGCGCGGTCACACCGTTTCTTTTGGGCGAGGTGCAGCGTCGAACCAATGGGGCCTCGGTACGCGTCAACCTCGGGTTGCTGGAATCCAACGCGCGGCTCGCTGGACAGATCGCGGTCGCGTTAGCGAAGTTGCACGCTGGAAAAACGCACTGAGAGAAATCGGCTTCAACAGTTGAACTTCGCGCGTCGTACACGGTACTATCAGGTAACCCGCTCGCTTCGGAGGATGCCCCACACATGTCGACTCCGTTCCTGAGTTCCGAAGAATACGACGAGCAGGCGCACGCGCTCTATGATGAGGGGCGGTACGACGAGGCCCTGGCCCTGCTGCGTGAGGCGCTGGTGCTCTACCCCAGTGCGGTCGAATTGCACGTGGGCGTGGGGTACGCCCGGCTAGCCGGCGACGAATTCGCCTGGGCGCGGCGCGCCTTCGAAGAAGCGCTTATGCTCGACGCCGAGCACGAAGACGCATTGGCCGGACTCGGCGAGGTCTTGCTCAAGTTCGGACAAACCGATGCCGGTCTCCGTGCGTTCGACAAAACGCTGGAGCTCGGGTATGATGACGACGTCGATCTGATGCTCCAGATCGGGCGTGCGTTGTTCCGCGAGGGCTTCGTCGAGAACTCGGTGACCTTCTTTGAGCGCGCCGTCACGCATGCACCAGAGTCGGCCGAAGCCGTCGCCTGCGTGGGCTACGCGCAGCATCGACTGGGCCTCGACGCCGAAGCGCTTGGCACGCTACAGCATGCCCTCACGCTGGACGCCGATTTCAGCGAGGCGCGAGTCTACCTCGCCAACATGATCTACGATTCCGGTGACGTTGATGCGGCGTTGGCCGAGTTCGAGAAGACCGCACCCGAAGATCACTGGGATGAACTCGGCATCTGGCGTCTGATCGAGCTGAAGAAATCCGTGTACAAGCTCAGGGACGACGATCCCGAGATGAAGCCGTGGGAAGCCCGGCTTGAGGAGTTGGTGGGCGAGCCCGATGCGATTGATGAGCTGCTGAACGAGATTGAGCAGCGGATGGCAGAGCAGGAAGACGAACTGGCGAGTCAGGCACAGGGACAGCTCGACACGCTGGGTGGCCTGCTGAGCGGGTTGGCCAGCCAGCAGAACACCGAGCAGCAGGCCGAGTTTGGGACAACCGATGTACTGGCTGCTGGCGGAGGGCACCGCGTGATCATGCGCGACGGGCTCACCTTCGAAGGCACGTGGGACGAGATCGTGCAGGCGCTGCGCGACGCCCGTGATGCAGGTCGGCCGATTGAGGAGTACATGGCGCGCGAGGCACGTCGTCATTACGGCGCGACCGGAACACGCATTGCCTCGCACGCTCCCGAGGCGTTCCTGCGCGAAAGCGCGAACGCGGGGTTGCTGCGCATCGTCAGATGACGGCACGCGCCGCGCTGGACGCGGCGCGTCCCGTGTTCGCGCCAAGTCGCGGGCCAGCGGTCGGTGACGTCACGACGACGCCCGAGTGGGTGCCGCTGGATCCGGCGCTCAAGACCTCGCGCGAGCGTGGCGAGCGCATGTGGGCAGCCACGGA
>JANOPS010000725.1:0-6156 GCA_031421995.1 Gemmatimonadaceae bacterium
AAAGCACAAGAACGTACAACGCCATCGTGAATCGGTGCCGAAGCCTCACGCCGTCAATTGACATTCCCGCGCATGTCAAGAAGGGCACCGTAGTGAAGGTGGCGAACAACACACTGGACGGAATTACGTTTCAACCCGAAGACGCAGCGGCCTTGGAAGCCGAGTTTGGTGGTCGGATGCGAAGACCTGACGCCGCCCAATTGCCAAAACCGGGCAAGGGCCCCTTTTCTTTCGACGTCACACGCCTTCCGCGTCCCGCCAACGCCTCGATGATCAGCATGACGGAAGATCCAGCGCACTGGGCCTTGAAAATCTCGTTTGGCGCAACGCCTGGCGTGGGGTTCCGCGAACAATGGCAGCCCCCTCCGGTACCCAAGACGCCGCTGCTGCCGACGCTCGGATACGCAAGCAAACGATTCTCGCTTGGATTTGGCGAGGCGACCGGCAAGCCGCTGGTGTTTAGCGCTCTTCACGCCGCTGTCACCGACAACCTCTGCTACATCCATATCGACGAACGAGGTTTCGTGGTGAACACACCCGACGGAGCTGTTGTGACGCCCACCGTGTGGGGACACCTCGCAAATGAATTGTTGCTGAAGACCATCTTTCGTGACTGGCTCGATGGTAAGGTGGGCAACTCTGCCATCGGGAAGATTGTTGTTGAAGCCGTGAACCGCGTGGCGCTTCGATTTCCCGACGCAGAGAACGGATTTGCCGGACTTGAAGGCAGGGTGAACGACATCGCGGGACTCACAGACCTGAAAGGCATCGCCACGACGTTCCTCCCGATAGGCGTGTCGGCGGCGTTGGTTCACCTCAGGAACTCAACAGTTGAGGCCAATTTCTATTGGCATGATGGCGAGCGCACCGTCACCATTGGTTGGGGCGGAAACTGGGGGTCGAAATAGTTTGGGAGCGAGGCCGCGAACTGCAGCCGAAACACTGCACCGCAACAATAGGCACCCTTACACGCCGAACGTACGCAGCGGCGCATCGACAACACCGAAGTAGCGCTCAGCGAGGGCTGCAGGCAGGTGATCTCCATTGCCGACCAGCCACGAGAGGGCGACGTGTTCCATGAATCGCCACATCCCGTGCGCTGCGAGCTCCACCGGCACGCCGGCGGCGCAGAGTGCGTCGGCGATGCGCTCCACAGAGGTCTTGTACTTGTCGTGTCGTGTCAGCAGGAGCAAGGAACACGCGTCTTCCTGTAGCACGAGATCCGTTCGCGTTGGCTCCCTCTCCAGTGCAACGCGCATCGGAATGTCGTAGCGCTCCACGATCAGGGAGTTGCCCCGGAATCTGTTCCGCCGCGGGCGTGGCCTTATCGTCCGAGTAGATGCCCCGAGCGAGGCGCACCAGCGATCCGCGTTCGACCCGTTTGGCGAGCATTCGCGAGTGTGAGGTGGTCTCTGCCAGAAAAAGCATGACTCTGTCCACCAGCTCGCGCGCGGTAAGCCGTGCTGGCCGTACGCGTGCGGCCACGGCTTCGAAGTGGCGTCGGTTGCCCGTGACAATCGCGTCGACATCAGCGCTCCACGCAAGATCTACGAACACCTCTCACCGGGATCCGGCAAAACCGGGCTGATCTGCGTCACCGGACTCATCTCCGCGCTATCCTCCACAGCTCGCAAGACGCGCGCAACAGCCTCGCAACAGAATCGGAATTCCGGCCGTGAAAGAACGTCTGCATACTCGTCGAGGATCCGCGAGCAGAGTACGACGGTCACCGATCCGTCGCGAATGAGCCCCACAACATCGGCGCATGTTCCGCGCGCCGAGAGAAGGGCAAGACATCAAGATGTTGGTGTCGAGAACGACACGTACGTGAGTTCCTAACGCTGCGATCGTGGTCGGCTGCGTGTGCGACGCGGCGGCGTCTCACCGAGCGGGCCGGCAACCACCTCGCCCGACGGTGTTTCTCGTTGGACGGCGCTGGCGCGCACATCGGCGATCACGTCGTCAATGTCATCCATCGTGAACCCGTCGGCACCTTGTCGCGCCGCTTCGCTTTGCAGCGTACGCGCGGCTGCCCACAGCTGCTGGCGCGCCCACAGCTGCTGCAAAGCGCCCAATTCCTCCGCCGTGGTGGGGAAGATCACCCCGCGAATTTCGCCGTCGAGGGAGAGTGGGATGGGTCGTCCCTCAACCAAACGCTCGGCGACGAGCCCAGGGGTATTCCGGAGTTCGCGGTAGGTGAGCGGATCGGGTGTCAGCCAGTGCCGTATTGCGCCCCACCAGTCCGGCTCGGAAGTTCAGAGCACATTCGGACACTCCTTCTGAGGGGCCTCTATGCGATCGCGCAAAACGAAAGACGGACTCACCGTCATGGCTGTGGCGGGTACCAACGTCGTACTCCTTGGGTTCAATCTCCCCAAAACGAAGACCACCACGCTCCTCGGATTCGCCGTCAAGCGAACCGATCACGCCAAGGGCGAAACCACGTGGATGCGCGGATTCAAGCGCTTCCCGTCCACCGATCCTGGGACGCCACCCGGCGAGAGTTTGTCCACACGCGACCATCCGATTCAGTCGTTTCAGTGGGCCGATTACACCGTCGAACCTGATGCCATGTACAGCTATCAGGTGGTGGCCCTGCATGGTACGCCCGACGCCCTGCGGGAGGTGCGTAGCGTCAGCGTGGACGTGACCACCGAGAGCGCTGGTGACGCCAGTGGTACGATCAAACACCACGTGTGGTTCAACCGCGGCGCCGCGGCGTCGCAAGCGTACCAAGCGCGCTTCGGCGAACGGTCGCCTGATGAGGTGGGAGACGCGGCCTTCAAGTGGCTGTCGCGCGGCTTGTATGAGGCCTTCGATGCATTCCTTGCGCGTGCGAAGAACAGCAAGTGGAAACTGCGCGCGGCATTGTACGAGTGCCACTACGAAGAGCCCATGCGTCTCTTCAAGCGCGCCCAAACCGCTGGGGCAGACGTACGCCTGGTGTACGACGCGCGCAAACAAACGCCCACCAAGCGAGAGAAAGTCCCGCTGGGCAAGAAGAACGCCGCGACCATCAAGAAGCTCGGACTGACACGCGTCTCCACTGCTCGACAAGCCAACCCCAGCTACATCGCGCACAACAAATTCGTGGTGCTCGTTGAAGGCGAGACGCCGCGCGCCGTGTGGACCGGGTCGATGAATCTGTCCAAGAACGGGATCTACGGGCAATCGAACGTCGGCCATGTAATTGAAGACCAAAAGGTCGCACAGGCCTATCTCGACTTTTGGCAGCGACTGGACGAAGATCCCCAAGGCGAGGACCTGAGGCCGGACAACGAACGCGTCTCCAGCATCGATAGCGGTCCACTCAAGAAGGGGACCACCGCACTGTTTTCTCCACGCACCGGCAACGCGCAGCTCACACGCATCGCGACGCTGATCAGCGAAGCACAGCACGCCGCATTCATCACGTTGCCGTTTGGCATCGTGGCCACGGTCGCGCCATCGCTGACGCAGGATGACGGGGTCTTACGCTGCATTCTGCTGGACAGCCCCGGCAACAACGACGCCCACAAGACCGCGCTGAAAAAGGCACGCGCACTGCCCAACGTCATCGCCGCCGTGGGCAATCGGATCCGGTCCTCCGCACTCGATGCGTGGGTGCAAGAGTCGGCTAACCCGTGGAGCACGAACGTGGAGTATGTGCACACAAAGTTTTTGCTCATCGACCCACTCAGCAACGATCCCATCGTCGTCACCGGCAGCGCCAACTTTTCCGACCCGTCGGTGGAGAGCAACGACGAGAATACCTTGGTGATTCGCGGCGACAAGCGCGTGGCCGACATGTATCTCACGGAGTTCAAGCGGCTCTTCGATCATCATGCATTTCGCGAGATGCTCGCGAACAACGACGGCAATGTCCCGGACCCAAGCCCACTCAAAGAAGTTTCGGCGGAGTGGCTAGCGCGGCACTTTGACAACGGTGGCCCAGGCGAACTACGACGGAAGTACTTTAGTGGCGTTCCCTGAGGTGGGCGCTTCACCAGATAGGCTGCGCGCGAGATTCCGGCGAAACGCAATGAGCCGCGGTGTGGCAGTCACGCAGGAGTTCAGCTACACGCTCGTCTCGTCGAGCAATCGATAGCCCGCGGTCACGAAATCCTGATCGAACGCAAAGGCGACCGTGATACGCTCGGATTTCATGAGCGCAAACGTCACGGCATCGGTCAGTGAAAAGCGCTGGTCGCTAAAACGCTCAAGCCACAGGGCGTTCGCGTTGTCAATCAGGTCGCCCGTCACATCGTGCCATGCATACGCCGGGTCCTGACGCAGCGCGCTCAGGATATTGCGCGCAGCCGTCGGCCCTCGACGCTGCAACATGTGGCCATGGAGCTCGGCAAGCACCAGCACAGACCCCACCCACCGTCCGCCGAGCGCGACGAAGCGACGCGCTGTACTTACTGCGCGAGTATGGTATTGATCGCGAGGACTCGCCAACGCCAGCAGCGCGCTCGTATCAACGGCGACTCGGGTCATCGCCTTCCACATCGGGATAGAGGTACGCCTCGTGACGAGCCGCAAGGTCCGTCGGAATATCGTCCGCGCTGCCGAGCGACCCGATCAGTTGATTTAACGAACTCCCCGGCTCATGCTCAACCAGTAACTCGGCCGCGACACGGCGGAGGCCCCGCCGCAAAATTTCAGTCTGCGGAAGGGCGCTCCGCTTCGCCGCCGCGAGTAGTAAGTCGCGATCGTCTTGGTCGAGATAGACCTGGACTGGCTCGCGAACGCGATTGGGAGACTTGGCCATACATGTAAACGTAGTGGACTACATGTACTATATCAATGTAAGCGCTCTTTCGGGTCGGACACCGCAGGATCAAGGCCGCCCTCGAGGTGGAAACAGTGACGCGTCGTTCAACGACCGCTACGTTCGCCAATACGGGAGGGTGTTCTTGCGCCGGGAGTACAGAATATCATGAGATTCATGTCGCGAAACTCGACGAGGGTGCTCGCCAGTCTAGTGGCGGGATGCTTGGGTACGCCCCGCCCTGCAGCGGTACCCAGACCGGCCAGCGTGCTTGGCGGCGACTACGAGTTCTCGGGTCGGGTCGATCGGTACGTCGTGAGCGGAGCGGTTGCGCTCGACTCACGTGGCGGCGCCGCACTCTCGTTTCGCAGCGCGTCGGGCTGGATTGGGTGGATCCCGAGGGCGCTCGCGAAGCAATGACGGCTGCCAAACTCACCCTTCCCGTCTACCATGATCGCAAGCGGTCGTTGAGCGTGGCGGTTGGACAGTGGATGACCCCGCAGGCGTTCCTGTTTGCCCCCGACCGACACACGGTCTACGAATTTACCGGTCCTCTGTCTCGGCTTGAGCGGGCGGCCGCGATGCTGGATATGGAACGCCGGTCGTGCGTATGGACAACTACGTGGAACGCGCGGTGATCAGTCACGGCACTGAGATCTCCCGTACGTACCATGGAATGCTCGTCACGCTCACCACGCGCTCTGTCCCGTCAAACAGCCTGGCAAAGCACGTCCGCCGCCTGATCAATCTCATAGCTGCGGGTGAACGCCGGGTGCTTCGCCGAGCGCACGTGCGACGTGAGACGGCTCTTGACCGGCGCGGCACGTTGATACGCCACGCGGAGCTCTATCCGATCGCCGCCCGACGATCCAAACGTCCAGCGCTCCTCCGCACGCCCACCCGCTTCTCCCTGAACGTTCGACGAACGGTGCATCGCGCTCAGCGACGCCAGCGCATTCACGTCGTATGCGCCGGGGCCTTCCGGTGACAGACCACCAATGACCACCGAGTTCAGCTCGCCCGCGGCATTTGTGGCTGGTGCCACAAACACGACATAACGCGACGTACCGGTGCGGAACGGCTTTCCCTGCCCATCGAGCGCGAGCTGCCGCTCGACAAACGCCACCGTGAGGTTTGCGCCACGGTTGGTAGGCGTCGTGAACGGCGCGCTGGTCCAGCCATCTGGCAGCATCTGCTGCAGCGCGCTGTCGTTCACGTGCACGCCGATCGCCAGGCGGGTTTCCGTGCTCCACTCCGTCACAAGGCGTTGCGCCGGAGAGGCGGGCGCCGCGCCTTGACCCTCAACGATGCCCGACGTGAACGCAAGCACGCCGAACGCAGCTGGGACGCAGAGGGAGCGGAGCATGGGGCGGATCGGTCAGGGAGGGGCCTACACGTCACGG
>JANOPS010000726.1:0-18331 GCA_031421995.1 Gemmatimonadaceae bacterium
TGCGCTGGAGCCGGAGAAGAAGACGAAGATTCCCGCCGCCGACCAAGCGAAGTTTGTGGCGGATTATCAGGCCGGCATGAAACAGTTTCTGGTCACGGTCGACAAAATGCGCGCGGCGCTCAAGTCGGGGAACAATGCTGAGGCGGCGACCATCTTGGATGCGATGAAGGACCAGCAGCGCGACAACCACAAGGAATTCCGCATCAAGAAGGCGGGCGCGGGCGGCTGACCGCGGGAAGGGACCCCCTCGAAGCCCGATGATTAACGGCGAGGCAGCGCAGCCTGCCGCGCCTGATACACCCGCAACAGTGAGTCCGGCACGAGGCCAGTAAAGCGCTGGATGTACGCCCTCACGCGATCGGCGGCGGCGTCCCGACGGTCGTCAGTCAGCACGACCGCCCAGCCATTCCCGAACATGGTCAGCACGCTACTCCCGGCTCCGTGTTGCACCTCGTCAGGACGGAGTGCTTTCTCGGTCGGCAGCAGCCAGAACGAATGCGCGTGGAAGTCGGTCCAGAGTGAATCCAGTATGGCAGCGCTAAGTGCATATTCCGCCCTCCACACGGGCGCGCTCGTGTCGTAGCCTGGTGTGTACGTGAATTCGGAGCCAGCCTGCGAGATCCGCAATCGATATCGATGGAAATACTCAGGAGAGACTGAACCGGTTTGCGAGGAAAGCTCGAACCACGCGTCGTCGGGGCGCTGCTCCGTCATCAGCCGGATCGGCGCGGGCGCGCAACACAACTGCCCCCTTCGATAGATCGCAACGGCGGTGACGACGCTGATGAGCAGGAGCGCGACGAAGATTCGCGAGGACAGACTCAGGCGCCGAAACGCGCGGGAAATCGCACTGAGGTATCGCACGGGCTTCCTCTCGGGATGGCGGGTTCTCCTCTCTCGTGCTCAACGAGGATCATCGTCCTACGCGCAGCACCTCTGAAAACCAGCTCACCTCATGCTACCGGAACTTCGGCGACCCGACCACCTGTGCCGACGCAAGCTTCCAGTCGTCGGCATCGCGTTTCAACTCAAGCGAAAATTGCGCCTCTGTTTTCCGATTCGCCCCAAATGGCGATCGAAAATTGAGCGTCGCACCGAATTGCGCGGATCCACCACCGTCGGTTCGCGCGCGTTGGGTGATGGCGATATCGGATATTTCCACGCGACCGGCTTGCAGCAACGCCACGAACTGTTCGTGCACGGAGCGATTCGTACCCGACGCCAACAACAACCGCTCGACCGTCGTGACGCTACGGTCGCGAACCGCCTGCACAAAAAACTCCACCTGCTTGGCCACCTCGACGCGGAACCCGGATTCAGACGTCGATGCCTCGCCTGCGCGCGATGATTTCGAGGGGGGAACCACGACGTCCGTCGGTGGGCCTTCTCTCGGGACTTGCGGCGGCGGCTCCGGCTGTCGAGGCTCGGCGGGAGTCTGCACGGTCCGGCGTCCCGGACCCGCTTCGGGCGGCGGAGTCTTCGGAACCGCTTGTCCGCCGCCCACGGGTTGGAGCGAACCGACCCGTGGCAGCTGCACAGGTGTTCGCCTCGATGGCTCAACACCAGCACCAGCCGGTGGCACGACCACCCGCGACGTGTCCGCCACGCTTGCCAGCCCCTGCTGTCGTGGCTCGCGCACGGTTCCACCAGTACCCTTGTCACCGTTGTCCAACCAACGCCTCGACGCGCCCGCGCCGACTGCAACGAGCAGCAACGCCGCAGCAAGCCAATGACGCCCTGTCATTCGCCACAACGGCCCCTCGCGAGCGACAGCCTTCGTGCCGACTTGCTGCGGCACAGCCGCCGTGATGGGAGTGACCTCGGAACGCAGTCGCGTTTCAACAATCGGGCGCTGTACCGCAGCGAACCGAGTCTCCGGTAACCCATCGGATACCGGAGGTGGTGGCGCTGCCACGCGCGTGGGACTCACCGCGGCCTGCGCAAAATGCCGCGGACCACCGTGTAGCACCTCGCGCAGAGCCGCTCGCATGGCGGCCGCGTTCGCGGGCCGATCCTTTCGCGACTTGGCCATCGCCTTGCGTACCAGCGCATCAACCGCCTCCGGCACTTCACGAACGAAGGCGCTTGGCGGCGGCGGCGGCTCATTCAATTGCTTCATCATCAAGGCGTAGTCGCTGTCGGCCTCGAACGCCACACGCCCGGTGATCAGCTCGAACAACACCGCACCAAGTGCATAGAGATCCGCTCGACCATCGACCTCCTCGCCACGCAACTGCTCGGGAGCCATGTACATGGGCGTGCCAACCGCGTGCCCAAATTGCGTCTGGCGGTCGCGACCCACCACCCGCGCGATCCCGAAATCCATGACTTTAATCTGTCCGGTCGTCGAGAGCATCACGTTGGCAGGCTTGATATCACGGTGTACAACGCCTTTGTCGTGCGCGTGCTCCAGCGCATCACAGATGTCTACGCAGATCTCCGCGGCGCGTACCCATGACAGTCCACCAGAGCGCGCGACGACCTGCTCAAGCGTATCGCCACGCACATACTCCATAATCATGACGAAGGTTTTGCCATTGCGTTCCAGCCCATGTAGCGTCGCAATTCGCGGATGATTGAGACGGGCCAGCGCGATCGCCTCGGCACGAAAGCGCTCAATCAGCGTCGCTTCGCCGGCCAGTTCGCTGCGAAGCACCTTGACCGCCACCTCGCGATCGAGCAGCTCATCGACTGCGCGATAGACGGCCCCCATGCCACCATCACCGAGTTTCTCAACGATGCGGTAGTTTCCGACGACCGTCCCGATCACGATAGCACCTCGGCAACGCGTGTGTCGTTCACGGCGCTGGTCGTGTGCGGGAACGGCGCAATCGCCAATATCGCGACCGAGATATTATCAAATCCCCCATGGTCGCGCGCGAGCGCCACCAACTGATCACAGGCCGCTTGGGTGTCGTACATAAGTACCACACGCAGAATGTCGGCGTCTTCGACGAGATCGTGCAGACCGTCTGAGCAGACGAGAAAATGGTCACCGGCGCGGACGCTAAACGGATGCGGCCAACTGGCGACTTGGACGTCCCGACGCACACCCAGTGCGCGAAGAATCACGTTCTTGTCCGGATGCGTTCTCGCCTCATCTCGACTCAGGACGCCACGGCGCACCAGCTCCATCACCTCCGAATGATCTTCGGTCATCAAGAAGATGTCGTGATCGCGTATCAGATAGAGTCGCGAGTCACCCACATGCGCGCAGTAGGCATGCGCACCAATCACGAGCAGTGCCGTGCAGGTAGTACCCATGCCTCGCAGCGTTTCGGTGCGCTGCGCCGCCTCAAACACTGCGCGATTGGCCTGCTCTACCGACCGGGCAAGCGATGCGGCTGGATTGGTGACGTCGTCACTGAAATCGCTGACAATCGTGTCAATGGCAAGTTGACTGGCAATCTCGCCACCCTCGTGTCCGCCCATCCCGTCGCACACCACGGTGAGCACGCCGACGCGCTCCAGCTGGTCCTCCATCGTGGGTCGCACCACACGAATGGCGTCCTCGTTACCCGTACGGACACACCCGACATCGGTGGCGAGGCCGGACACGCTGCGGAGCGGAGAGACTGTTCCAGACGCGCCGTGAACCACATTCAGCTCCTGCGTGGATTTGAGCTCCGGTGTGTGGGCGACGTCGGCTTTTCCAAACAGCCGTCGTAACATCATCGCCACGCCGGCGAGCGCCAGAGGCGGCTGGTCCAGCGGCGTTAATGGCTCCGGCCGTGGCGTGCTCCGCGAGCGGTCCCGATCCTGCGTGATGCTCTGTTCTTCCACCCCGCCGGACAACTCCTCGCGAATGATCGGCTCCAGCTGATATGAGTACTCCGGCTTGCCGATCAGCACGGGGAACCTGACCAGCGAATCGCGATAGCCTTCGCGCTTCAAGAGCAATTGCACTTCGCTGCCGATGAGTCGTGTGACCGTGTACGGCGTGGTACCCACGTTGCGCCCGTCAATCCACACGTCGGCGGGCTGTTCGAGTGTCTTGACGGAAACCGTTTGGCTATCCGTGATCTTGGTGGGGGTATAATCAAAGATGGAGGGAGTCGGCGTCACCGACGCCGAGTCTGCAGGTGGCGTCGGATCGAGTTCACGGACTTGCCGCTCTCGCATCGTGTATGCCATCCCACCCACGCCAACGGCAAGCGCGATGGCGACCATTGGCGTGACGATCGGTCGCGAAGAGGCCTCCCGACGGACACCAAGAGGTGCCGACAAGGCGGCAAGGTGTCGTCGTACCATCGCCGCGATCGGTGACGGGCGCCTTGGCGTCTTTCGCACCTCAGGCGACACCGTTCGCACGGCGTGGAGCGGCGAGGGACCCGAGGCGCGAATCGCGTGCAGATCGTTCAGCAACTCCGGTGCTGTCTGGTACCGCTTGTCCAGTCGAACCGTGAGGCACCGCGCGATCACGCGGTCCAAGGCGGGTGGCACGGAACGGTGCGTGCGTGACGCGGGCAGATACTCGGCCGCCAGAATTCGCTCTGTCAGCTGAACCACGCCGCCCCCGTCAAACGGAAGACGCCCGGTCAGCATCTCGTAGAGCAGCACACCGAGCGCCCACACATCCGATCGCGATTCTGCAATGCCCGTTTGAAGCTGCTCCGGCGACAGGTAGTGCCACGTCCCGATGACCGCGCCTTCCGCGGTCAGCTTGGGACTGTGCGCCGACTTGGCGATACCGAAGTCGAGCAATTTCGGCGAACCGTCACGCGCGATCTTCACGTTGGTTGCCTTGATGTCCCGATGGAGCACGCCACGCTGGTGCATATAGGCCACGGCGTCGACAACTGGGGCGAAGAGCGCCAGCGCGTCCCGCGTCGACAAGCCGGCAGCGTGCCGTATTCGTCGATCCAACGAATCACCATCGATGTACTCCATAGCGATCGCCGGCGTTGCCCCGTCCGTGATGAACTCGCGCATGGCGGCAATGTTCGGATGCCGAAGGGCGGCGTGAATATGCGCCTCGTTGCGAAATCGCTGGAGCATGTCTGCGCCCTGCGCATTCAGCAGCAACTTCACCGCGACCACCTCGCCGGTGCGCACATGCGCGGCGCGATATACCTCACCCATGCCGCCGGCGCCCACAAAATCGAGGAGACGGTAGTTGCCGATGATTAAATTCGCGAACGCTCCGGCGGACATCAGTGAATTGCCTGAGGCAAGGGTGAAGGGACTCGAAACGGCAGAGCGTCACATGCCATGTCGGAGGACGGTCTGCCGTTGCGATGACTACTTGACGTTGCCAGACACCGACATCAACTGCATCCCATAGCGGATCGGCACCGCGAACGTGATACGCTGATTGCCCCCTCCGGACTTGGAGGCGAAGAACAGCCCGATCACTCGGCCGTATGCGTCGAACATCGGCCCACCACTGTTGCCACTGCCGGTCGAGGAAATCGTGAGCTGATACGTATCACCGTTCGTCGAATAGGTCTGGAGCACCTCATCGACCGGGCCATCTGCTGCACGAATGATCTTGCCGATATTGCCCACCGACAACGTGGGATCGGGGACCACGCGACGCTGTGCATCGCGATTGAACATGTCCCGTGATCTGAACACGGCGGTGACCTCGTTGGACAGCCCTGGATAGCCCATCACCGTGACTTCGTCACCAACCTTCGTCGCGTCGTAGCTGTCATGGAGCGTGACGGTTGGCACCGGTCCGGGATTGGCGATTTTCAACATCGCGACATCGTGAATGTCCGACACTCGCGTCACGGTCGCTTCGATGGGATTGGTATTCTTGGGAAAGCGCACGAAGATGTACTCTTGTCGCCCCTTGAATACGTCGGTCTCCCGCTTCGGGCCGTATTGCTTTGTTTCCGACGGGATGTAATCGCCGGGAGGCTGGACCACGATCGGAGCCCCTTCTTGGTCGAGCGCGATTTTTCCGTCTTCGAGAAGCACGCCCCGCTCATCGCCCAGCGCAAACGGCGCGCGCCATCCGGCTGCCACGTGTCGGTTGGTGAGGATAAACCCGTCGGCGGTCACCACGAAGCCAGAGCCATGTCCTGAACCCGCGATGCGTTGTCCACCCCCCGCATCATCGAGCGTCAAAGAGGGCTCGAGATCGCCACCCTGCACCTTCACGTATCCCTTGATCCGCGCGGGGCCATCAGGAACAATCGCGGCTTTGCGACCGGCCTTCGTCGTGTACTGGTTCGGCACCGTTTCGTGAAACACTTGCCGTCCGTCCGGTGCGTAAATGAGATTCCAGGCCATGTCGATCTGCACGGTGGCGCCGCCGAACTTCGCTGCGACCTCGGCCGGCGTGAGCATCTTGCCCAGTTGGCGCGCGCGTTCGGTGCTGCCGGCCAGTCCCTTGAGCGAATCGGCCGCCGCTTGTTGCACGTCATCGGTGCGCAACTTGGAGTAGCCACCGACGGCGGCAATCAGTACCACCGCCGCCGCTGCCACCATCAGCGCGGTCTTTCGGCCCTCCTGCTTTGTCTCGCCAATCATGCGTTCAACGGTGGCTTTGCCCACCTGATTTGCGGCTTTGGCAGACCCCTCGACGTGCGCGTGCGCGGTCGCACCCGCACCACCCATCGCTGTCGCGCCAACACGCGTTTCATTGATCCCCCCCGCAAGAGCGCCCATGGCCATGCGAGTCGCCTTGACGTATTGCGCGGGAAGTGGATCGATATCGAACTGCAGTTCTGGTCCGCCGGCGCCAAGTTGAATGATGTCACCCGGCTGCACCGCCATCGTGCCAACCACACGCAGCTTGTTCAGGTAGGTCCCGTTGCGGGTGTTCAGATCCGACACCGTGAAACGATGAGGATCGTTCGCGTCACGCGCGATCCGCGCATGTTGACGGCCAACCAGATCATCCTTCTCAGGGTCAAATCGCACGGCCGAGTTTGGATCACGTCCAAGCACAATTTCGGCGAACCCCTGGAGAGGGAATTCTTCGACTTGACTCGCTTTGGAGCCCTTCAGATGACGCAGGATGACGCGTTCCATGGCAATCGACCTCTGGTGGCAGATTGAACCCCGGAAGTGTTGTCCGGGCTGTGAGTGTGCATGTCCGGGTGGATGACCCTCCGTACTAGCAGAAGCGCAAAAGTTCAGGAAACCGGCTCATCGAAGGCGAAAAATCTTTTCCCGATACGCCGAATCGCCGCCGTGACGAGTCTCTTGGCGCTTTGCCGATGTGGCGCTAGAATTTGACCGGCGTCGCGCGATTGACGTGTTTCCTTCGCGATGCGCATGTTCGCCGGCGCTGCCGTGCGCGTGCTTCCCGTGGTCCACCCGGAGATCTCTGCAATGTTCAAGCTGCGTTCCTTGATGAGCACAGTGGTGCTCGTTTCGCTCTCGGCGGCGTCGACGTCCCTGTCAGCGCAGTCGGCTCATCGTTGGTCGCTTCAAGCATCCGGGCTGTATGTCGGTGTCTACGGCGATGCGTACGAAGGCCTTTCCAACGGCGCGGGATTCGAAGCGCAAGTGCGCTATACGCCCAGTGCATTCTCGCTCGGCATTGGCGTGCAGTCTTCGCTGCACGACGTCACCGTGGCGGGATTTCAAACCGTCTCGCTCGCTGGTGCGTTTATTGAGCCTCGCTATGTGCTGGATATCGGTAGCGATCGCGCCGCACCGTACGTCGCTGCGCGCGTGTCGTATCTCCGACAGCAGGCTGACGTCACCGAATTGGGCGAGACGTTTGCGCTGACGGCCGACGGGACGCAGCTGAATGGCGGTGGCGGAGTGCTCGTGCGGCTTTCCCCGCGCCTCAACCTCGATATCGGCGCGACCTACGGCGCAATCACGTTTGAAGATGTTGTGATCACGAACTCAAGCGGGGCGACGGTCACCGTGCCCGGATCGTCAGGAAGCGGCAGGAACCTGGTGCTTCGGCTCGGCGTGTCCATCGGCCTCGGGAAGTAGCGGGAGCGCGAACGCCGCGCACCGTCGACGTAGCGCTCCGCGGGACTTCATGGTGCAACCCACTGGAGCCTCGCGTCGACGGTGGCACCTTCGCACGAACAACGGACCAGAGCCGTGTCGACCACTGAGGTCAGGATTGTGTACGTCCGGCCCTGCCGATGCCCTGTTGCGCCGGCCCCCGGATGCCGGCGGACACCAAGCCCAATGAGCGGATTTGGCTCGCATTTGCGCGTAGGGGAGACAGGCGCCACGTCGTTCGCTCGGCCGATCGCGTGTAACCACCGTATCGCCGTTGCGTGCAACCCCGTCGGAGCCCCCCGCCCATGCGCCTCCAACCTGCTCCCCCGCTCCTGTGCCCGGCCCAACGCCGCCGCATATTCCACGCAGGGCGCGTGGGGCGGTATTGGCCGCCTGCTCGCGTTCGCTGCGACGGAGGGTGGGTGGGCGACGCTTCATACGACAAGGCACGTCGAGACAACGGACCGGATGCGACAGCCGCGAGCGCCGATGTGCTCACGTCAGTGTATCCGGCCCTGCGCGTACTCGCCGGCCAACTCATGCGGAATGAGCGCCCAGAGCATACGCTGCAGCCCACCGCACTGGCCCATGAAGCAATTTTGCGCTTGCTCGGGCAACATGTGGAATTTCACGACGCGCGCCACGCGATCGGCGTGTCCGTCGAGGCGATGCGTCGCATTCTCGTTGACCACGCACGACGGCGCGGCGCGGGGAAGCGCGCTCATGGCGTGCGCGTAGAATTGAATGACTCCATTGCCGACGTACGCCCCATCGATGACGACGTCGTCGCGGTGGACGAAGCGGTTGCACGGCTCGCGCAGCTCGACGCTCGACAGGCCCGCGTCGTCGTGTTGCGGTACTTCGCCGGATTCACCATCGACGAGACAGCCGCTGCGCTCGACATCTCGTCGGCCACCACACGCCGGGATTGGGTGCTGGCCAAGGCCTGGCTGCAGCGCGAGCTTGGAGATGCACGCTAGTGTCGCGCGGTCCATGACCACGAACCGCGCCACCGCTGCCGAATGGCAGGAGATATCGCGCTGGTTCCATGACGCATTGTCGCAACCGGAGGCCGCGCGCGAGGCATGGATTGGTGCGCAACTCGCCGATCAGCCCAGGGTGGCCACCGAAGTCCGCAGTTTGCTCGCGGCCCTGGATGACACCGAAGATCGCTTTGAGCACGGCCCGCTCGCCATTCTGGACATCGCGAGTGACGGCACGTTGCACCCGGGCCAACAGGTCGGTGTCTGGACGGTGCAGCGACGCATTGGCGAAGGCGGCATGGCCACGGTGTATGAAGCGGTGCGCGAAGATCTCGACATCCCCAAGCGAGCCGCACTGAAAACCATGCGTCGCGTGTCCAATGACGCGCTGCGGAAACGATTCGCGCGGGAACGCCGCATCCTCGCGACCTTGGACCATCCCAACATCGCTGCCCTGCTCGATGGCGGGACACTCGGCGGTGGCGCCCCGTGGTTCGCCATGGAATACGTCAACGGCGTGCGCATTGATCACTGGTGCGCGCAGCAGGCACTTGACGTCCATGCTCGAATTCGTCTGGTACTGCAGGTGTGCCGCGCCGTCCAGTTCGCCCACCATCGCCTGGTGGTCCATCGCGACCTCAAGCCCAGCAACATCCTCGTGACCGATGAAGGGACGGTCAAGCTACTGGACTTTGGCGTCGCCAAGTTGGCGGCGAGCATCGCCGATGGCGACGAGACCGCCACTGGTGCGTTGATGTTGACCGCCGACTATGCCAGTCCGGAACAGCTGCGCGGTGATCCAGTCACGACGGCCAGCGACGTCTACTCCCTTGGCGTAATCGTCTTCGAACTGCTCACCGGTGCGCGCCCGTTCGCGATGCATGGTCGAGGCCTCCGCGATCTCGCGCGCCTCGCCGACACGGACGCGCCAACACTCACGTCCGTCGTGAGCGCTCTATCCGCTACGGCGGCCGGCTTTCCAGATGCAGATCGTTTGCGCCGTGCCCTCGATGGAGATCTGGAAGTTGTCGTAGCGAAAATGCTGAGCAAAGAGGTATCCCGTCGCTATGCGTCCGTCGACGACGTGCATCGTGACTTGATCGCGTTTCTCGAATCCCGGCCAGTCAGTGCCCAGGCGCCGACGCTGGGGTATCGGCTTCGCCGGTTGACCGCGCGTCACGCGCGTACGCTCACGTTTGTTGGTGCACTGGGCGTGGTCGCCGGCGCGAGCCTCGGCGTAGCGCAATGGCAGTCGCGACGCGCGCAACGCGATCGGCAGCTGGCCGCGGAAGGGCTGACCGAGGTCCGCACGCTCGCCAACACGCTGGTCTACGACGTGAATGACAAGCTTGCCGAAGTTCCCGGCGCAGCGGCGTTGCGTGCCTCGCTGATTCGGACGGCCGTCCAATCATTGGACCGGGCGTCAACCAATGCGCCGCGCGACCCGGCGCTGTTGCGCGAACTGGTCGTCGCGTACCAGCGCGCCGGCGATGCGTTAGGCAATCCCACCCAAGTCAACCTCGGCGACCTGACGGGCGCCATGGATGCGCTCACCAAGGCCATTTCGATTGCCCGCACGTTGGTCTCAGACGAGCCGACCGATCGCAACTCCCTTTGGGTGCTGGCGCTGGCCACCGAGAAGGCCGCGGACGTCGCGGCGCCCTCTGGCAAGCTGAACGACGCGCTACGCTTTCAGCGAGAGTCGTCGGATCTGTTCCGGCGGATTGCGCGCAGTGATAGCGGGAATGCGACCTACCGGCGCGCCGTCGGGATCAGCGCCCTCAAGCTTGGCGACCTGCTTGGTCACCCAGCCTTCGTCAACTCGGGAAACTCATCTGCGGCGTTGGCATCATACGATGACGCAACGCGTGAACTCGATCGCGCCGCACAACTCGGCGACGTCTCGACCTTTGTCCGTCGTCACCAGGCCGTTGCCCAGGAACGTTTGGGGCGCTTACAGGAGGAGGTGGGCAACTATACAGACGCCCGACGGGCGCTGTCGCAGTCGTTGATCGCCCGTCAACAGCTGGTGACCGAAAACCCGCGCAACGCACAAGCGCGACGCGATGTGGCCATTGCGCACTATCTCCTCTGCGGCCTTGCGCTTGCCGAGAAACGGCCGGACCGTGGCGCCGCCCACTGTGACGCATCGTTGCGCATCCGTACCACGTTGCTCAGCGAAGATCCAGACAATGGGACATTGATTCGCGGACTTGGACTGATGTATCGTCGGCTCGGTCAACTGCACGCCCAAAAGGGTGATACGGCCACGGCGTTGCGCGACTACGGTCGCGCCATGAGCTACTACGATACGTACTTTGGCGGCAAGCGCGGTGCCCTCAACGATCGTCGCGACGTGGCCGAGGCGCAGCTGGAACGCGCCGAGCTGGCGGCGTACTCCCGTACCTCGCGCGAGCTGGCGATTACCAGTCTGGCGTTGGCCGGCGCGTCGTACGACAGCATCGCAGCAACGATGGCACTCACCGCGCGCGACTCGACTCGACTGACGCAAACGCGATTGCGGGTCGGGCAGCGCATTCGATAATCAGCGCGCGGCACCACACGCGATGGTAGATGGCATCGGCACCACGTCGAGGCGACGGTCGTGACGATCGGGCGGCCTGCGCATCCATCCCGTGCGCTCTGACGAACTATCCAGTATGGCGTTGCGTGGTGGTTGGTGCCACGGTCGGATCGCACACCGCGGCTTTTCCTCGAATTCCTAGCCAACTCACAGTTGGCCTCGACCCGTCTGGCCAATCGGGCGCGAGCGCCACGATCACTCGTTCTCTCACGGACTCGTCCATGTCCCGTCGTTCGCGTCTAATGCCGGCGTGCCTTTCCTGGTTGCTCGCCTCGTGCGCTGCGATCAACGTCGCAGCGCAGGATTACCGTCCCGTGCTCACGCCGGTGCCAAGTGATCCAGGTGCCGCGGTGGTGCTCGAGCGACACGTGAACGGGCAGCTGGCGAAACGCTACGTCACCAGGAACGGGCAAGCACACGGGCTGTGGCAAGAGTGGGACGCCGATGGGAGATTGCAGATGACGCTTGACTGGCGGGATGGCAAGGGCGAAGGGGCCTGGACGTATTTCCACCCCAATGGGACGGTGCGGTCGCGCGATTGGGTTACGGGCGATATCTGGCATGGTCCGAGCGAGAGCTGGCATGTCAACGGACAGAAGGCGAGCGAGGGGCTTTTCGCACGTGGTGCGAAGGCGAGCCCGTTCCGGTACTGGAGCGAAGACGGTACACCGCGCGGACCGTGGGCAGAGCTCCTCGCACCGGGGGATGATCCGGTGCGTGCGCTCGCCGACGACTGGCCAGCCGGCTTCCAGGTGTGGGACGTGAGTCTGACGCGCGATCTCGAAACGCTCTTCGTCGGTACGGGTGATGATGCGGGCAACAATCGCCGGATCATGATGCGTCGTTGGCAGCGCGACGCGTGGCTGCCGGTGGAACGAGCGACTTTTGCGGACACCACGGCAGCGGAAGGCTCGCCGATGGTGAGCCCTGATGGCGAGTGGGTCTATTTCAGCAGTGCACGCCACGCGGCCCGCGAGCCAGGTAATCAGCGTCGTGATCTGTATCGCGCCTCGCGTGCCTCCGGGTGGAAGACCGTCGAACGGGTCACCAACACACCGCGGTATGGCGAAGTGACGTTGTCGCTCGCACGCGATGGTCGCGGAGTACTCTGGACCGATCGTCGTCGCAATGGCGCGGCACGAATGGGGTGCTACGAGGTGCGCCTCCGTTCCCCTGGTGTTGCGGGGCGCCCGAGTCTCTCGTTCGTGGCGGATCTCACCACGCTGCATCGCAATGATGTCTCGGGAGAGGCGTATCCGGTGCTCGCACCAGACGGTTCGTTTCTGCTGTTCTCCAACTCTGGAATCGACGGAGGACGCACGAAGGAGGACCTCTTCATCACGAAACGGACCTCGTCGGGGTGGTCGACGCCGCGCCGGCTGACCGGCGGCGCCGAGTCGTCGGAGGACGACACACCGTCGCAGTTGCTCGATGACGGGAAAGTGCTGCTCTTCACCTCGTCGCGGGCGCCCGGCGCGCGCGTGTATCGGGTGTCGCTGGATGCGGTAGCGCCGCCTGAGTGGCGAGCAAGCCGTCCACCCCGCTGATTGGGTCGGCCAATTTTATCCGCAGCAGCCGGACGTCAATTGGCGGTTCTGCCGCCAGAAGGCGCTCCTCTTGTATCAAGGCATGCGGCGTCTCCGCATGCTGAGGAACCTCTATAAGGCTGATAAGAAGGCTTGTTCATGCGCCACGCCCGCCGCCCATTTCTTCCATTGGTCGCTTTGGTTGGCGGCCCGAAATCGTATGCCGTCGACAGCGGCCTGGCGGCAGCGGTCGCAGGAGTCACTGACGCGCGAGCCGCCAAAGACCGCACACTGCTCGGACCGCTGTTGGAGACGTTCGTTATCGGCGAGCTGCGCACGCAGTCAGAAGTGCAAACCAATCACGACCGGTATACTCTGAAAATCGCCCACTGTGATGACACGCGCTTCAAGAAACATCTTGTTTCCAAAGCGTAAGCCGGCACCAGCAAGAAGCGCAACGTCCGTTGTTGCGGCGAACACACCATCGGCGATAGTGCCGTTGGTACCTGAAGGTCCACTGCCCTGAAAACGATACACACCGCCGGACACTGTGGCGTAGGGGCGAACTGAGCGATTGTGCCTTCCAACCCACTCCAGTCCAATGGCGCCACCTGCGTGCAGCAGCGAGGCGTCACCAGCGATGCCGCCGAGTGCAGTGAGTGGTTGTTGCGCGAAGCGCGACACGGACACCTCGGCGCGAAGTGCCAGCGGGAATCGTGCGGATTTGCGTCGCCATATCACACCACCGGACGGACCGGTACCAAAGCCAAGGCCTGCCGTTGCTCCGCCGACATAGGCCCCAAATTGCTGATACGCCTCTGCGCATTTCGGGATACCGACGGTAGACGTCGCAGCGGTTGGTGCCGTTGCCTGTGTTGTGGTTCGTGGTGCGGCTCGCGTTGTGGCTCGTGTCGATGTGCCAGTTGCAGCAGGACGTTTCGCGTCGGCACCGGCGTTCGCCGGAGCACGTGAGGGCGCTGTTGTGCCAGCAGGTGTTGTGCATGGTCGCGTGGTGAGCGCCGTCAGCGAGGCGGGTGCTGTTGTCGTTTTCGCAGTGGCGGCCTTGTCAGCTGCGGCCTTGTCAGCTGCGGCCTTCTTCGCGCCTGCACTGTCTGCCGCAGCCTTTTGTTGGGCGGCCCTGGCCGCGGCCCTTCTGGCGGCGGCCTTCGCCGCGGCCGTTTTGGCGGCGGCGGCCCTTGCGCTATCTTGCGCGATTTGTGCAGGCGTCTTCTTTGCGCTACTCGACTGCGCCGTAAGCACGTTCACCGATGGACACAGCAGCATCAGTGTGAGGAGGACAACAGGCCGTATGTGGCGAAGACGACCGGCGGCACGCAGCGCGTGAGACATGACGATGTCCTGAGAGGGAATGTGGACAGGGTACTGCATGGAGAGCAGCAAGTGCACGGTGCGTCTCACTCACTGCGCCGTGTTGACACACGTACCGCCCGTCCCAAGTGCTACGGCAAACCGAAGCACGATGAGCGCGTCGGCCGCGTCGAGTGCACCGTTACAGTTCGCATCACCATATGGCATGACCGTCAGGCCCGCAGGGAGGCGCACTTGCGCTAAGCCTTGTTGAATCAGGAGTGCGTCTGCAGCGTTCACTACGCCATCGCGATTCACATCACCGCGGAGCACTGGCGGTTCGGTGGCCAGTGGGAGCGACCAGATGCCACGACCATACGAACCGGCAATCAACCGATTGGATGGAGCATGATAGACGAGATCCGTCACGGGCACGGCAGGCATGCCCTCGGTTATCGTCCACGACACGCCACTGTTGGTGGTTTCAAACACCCCGATATCTGTCGCTGCAAAAAAGCGCGTGCTTTGCGGTGTGAAGGAAAACGCGTTCACGGGTATGTCAGGTAAATCGCCGGTGATGTTCGTGTACGAAAAGCCACCGGTGGTCGACAGCCCCACTTTTGCTGCGCCAAAGCCGGACCACGTCACGGCAAAGCGCAGGTTGTCGTTGGGGTCGTATGCGATGTCAGACACCGCACGCTGAACGGGGCTGCCACCGTTCCACGTTGCGCCGCCATCGGCGCTGACGATGAGGAAGCCGTCGTTGGTCCCCGCGAGCATACGCTGCGGCGACGCGCGATTCACCGCCAACGCCGTCACCTGTCCCTGCACAGCAGGGCTCAATTGGGTAAACGTGGATCCAAAATCGCGAGAGACCTCTACCGCGCTTGTTCCCGCGTATATCGTGCGCGGGTTGAGTGGATCGATGATAAACGGCGTGATGAACGGTGGCTGAAAATTGAGCGTGTTCCGGAGTGGTTGAAACGAGCGCGTTGAAAGATCATGGCGTTGCAGATTCCCATTCTGCGATGAGGTCAGCATGAGATTGGGGTTGGTGTAGTCAATGAGCGCCCAACCACCATCACCGAAGCTGATGCCGGCCCACAACAACGCACCATTCGACATCATCGACCCATTGTCCTGCGTACCACCCACGACGATGCCCGGGTTGGTCGGGTGGACCGCGATCCCGGGATAGAACTGCACGGCACTAATGCCACTATTTAACGATCGCCATGAATCGCCACCGTTGGTGGAGGTAAAAATGCCGCCATCACAACCGGTGACAATACGTCGCGGATCGTTGGGGTCGAAGGCGAGGTCGTGCCAGTCGGAATGCACATCGCTCGCGATTTGCTGGAACGTGAGGCCCCCATCGCGCGAGCGGAACAGACGAACGCCACCAATGATGACACGATTGGCATCGTCGGGATCTACACCGATGAGCAGGTTGTACTCACTCTGATCTCCAAAGTCGCCCAGGTCATTCGTGAACTGAATGCCTTGCGCGGGCAGTGTGGTGAGCGTCTGTGTCCCCTCGTCATACCGTGAGAGTGACAGGAACTTCCGATTCGTCGGGTTGCCAACGAGCGCCCACACGGAACCTGGTCGTGCCGCGCTCACGGCCAGTGCCATGCGACCAAGGGCCGACGGTGATCCCAACGATTGCGAGACACGAGTCCATGTGTCACCGCCGTTCGTTGTGCGATACAGTCCGTTCTCCGCATCGCCTCGGGTGTTGCCCAGAGCAGCGTAAAAGGTGCCGGACTGCGTGGGATGTTGCACTATAGCGGTGGCGAAACCAGGAAGAACGCGCGCCCACGCATTGCCGGAGTTCGTGGTACGCAGCACCCCCTCGCTGGTCGCTGCTAAAAGCGTTGTCCCGCTGGTGCTCCCAGCGGTCGCACGATCAATGGCGATCTGGTATACCAGCGAGCCAAGCCGCCCACTCAGCCCAAGGAGGTTGGTGCCCGTGCGCACCCACGTGTCGCCTCCGTTCGCCGAGCGGAGAATGCCACAGCCGTCCGTGAAACCAGCTGGATCAAAAATTTCTCCCGTGCCAGCGTAGAGAATACGCGGGTCGGCGGGGTCAATGGTGACAGCACCGATAGAGAGCGAGCATTCGAAGTCACTCGTTGCCTGCCACGTGACACCGCCGTTTGTGGTGCGCCACACCCCAGCGCTGCCTGAGCCCGCGATGATGTTGCGCGAATCCTTCGGATTGATGGCGATGCTCGTGAAACGCCCTCCATCAACCATCGGCGTTGATGAATACGGTGTGTTCATGGACACAAAACCCGTTGGCCCAAGTGATTGCCACCGCTGCCCTGTTGTCGACGACGCAAATCGTCCGCGGCGAATGGACGCTCGCATGTCGTGCATGGCCGCCATGTTTTCAGGCGGAACAGATGTGCCTGGAAAGGCGCGCGTGGCGCCGTACCACGCGCGTCGAATTTGCGGGTCAGCTTCGCGCATCTCGCGCGGTGAGAGTGGCTGCGCGGTCATACTCCGACTCACCACGAGCAGGAGCGACACAGCCAGCGCATACAGTCGTGTGTTCATTGGAGAACCATGGTCAGGGTCAGCACGTTGCTGGTGCCAGTCGGTGTAATGACAGTGACGGGATATCGACCTGGGACAAACGCACTCGGTCGACCGCGCGCCGCGGTATCGGTAAATGTGAGTGGGAGCTTGAAGCGCAGTTTCGTTCCACCAGCGGTCGCGCTCACGCGCTCGAACACAGCGCGACCGACCTGCACACGATTCGCGCCGTCGGTTTGCGCGAAGCCGCGGCCGGTGAGTTCAAGCGTGTGGATGACGCCTTGGCCAATAGCGATGGTCTCTGGATCCACGCGTTCAAGCGATGGCGCGGCGCTCCCGGCAGTGGAGGGACCACTGGCGGGAGCACTGGCGGGAGCACGATCAGGCTGCGGAGCGCGCGCACAACACGACAGCAGCACCACAAGGAGCAGGCGCGTCATGGCGTCGCACTCGGCGTTTTGGGACGGACGCGCACGCCGGGACGTCCGGCAAGCAACGAGTCGACGCCGTCATGAATCGTTAAGTCGCGTGTCAGATCGAGCACTTTTGCGCTGTGTAACTCATCCAGGATCAGACCGATCTGGCGAAGACCCTTCGGATGCAACACCGTGAAGCGCACGCGAAAGAGCAGACCGTCAGTCAGTCCGTTTACAGCGGCACCGGCGAGTCGATATTCACCGCGAATGGGATTCGCTGCGCGGAGTGCACCATCGTTCACCTCTTCCACGTCATGCGCGCGCAGAGAAAGTGTGTCATACAAGAGGCGCGCGGTATAGCTCCCGATGCGCTCGCCGCCTTGAGCGGTGGCGAACGCCGACAAGGTCACCTGCTGTCCTGCGGTGGCTCCCGAATCACTGAGTACCAGTCGCGCGTTCGCAGGACGCGGAAGCGTCGCTTCGGGCGTCGGAGGTTGCAGCGTGAGTCGGTCGTCGCACGCTGACGCGGCCGCGAACACCAGACACATCGTGAGCCGCGGAATAGAACGTTTCATGATCATGGAATGAGTGGAATGTTGACACCGGTCGCGCGAGGCGCGAGGTCCTGGAGCGATACGCTGACGACTTCAAGTGGTTGCACAAGGATCTGGCGATTGGCCAGCAGCGGCGAAAACGCCTCGGGTGTCAGGTTCACACGAACGAGCGCCACTGTACCGGTCAATCCGGTTGCCGATGCAACGCTGATGCGGAGTGCATTAAACCCGCTGTCAAAGCCGATCTGCGTTCCTGGTGAACCGGTCCAGCCAATCGATCGAATCAGTTCCGGAGGGAACCCGATGAGGATGGTTGCCGCACCGACGGTGGTCCCGCGCGTATCAAGGATCACATCGAAGCTTTGCACCTGGCCTTGACGTACCACGATAGGGACGAGCTGTGACGTGGAAATGACAGGCCCGGCGGCATCACGCGTGACCGTGACGTACACGGAGTCAGCGAATTGTGGTGTGCCGGCGCCGAAGGCACGAATCC
>JANOPS010000727.1:0-2095 GCA_031421995.1 Gemmatimonadaceae bacterium
CGGGCTGCCGTACCTTTCCCACCAGGGCCAGCGGCACCGATCGCAACCCCGGCCACTGCGTGGCCTTCGCCGCGCGATCACCGCGCACCAACAACTGCGCACTGAGCCCACCGTCCAGCATCAGCGCGCGCGTCGCCCCGAGCCGTCGCATGACCTCGGCCATCTCCGGCGTTGTTGGACCAATCGGCAATCGCGCTGCCATGGCGCCGGCGCCAGCGTAGCGGCTCATCGCCACAATCACCCGCCCATCCGCCAAGGTGCCGATTGCCAGTCGCGTGTCGCGGTGCGTGCGGTCAAGCACTGCGTCTGGCGTCTGCGCATCGCACACCTGCGACGGTGCTGCGTGATTAGCACCAATCAACGTGGGATACGATTGCACCGCCTCGATCGCCACGCTCGCCCTACGCACCCCGGCGATCTCGGTCGCGTCCACAACGCGCGCCGCGCCAACTCCGTCTATCACCAGGGCACCCGCCAATGTTCCCACTCCAGGCGCTTGCCACTCGCGTCCGCGATGCATAACCCATCCCCACGGGCCGGCATCGGTAAACTGACCGGCATTGAGGGCGACCAATGCGTCGATGGGCGCCTGCGCCAATGACCAGGCACCCATGGCAGTCCCCTTGTTCACCAGATCCAACGACAGTTGCACTACGCGGGGATCGAAACGCACCACCACGATCCGGGACGACACCTGCTGCGCGCCGAGTGCGACTCGCCACTCGGCCCACTGCACGGGCGAGCCATGCCAGGACAGGGACGGCGCGTCGGCCGCGCGCGCCGACGCGCCGCACTCGATCGCCCGGATCTTTGGCACCGCGACTGAGGTGCGCTCGCTGCGCGTGGACTGTGCGGACGCAGCAGAGACAACGACGAGCGTGTGCGCGAGCAGCACCCAACGCGCGGCAACGCTCCATGGCAACCCGGAACGCTTACCAGTACCTAAGATCGCCCCATCCTTTGTATTCGAGTGCGGACGTCTTGAACAACGGCTCCATCTTGAGGATTTGTGCCTTTCGTGCGCTCAGCGCCGCAGTTTCCGCGTCAGTAAACACCCCCTCTTTGCCAGCCTGCGCCGTGGTGATGGCTTTCGTCGCCAGGAGTCCGTAGAGTGCGATGCGCTCGCGTGTAAGGCCAAACATGCGCGTGGACATCCCGGCTCGATTCGACGCGGGCACGTCAATCTTCGCCGCGCCTTCCTCGGGTTGGGACTTTCCTGCGGTGGCATCGGACAGCTTCCGTGCCTCGTCTTCAATGACGATTGCCGGACGGTACGGCACTTGCTTACACTTGGTCGCGTTGAACATTGTCACCATCATTCGCGCTTGTGTGACGGCCGCAGAATCCTGATACGCCATCCCTCGGCGATAGTCACCCGCGTCCAACGCTTGTGTCGCCAGTTTGCTGAACGCACTCTGGCGTTTTTCGAACTTGTTCATCTCGTCGGCTTTATCACCCGACGGCATGGCGCCTGACTTGGTGAACGCAGACAAGCAATCGGATGCCTCTTTCATGTCTCGGTCATAGGCTTCCGTGGCCACTCTCCGTGCCGACACACGCTCGGCGTCCGCCACCAGAGGCGTTAGGAAGGCAATCACCGCGTCGATCCGTTCGGCGGTGATGTCACCGCTTTCTTTGACCTCGTCGGCGGGCGCCTTGGCCGGTGCTGCTGGTTTCTCCAAGCCCGCGGACTTCTTTGCCGCGTCTTCGGCGATCTTCTTTAGCCGACCCAGCTGCGCGTGCGCAGGGGCTGCCGCGGTGGTCAACAGGCCGAGAGCGACGACGACAGCGCCGATGAGAGAAACGAAACGTGCTTTGGGATCGCGACGCATGGCGTCTCCTGGCAAGTCATCAAGGGTAGAAACCGGTACCGGAATCCCTAAGATGCGTACGCGGCGAACGATCGGCAATGTCGCCCGTTCCTTTGATCCGTCACGTTACCGCTTCAGTCGCACCGACACGATCACGCGGAGTGAGCCATCCGGAAGCGTCGCGCCGTCGACGGTCTCGTCTGTGACGTCCACAAACCACGGTGTGGTGAGCAGTTCGTCCAACAACGCCTCTCGTTCGACGTCTCGGGCGGCTTGATAGCGCA
>JANOPS010000728.1:0-2879 GCA_031421995.1 Gemmatimonadaceae bacterium
CGCAGTAGTACTGGTCCACCGTCAGTTTGGTCGGCGCGCCTCGGCAACCGCGCGGTCGATCTCGGCGCGATGCATTTCGTACTCCTCAGTGCGTGTGGCCAATTCCGATTCGAGGGCGGCCAGCAGACGCTTCTCGAACGCCTTGGCCGCGCTGAGGTTGTTGGCCACGCGCGCGGCGCGCGACGCCAGCAACAGTCCGAGCAGGTTGTTCGGGCTTGCGGCCAGGATCGTATCGGCCTGCGCGGTCGCGATCTCGCCCGCGCCGACCACTTCGGCCACCCGACCAAAGTGATAGCGCTCGTCGAGCGTGGGCTGCGCCAGCATGCCATGGGCGGCCAGCACCATCGGTGCGAAGGTGGCGACGGAGTCGACCTTTCCCGCTTCGGCGTACTCCATGACGCGGACGTACAGTCGACTGGCCCGTTCAGACGGGCTCATGTTCGCGATGTTGGGTGGTGAACCTCCGGCGCCCCCGCCACCGGCGAACGGCGCTTCCGGAGGGCCAACGGGTCCTTGGCCATCAATGGCCGTGGTGGGGAGCGCGTTGGACGAGCCATCGATCGACGAGCCCTTGGCTTTCCCAAAATTCCGGCCAGCGAACATGGCGACGACAGCCAACAACGCGACAAAGGCCATCCCCCAGGGCAGCACGGTCGCGAGGCTTGACGCCGGGCTGCCGGGCAGGGACGCACCTTGACCGGCCGGCGTGCCGCAGCGGTGGCAAAACCGCGCTGTGGCCGAGAGTGTCGCGCCGCACGCCGCGCAAGAGCCGTCGCCAAGCGAAGGCGCTCCGTCCGTTGGATTGGCTGAAGGTGTCATGAGGCCGAATACTACCGGAACGCGATGGCCTGCGGGACCCTCCTGCGCGTCGCTACAATTCGACGCATCGCTTCCTTCTCGCCCCGACTTCCGTGCCTGCTCCCAGCCGATCCCTTGTTCCATCCGACCTGAGCGGTGCCTCGGCGACCGACGTGCTTGACCTTGCCGACGCGCAGCAGGTGCGCTTCTTGCGCCTGCAGTTCACGGATATTCTTGGCGTGATCAAGAATGTCGAGATCCCGTCCTCGCAATTTCGCAAGGCGCTGCACGGCGACATCATGTTCGACGGATCCAGTATTGAAGGCTTCGTGCGGGTGGAAGAGTCCGACATGTTGCTGGCCCCCGACCTGAGCACGTTTCAGATCTTTCCGTGGGGGGATCCGGCGGCGCGCGTGGCGCGTGTGATCTGCGATGTGAACATGCCGGACGGCACGCCGTTCGCCGGCGATCCGCGTGGCGTTTTGAAGCGTCAGGTCGCGCGCGCGGCGGCGCTGGGCTACGTGATGAACGCGGGCATGGAGGCCGAGTTCTTCTTGTTCAAACCCACGGCTGACGGGCGTCCGGGCACTGATACGCATGACGTCGGCAGTTACTTCGATCTCGCGCCGATGGATCTTGGCGAGGATGCGCGCCGCGCGGTGGTGGACACGCTCGAGCAAATGGGATTTGAAGTGGAAGCGGCGCACCACGAGGTGGCCCACGGGCAGCACGAAATCGATTTTCGGTATGCCGACGCGCTGCGCACGGCCGACAACATTGCGACGTTTCGTTTCGTGGTGAAGCAGGTGGCGCGCCAGTTCGGGCTGATCGCGTCGTTCATGCCGAAACCCGTGCACGGGCAGAATGGGAGCGGCATGCACACGCATCAATCGTTGTTCAAGATGGGACAGAACGCCTTCTGGGATCCGCAGCGCGAGTGGGAGCTGTCGAAAACGGCGTTGCACTACATCGGTGGCCTGCTCAAGCATGCCCGCGCCATGTGTGCGGTCACGAACCCTTTGGTGAACTCCTACAAGCGATTGGTGCCGGGCTTTGAAGCACCGGTGAATGTGGCGTGGAGCATGCGCAATCGCTCGCCCATGATCCGCGTGCCTGAGCGGCGCGGCGCAGGGACGCGGTTGGAGCTTCGGACGCCGGATCCCAGCGCGAACCCGTATCTTGCGTTGACCGTGATGCTGGCGGCAGGCTTGGACGGGTTGGCCACTGAAGCCGATTGGCGCGAGCCCGTCAACACCAACATCTGGGAGATGTCGCATCGCGAACGTCGCCGGCTACGGGTTGATGATTTGCCGCACAATCTGAGTGAAGCGTGCGACGAATTGGAGCGCGACGAGGTGCTGACGGCCGCATTGGGTGAGCACTGCGCACAGCATTTTTTGGCGGCGAAGCGGGCCGAATGGAGTGCGTACAGTCAGCAGGTGACGCCGTGGGAGTTGGAACGCTACTTGGCGCGGTACTAACGCGATGGCCGACGACGCGGTGATGGATTGGTACGGCAAGGAACTGGAGGGCGAGACGTTTGAGCGCGTGCAGTTCGCCGATCTCGACGCGACCGAGTCGATCACCAGGGGGATGGTGTTCACGGAGTGCACGTTCAAACGGGTGCAGTTCAACTGCTCGAAGCATCAGGACGGCGCTTTTGTGAACTGCTTGTTTCAGAATTGTTCGTTCTTCGATGCTTCGTTTGTGGAGTGCAAGCTGTTGGGCAGCAAATTCGACCGCTGTACGTTCGATCTTTTGCGCGTGACCGGTGGAAACTGGTCGCATGTAGCGCTCCCAACGGCCGATCTACGAAAGGCGCATTTCGAGACGGTGAAAATGCGCGAAGTGGATCTTGCCGGCGCGCGCTGTCAGGGGGCGGTGTTTCGCGACTGTGATTTGACGTCGGCGTGGTTGAGCGGTGCGGTGATGACGACGTGCGATTTGCGGGGGAGCGAGTTGGCGGGGATTGAACTGGAGCATGTGGAACTGCGCGGCGCGATCATTTCGGTGGATCAGGCGGTGGTGTTTGCGGAGGCGATGGGGCTGGACGTGCGAACCCTTTAACCGGTTCCGGCCTC
>JANOPS010000729.1:0-1698 GCA_031421995.1 Gemmatimonadaceae bacterium
TGACAAGATCACCCGCTCCACGCCGCTTCACTCGAGGCAGGCGGCACCGAATGTGCCAACGATCACGCTCGCCATGACCGCGCCAAGTGATTCGCTGTTTCTGGGACGCAGTATGCGCGTCGGCGCCACCGTCGTGAACGATTCTGCGAGCAATGCCTCGGCGCGGTTTATCTGGACCAGCTCCGACACCACGACCGTCGTGGTGGATTCGCTTGGCACCGTGCTTGGTGTTGGAACAGGGACGGCCCTTGTGCGCGCCGCCTTCCAGGGACAAAGCGCCCAGCGAGCCGTGCGCGTCGTACTGCACCGCGCCGATGGTGGCATCACGTTCACCGAGGGTTCGGCGAACGATTCTCGAAGCTGCGCGATCGCATCCGGTGTCGTGTACTGCCGCGCCGCGCCAACAGCGGTCGACTCTACGCCGCTATTTGTGCGGATGCCGGGTGCTGCAGGCATCTCGTTCACTGCCGTGGAAGGGAGCCTGCATGCAGCCTGTGCGCTCGCGACCGATGGTCGCATCCTGTGTTGGGGCTTCAATGCGCACTTCATTTTTGCGCGCTCGGGTCGGACAACGGCGTGTATTGCTGGGGGCACAACGACGCCTACCAATTGGGTCGCGGGTATCGTCTTCAAGAGGACACAACGATTGCGCCCGTGGGCGGCGCGTTGCGTGCATCCATGGTAAGCACGGTCAACTTCTCGACGTGCCTGATTGACTTGGCCGGCGCGGCGCACTGTTCCGGCTGGCTGAATGTTAACCGTCAAGCGCTTGGCATTGACGAGACGAACAACCCCGCCGAAATTCCGCTCCCCGTGTTGGGTGGTGTGGTTTTTCGGAGCATTGCGTCGGCAGACGGCGGGGTCTGCGGGCTGTCCACGGCAAACGACGCGTTCTGCTGGGGCGTGAACACCAACGGGCAGCTTGGTATTGGCACCGCCGCTGCCGCACCGACGGGCCCGCAACGCGTCCTTGGTGGACTGAAGTTCGCGCTCGTCACGCCGGTGTATAGAGAATCCACATGCGGGATCACGCTCGACGGGGATCTCTACTGCTGGGGCCAGTTCCGGCCGCTCACGATCTCGTCACGTCTCGGCGAGCGCGCCTATCGACCGTACCACCTCGTCAAAGGCCTCAAGTTCAAAGCGCTGACGCGCAGTATTAGCAGCGGCCGGTTTCTCTGCGGCTTGACCACAGATGGTCGCATGTACTGCTGGGACTGACGCCCGGGCGAACCTCGCCTCGTCATCGCCTCGCCCCCATCCTATCGAGTCCGCCTCTCGCGATGCTGGGGCAATGCTGGGTCTGGTGCGGTCGCGACACGGGTGGTCATTTTCCTGTGCGCAGTCGGCAACGCGCAGGATTGGCCGCCGTCGTCCCCTCCCTTCCCGATCTCATGCTTCGCACAACTCTGCTCGTCAGCGCGCTCGCCGCGACGTTCCTTGGCCCCGACGCACATGCGCAGGGCGGTCGTGGCGGCCCCGTCGGACCTACGCCTCCCCCGACCAACCCACAAGCGCAACCGGTGGACCGTGCCAGTGCGCCCTATGTGCGCACGTCACCGCCCACCAACCCGATGATCCAGCGGATCTATGAGGAGGGCATGCAGCGCTCGCAGGTCATGGCGTTCGCGCAGGTGCTGCTCGATTCCGTCGGGCCTCGCCTCACAGGATCGACCGACGCCGATCGCGCGCAGGCCT
>JANOPS010000730.1:0-1834 GCA_031421995.1 Gemmatimonadaceae bacterium
TGACAAGATCACCCGCTCCACGCCGCTTCACTCGAGGCAGGCGGCACCGAATGTGCCAACGATCACGCTCGCCATGACCGCGCCAAGTGATTCGCTGTTTCTGGGACGCAGTATGCGCGTCGGCGCCACCGTCGTGAACGACTCTGCGAGCAATGCTTCTGCTCGGTTTATCTGGACCAGCTCCGACACCACGACCGGCGTGGTGGAGTCGCTTGGCACCGTGCTTGGTGTTGGAACAGGGACGGCCCTTGTGCGCGCCGCCTTCCATGGACAAAGCACCCAGCGAGCCGTGCGCGTCGTTCTGCACCGCGCCGATGGTGGCATCACGTTCACCGAGGGTTCGGCGAACGATTCTCGAAGCTGCGCGATCGCGTCCGCTGTCGTGTACTGTCGAGCCGCGCCAACAGCGGTCGACTCTACGCCGCTGTTTGTGCGGATGCCGGGTGGTGCAGGCATCTCGTTCACTGCCGTGGAAGGGAGCCTGCATGCAGCCTGTGCGCTCGCGACCGATGGTCGCATCCTGTGCTGGGGCTTCAATGCGCACTTCATTTTCGCGCGCTCGGGTGCCGTTGCGACAGATACGGGACCTGTTGCGGTACAGACCGCGCGCCGTTTCTCCTCCTTCTCCCACGGTGGTCACGCGCAAACTTGCGCGATCGACAGGTCGGACAACGGCGCGTACTGCTGGGGACACAACGACGCGTACCAATTGGGGCGCGGCTATCTTGCTCAAGAGGACACGACGATTGCGCCCGTCGGCGGCGCGTTGCGTGCATCCATGGTGAGCACGGTCAACGTCTCGACGTGCCTCATTGATTTGGCCGGCGCGGCGCACTGTTCGGGTGGGCTGAGCGTAAATCGTCAAGTGCTTGGCATAGACGAGACGAACCGCCCTGCGGAAACTCCGCTCCCCGTGGTGGGTGGTGTGGTGTTTCGGAGTATTGCGTCGGCAGACGCGGGGGTCTGCGGGCTGTCCACGGCAAACGACGCGTTCTGCTGGGGCGCGAATGCGAACGGGCAGCTTGGTATTGGCACCGCCGCGGTCGCCCCGACGGGCCCGCAGCGTGTCCTTGGTGGACTGAAGTTCGCGCTCGTCGCGCCGGTGTTTAGAGAATCCACATGCGGAATCACGCTTGACGGGGATCTCTACTGCTGGGGCCAGTTTCGGCCGCTCGCGATCTCGTCACGTCTCGGCGAGCGTGCCTATCGACCGTACCACCTCGTCAAAGGCCTCAAGTTCAAAGCGCTGACGCGGAGTATTACCAGCGGCCGGTTTCTCTGCGGCTTGACCACGGATGGTCGCATGTACTGCTGGGACTGACGCCCGGGCGAACATCGCCTCGTCATAACCTCGTCTCCATCCTATCCGCGTCCACCTGTGTCGCGATGCTGGGTCAATGCTGGGGCAATGCTGGGGCAGTGATGGGGCAGTGATGGGGCTGGTGTGGTCGCGACACCGGTGGTCATTTTCGCTGCGCGGCCAGCAACGCGCAGGATTGGTCGCCGTCGTCCCCTCCCTCCCAGATCTTTATGCTTCGCACAACGCTCCTCGTCAGCGCGCTCGCCGTGACGTTCCTTGGCCCCAATGCTCATGCGCAGGGCGGCCGTGGCGGCCCGGTCGGACCCACCCCGCCACCGACCAACCCGCAGGCGCAGCCAGTCGATCGCGCCACTGCCCCGTATGTGCGCTCGACACCGCCCACCAACCCGATGATCCAGCGGATCTATGAGGAGGGCATGCAGCGCTCGCAGGTCATGGCGTTCGCGCAGGTGCTGCTCGATTCCGTCGGGCCTCGCCTCACAGGATCGACCGACGCCGATCGCGCGCAGGCCT
>JANOPS010000731.1:0-7542 GCA_031421995.1 Gemmatimonadaceae bacterium
CGGTCTCCTGATACGGTGCGGCGCAACGTCTCGATTGCGGCGCCGACCCTTCGCGTCGGGAACTGGAATGGCTGTGTTCGACCGAAACGTTCTCTTGCTGGATGCGGCCGCGGAGTCGGAGCGCATCGCGAACAGTCTCCGCGAGCAGGTGCTCGGTACGCTGCGACGTCGCGGAGCGGTCGTCGGCATATCGGGAGGGATTGATAGTGCCGTGGTGGCGGCGCTCTGCACACGTGCGCTGGGGCCGGACAAGGTGCTGGGTCTCTTCATGCCGGAGCATCACAGCAGCGACGATGCGCTGCGGCTGGGTCAGCAAGTGGCCACCGGGCTCGGCATCCAGACCATCGTCGAAGACATCGCCCCCGCGCTCGAAGCCCTGGGCTGCTATCAGCGACAGGACGAGGCCATCCGATCGGTGGTCCCCGCGTATGGCGCAGATTGGAAGTGCAAGCTGGTGCTCCCGTCCATCCTGGAGAGTGAGCGCCTCAACGTCTCGCGGCTGACCGTGCAGGATCCGGAGGGTGGGCTGTCAACGGTGCGACTGCCGCTTGCCGGCTACCTGCAGTTGGTCGCCGCCACAAACTACAAGCAGCGCGTCCGCAAGATGCACGAGTACTACCACGCAGACCGGCTCAACTTCGCCGTGGCCGGCACGCCCAACCGACTTGAGTACGACCAGGGCTTCTTCGTGAAGCAGGGCGACGGCAGCGCCGACTTCAAACCGATTGCGCACCTGTATAAGACGCAAGTCTACCAGCTCGCCGAGTACCTCGGCGTACCTGAGGAGATTCGCCAGCGTCCACCCACCACGGACACCTTCTCGATGCCCCAGACGCAGGAAGAGTTCTACTTTGCGCTGCCATATGAGCGCATGGACCTCTGCCTGTACGCGTTCAATCACGGCGTGAGTGCCGCCGAGGTCGCGCCCGTCGTGGGCATCACCGAGCTGCAGGTGGAGCGCGTGTTCAGGGACATCGAAGCCAAGCGGCGCGCCACCAAGTACCTGCACCTGCGTCCGATGCTGGTGGACGTGGTCGCCGAGGTCTAGCCGCCCACATGTGCGGCGTGGCGGGGATCGTGGCGATGCGTGCGGGAGCGTCCCCGCCCTCGCGTGAGGCGCTGGAGCGCATGGTCGCGGCGCTCGCGCATCGCGGCCCAGACGAATTCGGCCTCTACCGTGACGACGTGGCGGGACTGGCACACGCGCGCCTCTCCGTCATCGATCTGCACACTGGTCAGCAGCCAATGACCGATGAGGAGCACGCCGCGTGGATCGTTTTCAACGGCGAGATCTACAACTACGTGGAACTCCGCACTGAGTTGCTGTCGCTCGGCCACCGGTTTCGCACGAGCAGCGACACCGAAGTCGTGCTGCACGCATGGCGCGCATGGGGCGACGACGCATTCGGGCGCCTGAACGGACAGTGGGCGGTGGCGATCTGGGACGCACGAGCGCGGGAACTCGTGCTGGCGCGAGACCCCATCGGCATCTGCCCGTTGCATCTCTGCGAACATGGCGGCTACCTCTATTTCGCCAGCGAGGTGAAGGCGATCTTCGCAGCGAACCGCGACATTCCGCGCGCGTTCGATCCCATCGGGTTGGCGCAGACCTTTACGTTCTGGAGCATCGTCCCACCGCAGGGTGTGTACGAAGGCGTCACGGAGTTGGAGCCCGGGCACGTCCGCCGTTACCGGGGCGATGGTCGGGTGATGGAATGCGCATTTCCCACGCCAGGCTATCCCGACGAAACCGGCCGCAACGGCGAGTTCACGGGCTCACTCTCGGACGCGGTGACGGCCGTTCGGGCGGCCCTGCACGACGCGACCAGCCTCCGCCTGTTGCGCTCGGACGTGCCCGTGGGCTGCTATCTCTCGGGCGGGCTGGACAGCTCCCTCGTCGCCGCGCTGAGTCACCAGATTGTCGGCGCGCGCCTGCGTACGTATTCGTTGCGATTCGACGACGCCGAGTACGACGAGAGCGAGTTCCAGCGCCTGATGGTGGAGCGCATCGGCAGCCAGCACCGCGAGGTGGTCGTGTCTCGCCACGACATCGCGACCGTCTTTCCCGAGGTGTGCTATCACGCAGAGCGGCCGTTGCTCCGCACCGCACCCGCGCCCCTGTTCCTGTTGTCGCGACTGGTGCGCGACGACGGCATCAAGGTGGTGCTCACGGGCGAAGGCGCCGACGAAATGTTCGCGGGCTACGACCTGTTTCGCGAGGGAAAGGTGCGCCGGTTCTGGGCCCGGCAGCCACACTCGAGATGGCGTTCCCGTCTGCTCGAGCGGCTCTATCCGTACCTCGCGCGCTCGCCGGTGTCGCAACAGGCGATAGCACGGCAGTTCTTCGGCCGGAACCTTCATCGGTACCGGGACATCGGCTTTGCCCACGGCACGCGATGGGACACCACCAGCGCGTTGCGGCGACTGTTGTCGCGCGACCTGCGTGAGCAGACAGCGGGCTACGACGCCGTCGGTCGGTTCATCGCGACGTTATCGCCCGAGGTTGCGCGCTGGTCACCGCTCGCGCAGGACCAGCACATCGAGGTGCGCACGCTGCTCGCGGGGTATCTCATGGCGTCGCAGGGGGACCGCATGCTGCTCGGCAATTCGGTCGAAGGTCGATTCCCCTTCCTCGATCCGAACGTCGTTGCGTTGGCCAACAGCCTGCCCGACGATTTCAAGTTGCGCGTGCTCGACGAAAAGCACGTGCTCAAGCAGGCGGCGATGGGGCTCGTCCCGAGCGGGATCGTGCAGCGGCCGAAACAACCCTACCGCGCGCCGGATGCGCTGTCGTTCGTGGGCGACGACGCACCCGCGTACATCGCGGAGGCACTCTCGGAGTCTGCCATCAACGAGGCCAAGGTGTTCGACGCGAAGGCGGCGCGACAGCTGTACGACAAGTGCCGCGCCCGCAGCACCGACGGACCACTGTCCAACAGCGACAACATGGCGCTGGTCGGACTGCTCTCCACGCAACTCCTGCACCGGCAATTCATCGCCGTGCAGCCGTCGTCAAGCCGTCGCGTCGGCTTTCGCACCGACATTGATTGCACGGGACCGAACGCGCACGAAGCGAATGACGTTACTCACGCCACCTGACATGCAAACGATGCACGGCCCGGTGCCCTTACTGCACGACTATCTCGAGCACAGCGCGCGCACCGCGGGAAGCAAGATCGCGCTGGTGTGCGGCCAGCAACGGGTGAGCTTCGGCGAGCTCGACGCGCGCGCCAATGCACTCGCCAACCATCTTCAGGATGCGGGCGTCGCGCGCGGCGATCGCGTGATCATCTTCGCTGACAACACGATCGAAACCGTTGTCTCGTTCTGGGCCGTGCTCAAGGCCAGCGCGGTGTCAGTCATCGTCAATCCGCTCACCAAGCGCGACAAGCTGCACTACCTGCTGTCCGATTGCCGCCCCACCGCGCTCATCACCGACCAACACCTGCACGCGCAGTTTGTCGTGCCGGCGCAGGCGTGCCAACACCTCCGCCGCGTGATCGTGTCGGGGACCATCGACGACGAGGCGCTTGCCGCCCTGCCGAACGCGCGGCGCTGGGACGACGCGCTGGCCGGCGGCAACGAGACACCCGCGCCTGCGCGCCAGTGCATCGACATCGACCTCGCCGCGATCATCTACACCTCAGGCTCCACCGGCGAGGCGAAGGGGGTGATGCTGACGCATCGCAACATGTTGACCGCGAGCACGTCGATCAGCGCTTATTTGGAACTCCAGCCGGACGACGTGATTCTGAACGTGTTGCCATTGGCGTTCGACTACGGCCTGTATCAGATGATCATGGCGTTCCGTGCGGGCGCGCGACTGGTGCTCGAACGCTCATTCGCGTTCCCCGCGCAGGTGCTGAACGTGATGGTGACGGAGGGCGTGACCGGACTGCCGGGTGTCCCGACGATCTTCGCGATGCTCGCCGAGCTCCGGTCACTGGAACGCTACGACCTGTCGCGCATCCGGTACGTGACGAACACCGCCGCGAACCTCCCGCTGAAGCACATCACGATGCTGCGTACACTGTTCCCGACGGCGCGCATCTTCTCGATGTACGGCCTCACCGAGTGCAAACGCTGCACCTTCCTTCCTCCGGCCGACATCGACCGCAAGCCATCCAGTGTCGGCATCGCGATCCCCAACACCGAGCTCTGGATCGTGAACGACGACGGACACCGAATCCTCGATGGGGCAGTCGGTCAGCTCGTCATTCGAGGGGCAACGGTGATGAAGGGCTACTGGGACAAGCCCGAGGCCACCGCGGCGAAACTGAAGCCCGGTCCCCTGCCCGGCGAACTGGTGCTGCACACGGGCGACCTCGGCCGGCTTGACGACGAAGGATATCTGTACTTCGTTGGGCGCATGGACGACATCATCAAGTCGCGTGGCGAGAAGGTAGCGCCCAAGGAGGTGGAGCACGCGCTGATGAATATTCCCGGCGTGAAGGAGGCGGCCGTCATCGGCATCCCTGACGACGTGCTCGGCCAGGCAGTCAAGGCGTTTGTGGTGCTGGAGCGTGACGTCACCATGAGCGAGGCCCAGCTGCGAAACGCCTGTCAGCAGCGATTGGAGAACTTCATGGTACCCAAGCACATCACCTTCGTGGCGAGCCTGCCCCGCACCGACAGCGGCAAGATCACGAAGGCAGGGCTCGCATGACCACACCCAGCGGCACTCCGCTGACCAGTGCGCAGCACGCGTACGACCTTGGCCGCGTGACGTTCATGGGCATCGAAATGATCGCCGCGCCTGGCGCCCTCGTGCCGCGCGAGGAGACGGAGTTACTCGGCGACACCGCGCTGGCGGCCATCACGGCGTGCGACCGCGAGCCTCAGCGCGTCATCGACATGTGCTGTGGGTCGGGGAACCTGGCCTGCGCGCTGGCGCTGCTCGCCCCGACGGCGCAGCTCTGGGCCAGCGACCTCACCGATGGCTGTATCGCCGTGACGCGGCGCAACGTGGCGCACCTTGGCGTGGCCGACCGCGTCGTCGTCGCCCAGGGCGATTTGTTCGCGGGCCTTGCCGGGCTCAACCTCGAAGGCACCGTTGACGTCGTGGTCTGCAACCCACCGTACATCTCGCAGGGGAAGCTCGCGGGCGAACGCGCGGATCTCATGGCGCACGAGCCCCGGGAAGCATTCGACGGCGGCCCCTACGGCCTGACCATCCACCAGCGCGTAATCCGTGAGGCCATCCCGTTCCTGCGCCCCGGTGGCGCGCTGCTGTTCGAGGTGGGACTCGGGCAGGAGCGGCAGCTCACGATCCTCGCCGACCGGGCCCGCGCGTACGAGCCGGCCGAGGTGGTGCGTAACGCGAGCGGTGACGTGCGCGTCGTAACCTTGCGGACACGTCGCAGTCCGGCGACCCCTCCTCCGACACCCACAGCACAGCGTCTTAGATGATCGTCCAGAAACAGGTTCGCGAATTCATCACGACCAATTTCTATGTATCCGACGCGAGCCAACTACAGGACTCTGCGTCGTTGCTCGACGCCGGGATCATCGACTCGACCGGCGTGCTCGAGGTCATCGCGTTCATCGAGGACACCTTCAGCGTGACCGTCGAGGACCACGAGATGCTGCCGGAAAACCTCGACTCGATCGATCGCATCGCGCGCTTCGTCGCCAGCAAGTCGGCCTGAGGCCGCTGGGTGTTCGAGAACCTCCGCCGCGACCGCGCGCGATACGCTGAGGTCGGTGGCTGGCTGGGTAGCGCCGGGTTCTGGCTCGTGGCCGTGCACCGCTTCGGCACCTGGGTGGATGCCCTGCCAACCGTGCTACGGTTGCCCCTGTGGATCGTGTATCGCATCGCGCACCTGCCGTACTTTCTGTTCAACGTGCACCTGTGGGCGGGCTCGCGAGGGACGCGCATCGGGCCGGGCTTTGCGCTCATTCATCCCAACAACGTGTACTTCGCGCCCGGCGTCGAAATCGGCGCGGGGTGCCTGATCCACCATGAAGTGACCCTGGGTATGGGGCACGACTACGGGATCCCGAAGATCGGCAACAACGTCATCATCTTCCCGGGTGCACGGGTGCTCGGCGGCCTCACGGTTGGCGACGACGCGATGATCGGCGCCAATTGCGTGGTCCAGCGCGACGTCCCCGACGGCACCGTGGTGATGTCGGCCACCAACCGCATGCTGCCCCGCGAGCTGTCGGCCTGGGCAAGAACGCGTACCGTCAAAACTGAAGCTTGAGCCCGGCGTCGCTCCGTCGCGAAGCCCGTGAAACTCGCTCGTGCGCAGCGACGCGTGCATCAGCCGACTGTCGCGAATCTAGTGCATCAAACCGTATAACAGAAAATTCGTCGCATACTTGTACGCATTGTTGGAGAAGTTCACGGGGTACCAGCCGCCGCCAGACCATTCCATGTAGTCGCCAATGTCGTTGTTAAAACTGATGATCGACAGCATGCGCGCCGTGGGATCGTTGTTCTCGTACACCGCGTAATACTCCGCGCGCGCGGCGGGTGTCGCGGGATGATGCATCTCGTCCAGCGTCGTGATCCGAAAAAACGTATTGAAAATCGGATGCGAGGCGTCAAGACGAACGAAGCGAACCTCCGGTAATACCATGCGCATGGATCGTTCAAAAACGCCCCATTGCTGCTCGAAGAAAAAGTCGTCCACAATCAGAAACCCGCCGCGAGCAAACCAATCGCGCAACCCCCTCGCCTCGGCTTGCGTAGGGACCCAATATCCCGGCTCGGTGAGCCACGCCACGGTGTGCTTCGATAATCCGGGATCGTCCAGCGTGTAGACGTTTGTGGCGTTTCGGTTCAGAGTGAGCGTCGAGAGATCGTTCAGAATGACGAGAAAGTTTCGCTCCATGCGCGGGTAGTCCACGCCCCACGCCAGACGATAGCCTTGCGTGTACCGGATGCGGGCAAACGTGAACCGCCCGTCATAAGGAATATTGGGCTCGATGTAGGGGTCACGGAATCCACCACGCTGCGACCATGCGATCGGGGCGAGTACGCACAGGAGGAGCATCGCATAGATCACGCGGCGCCCGCGGACGGTACGCTTCATACGGTGCTACGGAACGCGCGCGGGCGTGGAGGCCAGCAGCTTCGTCAACCGATACAGAAACTCCTGTCCCTCAAAATACGACTGCACCCGCATACGTTCGTCGCGACCGTGCGCACGGGCGTCGGTTGCGGGATCCATGAACAATCCAGACACGCCGTACGCCGGAATGCCAAGCGTGCGGAAGAACCGAGAGTCGGTGGCACCACCCAGCATCGTCGGGATGATGGGAATGTCCCCGAAGACTTCGCGCGTGGCCTGACCCACGGCGTTCATGATTTCGGGAGACAGGACCGCCGGCGGCGACGAGGGGCGCTGTGTTTTGACCAAGACCTTGACGCCCGAATCGCCCACCACGCGTTCCAGCACCTTGCGCACCGACTCAGCCGTCTCTGTTGGATAAATCCGACAGTTGATGTTGGCTTCAGCCAGCTGTGGGAGCGCATTGGTGGCGTGTCCACCGGACAGCATGGTGGCGACACAGGTGGTGCGGAGCAGCGTGTTG
>JANOPS010000732.1:0-2887 GCA_031421995.1 Gemmatimonadaceae bacterium
GGGGCGATTCCACTCGGGATCGCCCCGCCGTCGTTTTATGGCGAGCCGTTGTTGCCAACAGCCCGACGCGACCTCTTAATTCACGCATGCCTATCACCACCAAGCCGTCGTTGCTGCGCGGTCTCTTCGCTGGCGAGATCGCCGACGAATTACTCTTTCCGTACCCTGCCCCGCTCGACGCGCGTGACCCGGCAGAGGCGAAGGTCGTGCTGCGCCTCGTTGGCGCGCTCAACGACATGGTGGCGAGCGGGCTCGTCGACCCCCAGGCATTCGATGAGCAGGAAACCATTCCAGAGCCGGTCATCCGTGCCTTTGCCGACGCGGGATTGCTGGCCCTGACGATCCCTCAGGAATTTGGCGGGCTCGGACTCTCCGCGTCGGCCTATGCGCGCGTCTTTGGTGCCGTTGCTGCGATCGACGCGTCGCTGGCGGTGTTGATCGGTGTGCATTGTGGATTGGGAGGCAAAGCCCTCGTGTTGTTCGGGTCGGACGCGCTGAAGGCGCGCTATCTCCCTGCACTGGCCAAGGGCGAAACGCTGGCGGCCTACGCCCTCACCGAACCAGAGACGGGGTCGGATGCGCAGCATATCGTGACGCAAGCCCGACGCGCGCCCGATGATCGCGGCTGGTTGCTGACCGGTCGCAAGCATTGGATTGGGAATGGCCATCGCGCTGGCGTGATTGCGACCTTTGCCCAGACGGACGTCGTTCGAGATGGGAAGACGGTGCAGCGCCCGACGGCGTTCATCATTCGCCCAGACATGCCTGGCTTTTCGGTTGACGGCACGATCCGCAAGCTCGGCATTCGCGCATCCACGCAGGCGGAGTTGATCTTCAACGATCTGTACGTGCCCGATGACCACGTCTTGGGCGAGGTGGGGAAGGGTTTTCGCGTTGCCGTGCATGCGTTAAACGCGGGCCGATTGTCCTTGGCCTCCGGCTGTACCTCCGCGTGCAAGCGGCTGCTTGGCGAGTACACCCGGTACTCCGAAGCACGGACGCAGTTTGGTGGCCCGCTCGCCTCGTTCGAGATCACGCAGCGCAAGGCGGCCACGATGGCGGCCGATACCTACGCGGCCGATGCGATGGTGGGCGCACTGGCCGCAGCGCTGGATGCCGATGACGTAGACGCCTCGCTCGAAGCGGCGTGCGTGAAGGTGTTTGCCAGCGAGTTGGTGTGGCGCAGCACGGATGAATTGGTACAGCTGGCCGGCGGGCGTGGCTTCGTGAAGCCGTGGCCGTATGAGCGCTACCTGCGCGATGCGCGGATCAATCGCATCTTTGAAGGCGCCAACGAGGTGCTGCGACTCTTCGTGGGGCTGAATGGCATTCAGGAGCCGGCCGAAGAGCTCAAGGAGCTTGCCGGCGCCTTGCGGAATCCGTTTCAGAATTGGGTACTCGTATCGGAGTACGCGGTCGACCGCGTACGGACCGCGTTCGGGCGTCGTGATCGCTTGGCGATCGAGGTCCACGAGTCGCTCGCGCCGCATGTGTCGTTCATCGAAAAGCACGTCGCGGAGCTCGCCGCCGCGACGCAGAAGATGATCGTGAAGCACAAGAAAGACATCCTCCACCGGCAAATGGTGGTGGAGCGGTTGGCCGATATGGCGATCGAACTCTACGCGCGGCTGACGACGATCTCGCGCACGCAGCGGCTGATCAACGAACGCGGTGTTGACGCGTGCGCCCGCGAGATAGAGTTGACGCAGCTGTTTTGTATGCAGTCTGGTCGGCGCTTTCGCGCGCTGCGTATGGAGTTGGAGGGCGACGCCGGCGAGAACATCGACACGCTGCGGCGATCGATCGCGGCCACCATCCGCGCCGATGCGGGATACGGCTCCGACGATGCCCTGATGGACGTGCCTGTGCCGCCGCTCCCTGCCTGGAGTTTGACCAAGGCGGAGCAGGAACGGCGCCGGTAGGTAAGCTCGTGTCCATCTGAAACGCCGCGAACAGCCAACGGCGCTTCGAGGGGTGAGCGACAGCGTGGGAGCAGGCCTGAGCGCTCAGGCCTGAGGAAAAGAAGGGGTGAGGCGCACCACAGGCGTGAGCACTCAGCTCTCAGCCGGTCAGGTGAGAGCGCCAGCCTGAGGCCTCAGCCCTGAGCAGGGCTCAGCGCTCGCTCCTCACGCCTCAAGCAGGCGCTCTCCCCTGAGTGCTGAAGCCTGAGCGCTCACGCCTGTGGTGGTCTCACCCCTGCCGTTCCTCAGCCCTGACATCGCAGCCCTGCTTCACGCTGTCGCTCACCCCTCACAGCGATTCACGGCGTTTCAGGATGGACACTCGTTGAGTTAGGCGGCGTTCCCCGCCGTCCGCGGCCGAGGTCGGAGGACGTTACAAAGCTGGGTCGCGGCGCGCGGCGATGATCGTGTCGAGGATGGCGGCGGCGACCACGCCGACACTGTAGCTCGCCAGATCGCTCCACAGGAATCCTTGGCCCAGAACGAGCGCACCGAGGCGCGTTGCGCGCACTGCGTCGATCCATGGCGCGTGATAGAGCTGGCTACACTCTACGGCCCACGAGATGCCGACGGCACACGCGGCTAGCATAACGGCGCTCGTGGCTGGGCGCAGGAGTGCGAGAAGCCAGAAGATCATCGCGGCCCACAGCGCGTCTCCGCCGTATCGCGCGATGACCACGGGGAACACGGAGGGATACCGTCTGGTCGCGAGGCCGAGCACCACCGTTGCTCCGAGCAGCGCCAGGTACGGCATTGTCTGCCTGCGCATGAGGCGCGCCGCGGCAACGGCTGCGAGAGGTGGAGGGCTGCCGCCGAGCGCTACGATATGATCTTGCCGAGCGACAGGGCGAGCGTGGCGAATAGCAGGAGGAGGAACGCGGCCACTCCGCCGAGCGCCGACGCAGTATGGAGCAACAACCACAACG
>JANOPS010000733.1:0-5786 GCA_031421995.1 Gemmatimonadaceae bacterium
GAACACGCGTACCGCACCGCCGTGTGGCCAGAGCCAGCCCATCAGGATCTGAAAAAGAGTGGTCTTGCCGGCACCGTTGCGGCCGAGCAACGCGACGACTTCTTCGCGATGCACCGTAAGTGACACGTCGCGCAACACGGGCACGTTGCGCTTGAAGGCGCGCGAGACGCCGCTGACATCGACCACGGCTGTCATGCGGCCGACCCTGTTTTGCCGTGTACGGCCGTCCCCTTCTGCAGCTCGCGATCCGCACGCTCCAGCAGCACGACGGCGTCGGCGAGCCGCAAGCCGTTCAGGTACGCTTGCGAAAGGAAGGCGCGTGCCGCGTGCGTGAGTTGGGACTGCTGTGCGGCGCGCGAGACACGCGGCAGGCGAGCGCACACAAAGGTGCCGCGACCACGGTGCGTTTCGATGTATCCTAACGCCTCCAGCTCGTCGTATGCCTTTTTGACCGTCAGCGGTGCCACGACGAACTCTTCGCTCAATTCCCGGTGCGAGGCGAGCTTGTCACCGCCCTTCAGACGGCCCCCCGCAATGGCGTCGGTGACATGACGCATGATCTGCCGGTAGATCGGCAGATCGTCGGCGGGGTTAATGGGGCCATGCATAGGTGATATATACCACTATATCACCTAGCGTCAAGCCGCTCGACGTCGCGGCCGGCGGCGGAGCGACCCCCGCACCCTAGAACTCGATCTGCGTCCCCAACTCCACGACCCGGTTAGGCGGAATGCCAAAGTACTGCACCGCCGAGCGCGAATTCCGTGACATGAACGCAAAGATCTTCTTGCGCCACAGCGCCATGCCTTTGCTCCCCGTCGGGATCAGCTCCTCACGGCCCAGATAGTAGCTCGTGGCCAGAGACCTGGTCTTGATGCCGTGTTCCGCCAAGCGCAGCCGGATGTCTTCGACGTTGGGCGTTTCCATAAAGCCGTACGAAGCCTTCACGCGATAGACATCAGGCCCCAGCTGGGTGACGGTGAGTCGTTCCGCACTCGGTACCTCTGGCACTTTTTGCGACACCACTGACAGCAGCAGCACTTTCTCATGCAGCACCTGATTGTGCTTGAGGTGGTGCAGCAACACCACAGGCGCCCCTTCCGATTCTGACGTGAGGAAGATGGCGGTGCCCGACACCCGCGTTCGCTTCTCAAGGCTTGTCAGCAGGCCCTCGATGGGAATCGAGCGGGCCGAGAGCATTTCGCGAAGGAGGGTCCGCCCACGCTTCCACGTCGTCATCAACGTGAACAAAAACAGTCCCAAGACCAGCGGCACCCAGCCACCATGCAGGATCTTCGTGGCGTTCGAACTGAGGAAGGCCAGATCGACGAACAGAAAAGTCCCCGAAAGCGCACCAGCCTTGAGCGGTGACCAGTTCCATCGCGATGTGGCGATCTTGTGGAACAAGATGGTCGTGATGGCCATCGTGCCTGTCACCGCAATGCCGTACGCCGCCCCCAGCTTGGATACGGATCCGAAGTACAACACGACCGCCAAGCAGCCCAGCATGAGCAGCCGGTTGACCTCGGGGATGTAGATCTGTCCGGCTTCCGTCTTCGAGGTGTGAATGATGGTAACGCGAGGCGAGAAGCCTAGCTGCACACACTGTTGCGTGATCGAGAAGGCGCCGGAAATGAGCGCCTGTGACGCGACAATGGCCGCGAGGGTCGCGAGAATGAGCAGCGGGACAAAGAAGAAATCGGGCGCCAGATTATAAAACGGGTTTGCCGAGGCGGACGGGTCGCGGAGCATCAGCGCCCCCTGGCCGAAATAGTTGAGTAGCAGGGCTGGCATCACCATCCAGAACCACGCGGCGCGGATGGGCTTCCGGCCGAAGTGCCCCATGTCTGCGTACAGTGCTTCAGCGCCCGTGACGGCCAGCACGACGGCGCCCAGCAAGAAGAACGCCTTCATCCCGTTGTCGCTCAGGAAACGGAACGCGTAGACAGGATTGATCGCCGCAAGAATCTCTGGCTCGCGTTGGACTTCGAGCACGCCAAGCGTGGCGATCGTGATGAACCACGCCATCATCACGGGACCAAAAATGATCCCGACCTTGGCGGTCCCGTGCTTCTGAAACAGAAAGAGGACGAAGAGAATGACCAGCGTCGCGGGGACCACAAACTGTTCGAACGCCGGGGCACCAACCTTCAGGCCTTCCATGGCGCCGAGCACAGAGATGGCCGGCGTGATGATCCCGTCACCGTACAGCAACGCCGCGCCGAACAGGCCAAGCACGGTATAGAAAGCCAGCGAAGACTTCGACATGCCGTCCTCGCGTTCTTCGCGAAAGATCAGCGCGAGTAAGGCGAGAATACCGCCCTCCCCATTGTTGTCGGCCCGCATGATAAAGACGATGTACTTGATCGCCACGATGCTGATGAGCGCCCACACAATCAGCGACAAGACGCCGTACACGTTGCTCGCGGTCGGCGCCAAGCCGTACTCGGGCTTGAAGCACTCCTGGAGTGCGTACAGCGGGCTGGTCCCGATGTCGCCGTACACCACGCCGAGCGCGGTGAGCGTCAGGAAAGCGAGTCGCTTGCCCGTTGGGTTCGTGTCCGCCTGGTGCCGCTGAAGAGGCACGGCAGTTTCTGCCGTCATCGTCGCAGTGACTGCGCGACGTGAGGTACTCAACGGTCCGTCGGCCACGGCTGGCTGGTCAAAGATTCGACCCACGGCATTCGCCGAGATCTGGGAGAATAGTAGCATCGTGGTGGCGGACAGTGGTATCCGCTCCACCAACCGCGTTTCAGGCTGAGTGGGGTGTCACACATCCAGATGGGCGTTGGCGCCGTAGACAGCACGATGATGACGCGCTCAGCCATGCTATCCGGCGTACGCTCCGGAGTTGACCGTACGGATTACCCCGAGGCGACAGCCGCTCGTGGACTCGCTCGCCGATAGCGGATTGCTCGCGGCGATGGCCCGCGGGGATGAACGGGCGGCCGCGATGCTCTACGATCGCCACGGCGCAATCGTGTACGGCCTCGCGCTCAGGATTGTGGGCGAGCCGATGGATGCGGAGGAGGTCGCGCTGGAGGCATTCACGCAGCTCTGGCGATCGGCTTCCGCGTTCGATTCAGCACGCGGTTCGGTGCTGGGATGGCTGACAACGATTACGCGAACGCGGGCGCTGGACGCGGTTCGTGCTCGGAAACGACGCGAGCGCTTGTCGTCGATGGCCTTGGCGATAGACGTCACCGCGACCTCCATGGGATCGGCGCCGCTTGGCGCGGATGTCGCGGTGGTTGAGAGGGAACGGGCGATGTCCGTGACGTCGGCGTTGGGTCTGCTCCCGGAACCTCAGCGGCGCGCGATCGAGTTGGCGTTTTTCGAGGGCTTGACGCACCCGGAAGTTGCGGCGCGGCTGCGTGAACCGCTGGGTACGGTCAAGACGCGAATTCGTCTGGGCATGAATAGGCTGCGCGACGTGCTTCCACGCATGTCGCCGGAGGGTGTGCGATGACGCTGCCCTCCTTAGACGCGCTTCGCGATCTCGCGCCGGCGTACGTTATGGGCATTCTCACGCCCGATGAACTACAGATCTTCGAGGCGGGCATGCACGATCCCAAAACAGCAGCGGAACTGGCACGCGAGGTGGCGATACAGCAAGGCGCGCTTGAGGCACTCGCGGCGTCACAGTCGGTACCGGCGCCGGAGGCGCTTCGTGCCCGTCTCCTTGCGCGCATTGCCGCCGAGCCGCACGGTCTGGCGCGGCCTGACGATACCGTGCCCGCGCTGTCTGTGAAGCCCACGCCCGCCGCCACACACCGTGTTGCACGATCGATCGGGAGGTATCCACTAGTGACGGGCGCACTGGCCACTGCCCTTGCGGCGAGTGTCGCGCTCAGCGTAACGCTGCAACGGGAGGTCACTGCGCTCCGGGCGACGCTCGCCTCGCGAGACGAACAGGCGGCGACGCTGCAGGCACGCCTTGCCTCTCGGGATGCCACCGTTCAACTCCTCACTGATGCCGGTAACGATCTCGTCGTTGTACAGTTGGCGGGGACAAGCACCACGGGTCCTGCGCTGCAGTTGTACTGGAATGTGAAACTGGGGCGCGCCGTGTTGCACGCGTCTGGGTTAACACCCGTCTCGGCCAGCCGCGCCTATGCGCTGTGGATGATCAAGGACGGCACACCGGTCCCGCTGCGCCTCTTTACGCCAGCAGAGAACGGCGAGCAGTTGCTGAACGACGTGGTCCTTCCCGTGAGTGCGAAGGGTGTAGCTGCGTTCGCGGTGACCGAAGAGCCGTCGGGCGGGTCGCCGGCGCCTACAATGACGCCGTTCCTGGTGGGCGCGGTTGCTGGGCGGTGAGGGGTCTAGCTGGAGGGGTGAGGGACATGCAGGCGTGGGCTGTGAGCTTTGGGGCTTGAGGCTTGAGCGCCAGCTTGAGGGGATGAGGGGTGAGGCTTGGGCGACTCAGGGCTGGGGTTTGAGGCTTGAGCTGAAGCGCCTTCGCACGCATCAGCACGTGGTTGTTGGCTGGATTTTGCATAAGGCGGAGCATGCCAGTGCATGCGCCACATTCACACCGCGTGCGCCTCAGGCCTCAAGCCTGAGTCGCCCAAGCCTTACCCCTCATCTCTCAAGCTGGCGCTCAACCCTGAAACCGCAAAGCTCACAGCCCACGCCTGCATGTCCCTCACCCCTCCCTCCGGCGCGAGGAAGGGCTGAGGGCTGAGGAGCGGTGAGGGACCGGCAACGGAAGGCCAGCCCGCAGGGACGCAGCGGACGCAGGGACGCAGGGGATGTCGCGGATCGCCTGATCGCGAGGCTACATGCCGAACGACACGCTGATGCGAAGCTGACGTGGCTCTACCGGGTGGAAGTGTACATCGTTCACGCCGCCCACCGCCTCGCCGGCAAGGCGCGACGCATAGTAGTACTGAATATCACGCGCCGTGCTGCCGAGCAGGTTGAACACTGATGCGGTGATGCGGGCGCGGCGCAGCGAGTGGCCAATCGAGGCGTTGACGAGCGTCGTTGGCGTGCCGCGAACACTGTTGTCTTCAATCAACGGATATGCGCCGAGGTGTCGCACGCGCAGGGCAGCGAACGGTCCTTTTGATCCCGGCGCCCAGACCACACCGGCGGCGACCACATTCTCGAGCGCGCCTGACACGGCCGAGGCGTCGCGCGGAGCATCAACAAACCGCGCACGGGTGAATGAGACATCGGCATCAAATGTGAGTGCCGACACGGGCGTCCAGAACGAAGCAACCGTCACGCCCGCGCGTCGGCTCTTGCCTTGCGGTTCGGTCGTGCCCGCATCGCCAACGAACAGCAGTTCGCTATCCACGTCAAGCACCCAGAGCGACGCTGACGAGCGAATGCCCGCGGATGTCGAGGTTCGTACTCCAATCTCGCCACCGGCAGAACGCACCAGCGGGTTGACGCGATCGACAGCATCTCCCCTGACCGGATCTCTGGTGATCGTGGTTCCGCGCGCATCATTGCTGTGAAAGCCGTAGCCGCCACCCACATACACTTCGGTATTCCGGAACGGGCCAAATACCAGCGACGCTTTAGGGCTGGCAATGGCCGCCGAGCGCTGCCCGGAGTTCTCCGAGCGATCGCTGGCAACGTCGAAGGCGTACCCGTCACCGCGGAGACCGAGTACTGACCGTACCGTCGGCGTCCATCGCGAGTCCACGCTGGTCCAGACGCCGAGACTGCCTTGTCCCACGTCATCCGCGCGCACGGTTCGCGTACGCACTCGCGCGGTGGTGCCGTGGAGCGCCACGGCGGCATCGTCGTAGCGCCCCTGCATGCCAACGCGC
>JANOPS010000734.1:0-2676 GCA_031421995.1 Gemmatimonadaceae bacterium
CGAACGCCGTCGTGTTGTGCATGACGGACCGCGCGACGCGAGGTGGGAACAGTCGTCTTACGCGCGTAGAATACACGTTCGTCATGAGAGCGCAACCCATGAAATGCATGGCAATCGGGCGGATATGTCACGGGCATGGCATCGTGATTTTATCCACAGTTGCGACGCGATTCGTACTCCTGTGATGTCTTCGGCGACAGACACTGCTGTGTGCGCGGTACGCGTCACTGCCGCATATCACGCTTTCCTCAAGGCGTAGATCATACACATTGCGGCCCTGAGTTGCGCACGGGTTTTGCTGTTGACAGACCGTGCGTTTGTCACCAAGCCTACCAACAAGCGGTTAATGGCTGTGGTGCGAAGACGCGAGGGCCTGACGAATGCGAAGGCGACTCCCGCGAGCCTACGGCCGAGGCGCGACAACCGCCGGCGCGGGCTTCGCAGGCGAACTCCCAGCATCGTTCCAATTAATGATCGAGTTAAAGATCATGTTGAACTCACCGTGGTTCTGCCACCGGTAGATCGGATTGTTCGAGAACATGATGACACGCCCTTTACCTTTGTGCGCAGAGGGTACGTCGACGGCAAACGGCCTACCGCGCAGCGAGTCGGCGCCGGTCATCAGGCCGGAGATCACGGATTTGTCGCCGCCCACATAGCGCGCCAACACGTTCCCTTCGTCAGCGATACCGACCTTGAACGGCGTCCCACCAACGTACTTCACCGGCAACGTCTTCGCGTCGTAGCCATAGAACACGGGGTGCTCGGGCCGAACAATCTCACCCTCCACCAATGGCCGCTGTGAAGTGAGCCCAGGGACCGGTGTTTTGTCGACCGTGCGCGCCCACCCAAACTCAATTGGCAAGCGCGCTGATTCACCCACCGCGATCAGTGTGCCGCCAGACTCCAGGAACGCGGCGAAGGCATCGACTCCCACCTGTCCAAAGCCGCCCGTCATGTCGGCGGTTTCGCCGTACATGCCAAGGAACTTGAACTTGTCTGACTTCTGATAGGGCTGCGGGCGCGACGCGGCCGCTTGCATCACAGTGGTGCGCCCCAGATTCTGCTCAGCGATCAGAATGACATCGTACTGGTCGCGAAGACGACCCTTTGCCACCCGTTCCTTGTAGATCAGGTCGAACGGCACGCCGAATTCGTCGAACGTGAGGCGGTACCAGCCGAGGTTCTGCGTTCCACTCCACTGCGAGTAGACGGCGACGCGCGGCGCATCAGCGTCGTGCATCGGGACGGCGGGCACCGAGGCAAACGTGCGGCCCTTCAATCCCAGCGCCTCAACGGCGGCGCGAACCGCGGGGGCCGTGCTCATGTCAGTCACCACAAACGAGCCCGCAGGAAACTCCATGCCGTCGACGGTGAACTTCTGCTCCGCCACGCGCATCGGCACGTTCCGCAAGCGGTACCGTAGCGAGACCATGTTGTTCGACCCGGTATGCGCAATCGCCATGCCCGCCTTGCCGGTACCCGCGACGGCGCCGGCCACACTCATCTTGTCGACCGGCTTGACCTTGGCCTTCAAGATCGATGAGTCGGCAATCTCCACCACGTCGACATTCATGGCAAAGCCGGTCGACCAGCCGCTGTCGTCGTACGTTTGCAGGCGCGCATCCGGATACTGCTGCTTCTCGATCAGGTTCTTGGCGAGTCGTCCATATGGCTGGTCGCGCTTGATGACCAATGAGCCCACCGGATAGGTCACCGTGCCCACCTTGACCGGCTCCGTCGCCTCACCCACTTCGATGCGTTGGAGGCGGAGGATGTTCACGAATTCCGCGACGCGCGTCATATCCCGCTGCACCGGCACGACGAAGCCGTACGGCGCCTTCGACTTGCCCTCTTCGATCGAGTTGCGCGTCTTGATATAGAAGTTCTCGAGCACCGTCGCCGGGAACATCGACGCCAGCTGCAACGCCGAGAGCACGCCCGTCTGCATGTAATTCGCGTTGGAGCGGCGGGTGAACGTGGCCAGATCGTTGAAACCGATCGGGATGCCGCGATACCACTCCCGCTCTTGTGCGCCGCCGCGACCGGTCGGTACCGCACCGCCACGCCCACCGAATCCGCCACCGCCAGCGGCCGCCCCCGGACGGTTGGCCGCAGCAATCGCCGCACTGTCCAGATCGCGACCCGACTGCGTCTCGTACATCTTCATGAGACCGTTGTGGTTGTAGGCGACCGAGCCGAGGTAGCCCGGCGACCAGCCGTCCATAAACGCATGTGTGTACACGCCCGGCATGCCCCACTTGGTCATCTGGGCCATTTCCCAGTTGGCAAACCACGGGAGTTCGGAAAACAGTAGCGGATCCAGATTCGGATTCTGCGGCGCCGCGCCGCTATAGGTGTACAGCAGCGGCTGCGCCTCATGCAGATCGTGCATGATCGGCGGATAAGCCGTGAAGTACCAATCGATGATCGCGCGCATCTGGACCAGCTTGAGGTTGATGTCGCGATTGTTGTCGTGGTAGACGTACTTGCCCCAGTACGGCACGCCCGGTCCGCCGCGCCCACCACCCGCTTGCGGCGCTGCGGCCACCGCGGTGGAGGCGGCGGGGGCCGCGCTGCCGCGACCACCAGCGTCGGCCGCGCCCCCCCGTCCCCCCACACCGGTCGACGCACCCCTTGCGACGCGCCCAGAATCAGCGGTTGGCGGCGTCACCG
>JANOPS010000735.1:0-3667 GCA_031421995.1 Gemmatimonadaceae bacterium
CACGCTGTGTGCTCGTCCGATCACGATCATCCCCCCCACGAGTTGGAACGCTGCTGGCTGCTCCTTCGAATTGACGCGCTGAGCAGGCATCCAGCAATGCCGCCGACAAACCGGTACGGGAACTGTACGCCCGACCTATCAAAGGCCTGTCAAACGGGACAGCAGCGGGTGCCTGAGCTGGGGCTGGCCAAGATGCCTGCGTCACAGCACGCGCCTAGTTGGTCTCGGGTCCGCTCGACGGCGAGATGGGCCGGGGCTCGGCGGCGGGCTCACCGTGCACGGTGATGGAGTCGGTGCCGCCCTCGCGTACCGGACGAAGAATTGCGATCCCGGCGCGCGCCCTGCATCGTTTCTCCCATGAAACTCTTCTTGACCATCGTTGCCGTCCTCGCCACCGGCGGGATCGCGTCGCAACGCTCTGCGCCACGCTCGCTGTTCGATGGGCGCACGCTGGCTGGCTGGCACGTCGATGTCCCGGCGATCGACTCCAATGCGCGCGTGCGGAATCCGTTCATCGTGCGCGATGGTCATCTGGTAAGTCTCGGCGAACCCAACGGGCATTTGATTTCCGATTCGGTGTTTCGCAACTACCGACTGGAAGTGGAGTACCGGTTTACGGCAAAGCCCGGAAACGCCGGTGTGCTGGTGCATGCGTCCACACCCCGCGCGCTCTACGGGATGTTTCCCAAGTCCATCGAAGTGCAAATGGATCACCTGAACGCGGGTGACTTCTGGTGCATCGTCGAAGACATCACGGTGCCCGACATGGAGAAGCGACGCGGGCCGAAGGACACGTGGGGCATTACCGAAGGCAAGGCGCGGCGAATCATAAACCTCACCGACGGTGCCGAGCGTCCGCTTGGGCAGTGGAACCGCATGGTCATCGAAGCCGTCGGCCGGTCCGTTAAGGTGTGGGTGAATGGCACGCTGGTGAACCACGGCACAAACGCTACGGCCGATCATGGCCAGATTGCCATTCAGTCGGAGAGCTCCGAGGTGGAGTTCCGCACGATCACCATTGTGTCCGCGCGCGCACTCACGCCATAGCCATGCATCGACACGTTCGTCGCACCCGCTTAGCGCTTCAATCGGGCCTGCACGTCGCCGAGGTCTGCCGTTTGCTTGGGCGGTGTGCCGACCGATGCAGAAAGCGGAATCACAAGACTCACCTCGGCCTCGCGCGACTTCGATAGCTTGGCGAGTCCGATGCACTCCTTCAGGTCGACCTCGCCGACCAGAAAAACGAGCCGCATCGTCGCACCGTTCATGCGCGGCGGCAGCGTCCACGTCTTGACCGGGCGGTCGGGGTAGATCCTCGACGCGACCGCCTCCGCCGACACGCACCACAGCCTTTGTAGGTCAATTGTGATTTCGTCCAGCCCCGAGTTGCTCGCTTTCAACTCTACGGTGCGAGTCACGGCGGGCGCTTTCGCGCTGGGCACTTTCGCAGACGGCGGCTCCGCGTGAGCCGGAATTGCCAAGGCAAGGCTGGCGAGCATCAGCACTGGCTTCTGTAGCATCAACAACATCGTACCTCCGTGATCGACGGTGAGAGATTGGCCAGCAGACCACCTGCCGCCACTGTCTACGGCGTCGAAGAGAAGAGAACTTGGACACGGATACGATGCCCGATCGCAACGTCAGCAGAGCTGCCATGGGGAGCTGTCCGAATCTGTGGGCGGGCCGCATCTTTGGATTCGATGCCACAGCCCTCAATGCGGACTCAGCCGCCCACAGAAGATTTGAACGTCGTGATTGTTGGTGGAGGCGTCATGGGCGCAGCGACCGCCTCCTTTCTCGCGGCGCGTTACGGCGTACTGTGCACTGTCCTGGAGAAGGATACCAGCTACACATGGGCCTCGAGCGCACGCTCGGTGTGCGCGATCCGACAGCAATTCTCCACCGAAATCAATATTCGTCTCTCGCAGGCCAGCCTGCTGTTCTATCGGGATATCGCGCAGCACTTGGCCGTCGGTGATGATCGACCCGGTATCGGGCTTGTGGAGCCCGGATACCTGTATCTCGCCACCGATGCCGGTGCGCACGTGCTCACCAAGAATCAGGCGCTGCAAACACGGTGCGGCGCGCAGGTGGCGCTGCTCACGCCACGCGAGATTGCGGCGCGCTTTCCATGGCTCACGCTTGACGACATTACGCTCGGCTCACTCGGGCTGTCAGGGCCGCTGAGCGGGGAAGGGTGGTTTGATGGCTACCTTGCCCTGCAGGCATTTCGCCAGCACGCGATTGGGCAGGGTGTCCAGTTTGCAGAGGCCAACGTCGTGGATTTCGCCACCAAGGACGGAGCCGTGCAGGCCGTGATCACGTCGCACGGCGAGCGTGTCCCCGCTGACGTCATGCTGATTACTGCCGGTGCGTGGTCGGCGCCGCTGGCGGCGTCGCTCGGGTGCGCGTTGCCGATACGGGCGCGCAAGCGGGACGTGTTTTGCGTCGAAGCGAACGCGCCACTCTCCGGCTGTCCGTTGGTGATTGATCCGAGTGGATTCTGGTTTCGTCCGGAGGGTGACACCGGTCGTTTTTACTGTGGGGCGCCGCCGCGCGGCGACGACGTGGACGACGCCTCACTCGATCAGGTGGACCACGGACTCTTCACCGACTGGCTCTGGCCGAAGCTCGCCGAACGGGTGCCGCTGTTCGACGCGCTGCGGGTGACGAGTACGTGGGCCGGCTACTACGAGTACAACACCTTCGATCAGAATGGCCTGGTGGGGCGCATTCCCGGCATGCGCAACGCCTACGTGGCGGCCGGCTTTTCGGGACATGGTCTGCAACAAGCGCCCGCTGTGGGCTTGGCGATGGCCGAGCTCATCGCGACGGGGGAGTACCGCACGCTCGACTTGTCACCACTCGCCGTGGAACGTGTGGCCGCCAACGCGCCGCTGCTTGAGCGGAATGTGATCTAGCGGGCCCTCGGGACGGTCACTCCATTCGCTCGCGGCGTCTCGCTAGCGCGCCGGTCTGGGAAGCGCCGTTGGCGGGATCAGGCCGTTCAGGCGCATGTAGTTGGCGAGCTGGCTATAGTGGTCTGCCAGATCCAGCGCGTGGCCGAGGACCATGTTCACGCGCGTCGACGGCCGAGAGGTGCCGTTGAACGTCATCGTGATCTGATCGGCGAGCTTGGCGTCATCGAGCTGATCAAACGCTTGTACGCAGAACGCGAAGGATGCCTTGAGTTTTGTGACCAACTCGTCTTTGGGCCACTTCGCCTTCAGCGAATCCGGTGTTGCGGTATCCTTTTCCGGGAGTGTGGCCTTCATCGCGCCGAAATTGTTGCAGAACAGGTAGCTGTCGCTCGCCACGTGTTGCGCGATGTAGCCGATCGTGAGCTGCGCCGGTGTTGGCTTATAGTCGAATTTGGTGGCCGGAATGGAATCCAGCGCTTGCGCGATATTGCGGTGCGCCGAGAAGATACGCGTGCGAAACGCCGTCGTGATGGGATTGGCCTGCGGGGTCGCGGGTGGCGTTTGTGCGGCGAGCGCCGTGGGCAGGAGAAGGGCGGCGAATGCCAGGCGGTGGATGTTCATGCGAAGCTCCGGGGAGTGAGGGGATTGGCGCGTGACGGTAGAGGAGCGTGGTATCCGGGGCTCGCCGCCGCGCGGGAGGAACCTGATGAGAAAGTATGCCGCGCGACGCTACGCGCTACTGCAGT
>JANOPS010000736.1:0-2927 GCA_031421995.1 Gemmatimonadaceae bacterium
CCACACCACGGTGAAGACCGCGCAGCATACTGCCCACGCGACGTTCGCGACCGCAATCACGCGAAGGTAGGGCACGGTCACGCCATGGCTGCGCATCGCGAGCGTGAAGGAGACACAGCTATAGGCGAGATTCGCGATGCCGATGACCAACAGCAGGTCTGGCGGCAGTGAGTAGAGTCGCGTGAGCCACTCGCGAAAGAACAGGACCAGTGCGCCTGCGACGGCACCGCCGATCCAATCAATCATGATAAGTCGTGTCGCGGTCATCTCCACTCGGACGGAGTGTGTCGGATCCAATTTCCCCCTCGCCGTCTCACAAGGTCATGTCGGCTCACGGAGATCGCAAGACTCACTATCCTTCACCATGTGGATTGCCGAACGCCAAGCCTCCCGCCGAACCGTGCTCGCCTATTGCATCAGGTGTGATGGTGTGCAGACGGTGACTTCGACGTCGGCGTACTTTGCCTGAAAGGGAGTGGCAGCACCCGGAGTGACCAAATAGTTGCGTCCTTTCGAATAATACCGACGAAAGACCCTGAGGGCGCGCCCGTCAAAGGACGCCGAGTTGCATTTGCACTCGATCGTATCGATTTCGTCCCGCGTCGAGGCGCGAACAAAGTCGACTGCGTTCCCGGCGGTGTCGCGCCAGTAGCGGACCGTGTCGTCTGGGAAGTGTGCCTGGAGATGTTCCAATACGAGATGCTCCCAGAGCGCTCCGCAATCCTCCGCGCGCAAGGTGTCCCATCCACGCGCGAAACTCACGAAGCCGGTGTCAAAGCCGTACACCTTCGGCTGCTTCACGATTTCCTTCTGCCCACCGCCATGAAACGGACGGACCATCGTAATCGCATGCGTAATGACGAGTGCCTGCAAATGGCTTTCCACAGTTGGTCGAGACACGCCCAGCGCTGAGGCGGCACGATTGACTTCAAACTGGCCGCCGCTTTGCCGCAATACGTATTCGAAGAGCGCGTTGAAGCGGTTCATATCGCGGAGTCCAAACAGGCGCTGGACATCGCGCGCGAAGAACGAATCCAACCATTCGCGATAGAGCGACGGTTGCTTACGCTCAGCGAGGAGTGCCTGCGGCAAGCCGCCATGCAGAAGTCGTGTCCCCAGCGACGTACCAAACTGCGCCCCTTCCTCCCACAGGACCGGCGTCAGATGCACGCTGCGTTTACGCCCGGCGAGCGTGTCCAGGAACTTGTTGCTCGCGGCAAGCGTCGACGAACCCGTCGCGAGAATTTTGAGTCGGGGAAAGAGGTCGGCGCCGATTTTCAGCAATCGCGCGGGATCGCGGAGTTGGTGAATCTCATCGAACACCACGACGGGCTTCGTGCACGACGCAAAGAACAGTTGTGGGTCGCGAACCTGCTCCTCGACGGCCGGCAGGTCGCAGTTCACATACAACGCTTTGTCTGTGCGGAGCTGAGACGTCAGGGTCGTTTTCCCGGACCGCCGCACGCCGGACAGCCAGACAATGGGTGCCTCGCGCCATGCCTGCTCGAGCCGAGCCTGCCAGAATGGTCTGTATATCATCACCATACTATACACATGAACGATGTGAATGTATAGTATGCCTGCATTCTATCTGCCACTCATCCCCTCTCTCCCCCGCTGTCGCGTTCGATGCCGAGGCCGGCGCGCAGGCGCCTACTCCGGCACCCGCTGCATGCGAGAGAACGGAAACCCGCCGCACCCGGTACGCGGCGTGCCGCGGTTGGCCACTCGCGTCGCCTGCGCGGCCTCGCGGGTGGGCGCCTTGTACGCGCTCAAACAGAAAGCCCACGTGTATGGTGCCATGCCCTCCAACGGCATCCAGTCGATACGCGTCCACAGCCCGCCGTCCGTTGGGTTGGTCGCCGCGTTCCGTGCGATCACGAACTGGGAATCGGGATACCACGCCACGACGTCGTAGCGGTTGCGCGTGCCGTGTTGCCACGCCGTGCTCGTGATGCGATAGCGGCCGCCGTAATCGTCAGTAAACGCGCCAAGCAGTGCCTCAGGGGCCCGAGCCGCGCGCGCAGTATTCGGAACCGCCGATCTGGCGCCGGCGCAACCGATGACTGACGCCGCCGCACCGACCACGAGCCCCGACAGCAGGCGCGCACGCCAGAGGGCGCGTGCGCGCGTCATCGCTCCCCCCGATGCCCGCCAAACCCGACGCGTTGGTTGATGAGCACACGCTCGGCGTTCGACATCTCCCGCCAGCGCGCGATTTCATTGAGCGTGCGACCACAGCCGCGACACAACCCTTCGAGGTCGATCTGGCAGACTTTAATGCACGGCGACTCGACCGTTTCCGGCAAAGGCACGGGACGCCGCAAGGATTCGAATGACATAGTGATCCAGACCCTTCCCACGAGGGTGTGTTGGTGTGAATCACGCAGGCAGGTCTTCTGGCTCGGGAGTCGTCCGTCAACGAACACCTTCCCACGACGCGTTGGTCGCAGTGGTATTGGTTCGTCGTTGTCATCCCTTACAGCGGCGGGGCCGCCCCGGACTTGCACCGGGTTCCCTTTTCAGCGCGGGGCCTCGTAATGGGCACCACGCACCTTCGTGACGTATCGGTTGTTTGGGAAAAGTAACCGCCGTGGCACCCATCCAGCGGCGCGAGGCAAACCCGAGGGGATCGTGGCACGTGAATGATTATCATTCAGCTAGACAGGGGTCTTCTTCAAACCAACGTCTACCCAGGTACCGACCACGCCGCGTCCCTCGTGCGTGCCAGCGCGCGCCCAAAGCCCCCGGCCCGCGCCACAAGCACCCCGACGCCGTACCCTAGGAACGCCGCCGCCACGGTGTCGCTCAAAAAATGCCCCAGGCTCAGCACCCGCGTTGCCGCACATCCGGCCGCCAAGACATACCACAGCCACCATCCCCGCGGGAACACCCGCGCCAGCGCCGCAGCGCCGGCAAATGCCACC
>JANOPS010000737.1:0-11483 GCA_031421995.1 Gemmatimonadaceae bacterium
GCCCGTATGGAGCCGGAGCTGTTTCGGTTTCCCGCGATTGACCCTCCGTCATTCCGGCGCGCCGTCGATGCGGTGTTTCCGCCAGCGCTGCAGTGACGCGCCACGAATCAGGGATCGCTGACCGAGCGTGCGACGACCGAGCTTACCGCACCTTCTCCACCGGCGTCAGCTTCTCAAGCCGCCGCCTGGCCTCGGCCACCCGTGGTTGGAACTCGGGCTCCGCGTCTTTCCAGAGCGCGATGAACGTGCGGTAGTTGGTGACGGCTTTCGCGGTGTCGCCCTTGGCTTCGTAGAGTTGGCCGAGGCGCTCGTGCACCATCGCCCGCAGGAAATAGGCGTCATTCAGAGTGTTTAGTCGACGCGGTGGAATAGCGAGATACCGTTCCATGGTGGCAATCGTGGAGTCTGCCTGGTTCGCCGCGTCGAATGCCCGCGCCAGATTGATCTGCGTGCATTCGACGCAAGCAGCTGGGACGCCTGAGGTATCGGTATCACTGGCCCGAAACTCCCGGATCGCGTCCGCAAAGCGCCGTTCCGCGAGCGCAATGCTGCCGCGAGCTTCGTGCCAGGCTTGACTTGCTTCGCCCTGCACGCCTCCTGGCGTCGTGGACTCGTACCGCGCAAGCATCGCCTTCGCCTTCGCCACCGCACCGGCGCGCGCGTACAGATCGGCGATCGCAAGGCTGGTGGGAGCGAGCAAAACTGGTTGCGATCCGGCGGACTGCGTGCCGGCAACCGCGTCAAGACGCCGGTTGCCCTCCGGCATGCGGCCTCTTAAGGTGATTTCGCGACGCGCGGACCTAATACTGTCTGACGTAGGATCAACGATGCCCTGAGCGCGTCGCATCGTGAGAAACTCCGCGCCCAACTGCGCCGCACGGGTCGGTTGTCCTCGCAGTTCCGCCTCGCGGATCAGCGTACCGCTTCCCCACAGCCTGATGGTCGCATTGCTCGACCGGCGCATCGCTTCGCCCAGGAGGCGCACCGAGTCGATCACGTCTCTCGCGTATGCCAACGATACCCGTGTTTGCCGAATGTTGAGATGCTCTTCAGTCGGAGAGCCACCCCTGGTCACCGAGTCGATCAACGCCTGGGCCGCACGAGCGTCGCCGGCCATCACCAAATTGTCCGCGAGGGTTCCCACTACCCCCTGCCTCGGCAGAATTGTGAACGTTCGGCGGCCAAACCGCAGCGCACGCGGGTGGTCGCGCGTCAGCGTGTACAGATCCGTGAGCCCACTGGCGGCAACGTAGCTGTTCGAGTCGGCGGCGTACGCGGACTCGTATGACGTGATCGCCTTGGCGACATCAAGGTTGCGTCTGGCGAAGTACGCTCCGAGCACCAGGCCGCGCTCCCGATCCGGGAGCCGCTCGGCGTGGCGCGCGGCTCGCTCGAACGCCGAGTCCGCAGAAGCGGCGCCAGACCCCGCATTGTTGTGCGCAATGCCGAGCTTCCGCCACGCCAGCGCGAACGTACTGTCGATGGCCACGGCCTCGCGGAGCACGCGCACCGCACGAATAAAGTCGCCGTCGATATCATTGGCGCGCGTGCCTTCGGAGTAGCGGCGCAAGGCCTCCAACGACGCCGTGGTGGCCTCTGCCAGCGGCACACTGCGGTTCACCTGCTTGAGCGACTCACCCATCTTGCCGCGCAGCTTCCGCGTCAACGCGTCCATCATGTCGATCAGATCTTTCGTGCTTTCTGCGGTTTCGGCGAATGACGCCAGCAAGGCGCCGTCGGCTGCGCCTCTCAACGTGAGGTTGACGGTATATCCACTCGACGCATGGACGACGTTGCCGCCCACAATCGCACTGGCCCCGCTGCGCTCCGCGACCTCGCGCGCCAGGGAGTCGTTGCCCGCGAGGTCGCCGGTGCGCTTCATCTGCGTCATCACCGTCGCGATGTCCTCCGGCGTCAGCAACCGCACCGCGCGCGATTGCCCGAGCGCGTTCAACACACCTTCCGTCAGAATCGGCCCCAAGGCGGAATCGGACGCGGGGGAGAACGTGAACCCGGCCACCAGCAACTTGTCGTCGGCATTGATGCTGCCCGCGGCGAACAGCGTGCCTGCCGGCCCGATACCGAATGCACGCATGGCCATAAAGCCTGCGACGAGCACAACGAATGCGCCGAGGGCATACGCGCCGCCGCGCGCGGTGCGGTACCAGCTCACGTGTGGCGCCGCCTTGAGCGCCATCGTGGCCAGCGTGCCCTGCGTTTGTGACGGCGACCCGCCCGGCGTGAGCGTCGGCGTCATCGTCATCGCGCGGCGCGTGACGCGTTGCACGTAGCCCGTCCAGAGCACTGCGGGCAGTCCGAGCGCCATCAGGATCAGCGCGCCGGGGTACACCCAATCGGGAAGGCCGATGCCAGTGATTGCGGCCTTGGCGAGCAGCGCCACGGTCGCGAACACGACGACGTAGATCGCCAACGCTTTCTGTAACATGCCCGGCCCGCCGAGCAGCACCGGCGGCATGGTCGGCATGCTGCTGCCACTGGTGATCGTGTCGAGCGTGCGCGCGATGTCCGCCGCCTGCTGCGGCCTCGCGTTCGGGTCCTTTTCCAGGCACGCCATGACGAGGGTCGCCAACGGAGCCGGCACGTCGCGGCGGAAGTCGGTGAGAGGCTTGGGCGCCTCGCTCATGTGCGCGGCGAGCATACGCTGCGGCGTGCGGTCGGCGAACACCGCCTGTCCGGCCAGCAGCTCATACGCCATCGCGCCCAGCGCGTAGAGGTCCGCGCGATGATCGATGTCCGGATCGCCGGCCGCCTGCTCGGGCGCCATGTAGGCGGGCGTTCCAATGCTCGTGCCGATCTGCGTGAGCGTCGCGCCGGCGCCGGATGTCCGTGAGGCGCTGATGGCTTTGGCGATGCCGAAGTCGGTGACGACCGCCACCCCGCCCGAGATGAGCACGTTGTCGGGCTTGATATCGCGATGCACGACGCCGCGCTGGTGCGCGTAGGCCAGGGCTTTGGCCACGTCGCGCAGAATGCCGATCACCTCCCCGACGGGCAGCGGACCGTGGCCCAGTCGCGCACGCAGCGAATCGCCCTCGACGAACGGCATCGTGTAGAACGGCAACCCGTTCGTGTCGCCCGCCGTATGGACCGGCACGATGTTCGCGTGCTGCAGCGCCGCGACGGTCTGGATTTCGCGCTCGAAGCGCTCGACGCTGATGCCCTGGGCGAGTTCTGGCGACAGCACCTTCACCACGACCTTGCGCTTGAGGCGCGTCTCCTCGGCCACAAAGACCTTGGACATCCCCCCACCACCGAGTTCGCGCTCGATGGTGTAGCTGCCGCTCAGGGTCGCCTGCAACTGGTCGCGGAGCTGCGTCACGGTGGTTGCGGGTGGAGTGGGTACGGTTTACTCAAGCGCGCCAAGGGAAATAGCGTCAATCTACTGCTTGGAAGCCGTCGGGTGCGCCATGCTGAAGTACGAGGCTTCACGTAGTCCGCGATCCTCTGATCGCGCATCGATACGACCTTGTGCAAATCGTGCACGAGGTTGGCGCGAAGCTGTGATCGCGCGCGACGAGATCCGCCAAAGACATCCACGTGTCCATCCGTTGGACTCAGCGCGCCGACATCTAGCGGCTTCTATCCGCGCCGCACCCGACTACGAAATCACCCTCCGGTCTGGCGGGTGAGCTCTGGTCGTTTGACCGCCGCGCACCCTGCAGCGACTATCGCGAAATAGCATGACACACCCTGGCCGATCGCAGAGATTGACACATAGCCTGCGCACACGTATAATGTGTAATGAAGAATATCACCTTGGCGATCGATGAGGAAACGCTCACGGCCGGCCGGGCCTACGCGGAGCGTCATCGCACCACGCTGAATGCGCTGGTGCGCGATCTGCTGGCACGCACCGTTCATGTGGATCGCACGGCCGCCGTTGACGAGCTGTTTCGGTTGATGGACCAGGCGCCGGGCCGCTCAGGCGGCACACAGTGGACCCGAGACGAGCTGTATGAGCGGCGGTAAAGTCTTTCTCGATACGAACGTGCTGGTGTACGCGCAGGACCTTGATGCGCCGCACAAGCGTGAACGCAGTCGCCAACTGATGGCGGAGGTGGCGGCGACGGGCCGCGGGGTGATCTCGACCCAAGTGCTGCAGGAGTACTACGTCACCGCCACGCGAAAAATGGGTGTCGCACCGCTGGCCGCGAAGTCCGTCGTGCAATCGTTCCGGATTTTCGAGGTCGTGCAGCTCTCGCCTGATCTGGTCGAGCAGGCCATCGATCGCTCGGTGCTGAGCCAACTCTCGTTTTGGGATGCACTCATCGTGGCCGCGTCGGCCGCCAGCGGATGCACGACGATCTACAGTGAAGACTTGAATGCTGGACAGATGATCGGCGGTGTGAAGGTGGTGAATCCTTTCGGGTAAGCAAGCGCTCGACCGCTAGGCCCGCGCAAACGACTGGAGCGCGAGAAGCAACTTCCGATCGCTGACGGCCAACACGCACCGTGATGCCTGATGATCCGTGGGCCTGATCCTTGATACGAATTTCCTGATCACCGCCGAACGTGAGGCAGCGGCTCGACTGGGAGAAGCTCTGTCGCCCATATCCGGTGACTTCCCTGGACGAAGGACGTCTCACGGCGATACGGAGAGCTGTATCGCGCGCTCGCTCCCGTCGGTCAGCTGATCGGCACCAACGATCTCTGGATTGCCGCCACCGCCCTTGCCAACGACATGAGCGTCGTGACCGCCAACCGACTGGAATTTGAACGTGCGCCGACGTTGAACGCGATCGGATATTGAATTGGCATAGATCCATCACGCACGCGGGATGTCTTCCGCGACATCCACTCTGCGCACGAGGCTCCCGTGCCGGGGGACGGACTCGCCTTGTAGCGCGGAGCCGCGTGCGGCGCGAGTATACGGTGCAATGAGCTCCTCCACTCCGCCGGCCCTCGTCGCCGCCCTGGCCGACCGCTACCGCTTCGAAAAGGAGATCGGCCAGGGCGGGATGGCCACCGTCCATCTCGCGCACGACCTCCGTCACGACCGACAGGTTGCGATCAAAGTCGTGCACCCGGACCTCGCGGCCACGCTCGGCCCCGCGCGCTTTCTGGCCGAGATCAAGACGACGGCCAGGCTGCAGCATCCGCATATCCTCCCGCTGCTCGACAGCGGCGAGGCGGATGGCGTGCTCTACTACGTGATGCCGTTCGTGGCCGGCGAATCGCTGCGCGACCGACTCACTCGCGAGCAGCAGCTTCCGATCGACGAAGCGGTGCGCATCGCGCGACAGGTCGCGGACGCGCTCGGGCATGCGCACGCGCACGGTATCATCCACCGCGACATCAAGCCCGAGAACATCCTCCTGCAAGAGGGGCACGCGCTCGTTGCCGACTTCGGTATTGCGCTCGCGGTGACCGCCGCGGGCGAAGCGAGAATGACGCAAACCGGGCTTTCCCTCGGCACGCCGCAGTACATGAGCCCCGAGCAGGCGATGGGCGAGCGCACGCTCGACGCGCGTACCGATCTCTACGCCCTCGGCGCCGTCGCCTACGAAATGCTGACCGGCGAGCCACCGTTTACCGGCGCGACCGTGCAGGCGATCGTGGCGAAGGTGCTGAGTGCGGAGCCTCAGGCGCCGACGCTGGTCCGCAAGACGATCCCGCCACACGTCGAAGGGGCGGTGCTCAAGGCGCTCGCCAAGATTCCCGCCGACCGCTGGGCCAAGGCCAGCGAGTTCGCGGCGGCGCTCGTGGATACCGGGGCGTCCGCTGGGTACGCCACCCGCGCCAGTACGTCGAACGCCGTGAACGCGCCGCGGATGCCAATGCGCACGCGCGCGCTCCTCGCGCTGACGACGAGCGTCGCGCTGGGTGGCGTGGGCAGTGCGCTCTGGCTCGCTGCGCGCAGGGCGCCAGCGCCCGTGCCCGCGCTCGTCGACGTCCTGCTTCCCGACAGCGTCGCACTGTTCGCCGGGAGTGGCCGACGGCTCGTCCTCTCGCGCGATGGCACGCTTTTGGTGGTGGTGGCGACCAAGGCTGGTAAGCACGGCCTCTATGCACGCCGGATGGATGAACCGGAGTTCCGGTTGATTCCCGGCACGGACATCGGGTTGGTGGGCCAAAACGTCGACCTCACTCTGTCACCGGATGGTGCGTCGCTCCTGTACCGGACGCTCACCGCACTGGTGCGCATCCCCGTGACTGGTGGGACTGCGCAACGCGTCGATACCTCCGGAGTAGCGAGCTGGGGGGACGGGGATCGCATCGTGACGAGTCGCGCCGACACGCTCTGGGAAATGACACCGGATGGCGGGGCGAAGCGCGTGATCTCGGCCCCCGACTCGGCCGCGGGAATCCCGGGCCTTCGGTGGCCATCCGTGCTGCCCGGAGGCAAACACGCGCTCGTGAACGTGCGAAGCGTCCGCCCCGGAGCGACGATCTTTGACGACCACATCGGCGTGATCTCCCTCGACGATGGCCGTATCGAGGACCTCGGCATCGTCGGGACGAATCCGCTCTACTCGGGCACCGGGCACATCGTCTTCGGGCGACTTACCGGTGAGGTGTTCGCTGTGCCCTTCTCGCTCCGGACACGCCGCGTTCAGGGAGCACCCACGAGGATCCTCCAGGACATCTGGATCGGCACTGCCGGGGCTGTGGGTGTGGCCGTCTCGGGCAACGGCACCATAGCGTATCACAAGGGTCGGTCCAACCTGGGAAAGCTACTGATCGTCAAAAACGACGGTACTGCGCGCGATGGTCCCGGGAGCGTCGGTCTCTACAACGTGCCGCGCGTGTCGCCGGATGGACAGCGGTTCGTGGTCGAGAGAAACCCAAGTACCGCAATCCGACCCGAGGGCGCCATCGTGCTGATCGACGTGCGCACCGGCGCCTTGCAGCAGGTGGCCGCCGAGGGTGAAGGGATGGCACCTCAGTGGTCGCGCGACGGTGATCGCATCACCTTCATGCGCTTCCTCGGCGAAGCGGGCCGAGAGATCGTGTCGCGCGCGTGGGACCGGAGCGGCGAGGATCGCGTGCTGTTCCGGGACTCGTCCACAGCGTTGTTTGATTTCGATCTCGGGCCCGCCGGCGGCTGGAGCGCACTCCGAGGGGGGAGGGACATCCTCCTGGCCCCGGCCGACAGTCTCTCGCAGTTCCGGCCGTTCGTCGCGACCGGAGCGAGCGAGGCAAGTCCGACCGTCTCGCCCGACGGGCGCTGGCTGGCGTACAACTCCGATGAGTCCGGGAGACACGAGGTCTACGTGCAGCCGATCCCGGGCCCGGGGCGGCGCCTGCAGGTCTCGATCTCGGGCGGCGGGGAGCCGATCTGGTCGCCCGAGGGTGGCGCGCTGTTCTATCGGAGCGCGGGCCAGCTGATCGTTGCGGCGCGGCTAAACGGCAACCCGCTTCGCGTCGTGCGATGGGATACCCTCTTTGTCGACCGCTTCCAGCGCGGCGGCGCCTTGAACACGAATTGGAGCGTCTTTCCGAGCGGGCGCGAGTTCCTGATGGTGGGCGGTGCCGGTGTGACGGTCGGCGGTGTCAAGCTCGTCGTGAACTGGCCGCAGCTCACCGCGTCGTCGCGGGGGGCGGGGGCGCCGTGACGGGCGGTGCTCGGATCGTCAGCGTGGCGGGCTGATCGATGCGTCCGTACTGGTCTCGCCGGTCACGGACGCGACGTGGCCATGCACAACCTTCCGCATCCTGGGGCGTTTATCACCGAGGTCTATCTCCATTCAAGGGGTCAGAGTCGTTGAAATCGTGGGACGGACGCCGGAAAGTTGGCTGTCGATGCAGGACACCTACGGAGTCGTTGAAATCACGCTGAACGACTTCGACGGCTCTGTGACGTTGATGAGCGATGATCACCGTCTGTGGACGGTTACACGGGGGCGGCGCCGGTTGCCAGGTCGCGTGAGATTGGATAGACTTAGTCCATCACCCTTAGTCAACACCCGTGATCACCGTCAACATCCACGAAGCAAAAACGCAGCTGTCCAAGCTGGTCGATCAGGCCGTCAAGGGCGACGCGTTCGTGATCGCCAAGGCCGGCAAGCCCTTGGTGAAGGTCGCCGGGCTCGACGCGCCGGACGCGCCGCAGCGCCTGGGCTTTCTGGCGGGCGAGATCGCGGTGCCCAAGGACTTCGATCGCATGGGCGACGCCGAGATCGCCGCGCTGTTCGGTGTGAGCGCGTGAAGCTGCTGCTCGACACCCAGGTGCTGCTCTGGGCGGCGGGCAACTCCAAGCGCCTCACGGCCAGCGCCCGCAAGCTGCTGAACGATCCCGCCAATGCCCTGTGCTTCAGCGCCGCGAGCCTCTGGGAAATCACCATCAAGAACTCCCTCGGACGGAAGGACTTTCGCGTTGAGCCGCGAGTGCTGCGCCGCGGCCTGCTGGACAACGGATACACGGAACTGGCCATCACCAGCCAGCACGCGGTCAGTGTCGAGGGATTGCCGGATATTCATCGCGATCCCTTTGACCGCCTGCTGCTGGCGCAGGCGCTCAGTGAAGGCATCACGCTGGTGACTGCCGACGCGTTGCTCGCGACGTATCCGGGACCGATCCGAAAGATATGATGCCCGTGATCGACCGACTCGCGAGCGCCCTGACCGACCGCTACCGCCTCGAGCGCGAACTCGGCGCCGGCGGTATGGCCACGGTGTACCTCGCGCACGATCTCAAGCACGAGCGCGACGTCGCGATCAAGGTCCTGCATCCTGACCTCGGCGCCGCGCTCGGCGGCGAACGCTTCCTCGCCGAGATCCGCACCACGGCCCGGCTGCAGCACCCGCACATTCTCCCGCTGCTCGACTCGGGCGAGGCGGACGGTCTGCTGTACTACGTGATGCCGCTCGTGACCGGAGAGACGCTGCGTGCGCGCCTCGAGCGTGAACGCCAGCTGCCCATCGCTGACGCGGTGCGCATCGCGCGCGAAGTGGCCAGTGCGCTCGACTACGCGCATCGACAGAACGTCATTCACCGCGACATCAAGCCGGAGAACATTCTCCTGCACGACGGCAGTGCGCTCGTGGCGGACTTCGGCATCGCGCTCGCCGTGCAGAGCGCCGGTGGCCAGCGCATGACGCAGACGGGGCTAAGTCTCGGCACGCCGCAGTACATGAGCCCCGAACAGGCGATGGGCGAACGCACTATCGACGCGCGCAGCGATATCTATGCGCTCGGTGCGGTGACGTACGAGATGCTCACCGGCGATGCGCCGTTCCTGGGCAGCAACGTGCAAGCGATCGTCGCCAAGGTGCTGAGTGAAAAGCCAACACCGTTGCACACGCTGCGTGATACTGTGCCGGAACACATCGAGACAGCGGTGCTCACCGCACTTGCCAAGTTGCCGGCCGATCGCTTTGCGAGTGCGGCGGAGTTTGCGAGTGCGCTTGGCGCATCACCCACCGTAGCCACCGCGGCGGGCGCACGCCGCGCGGCGCCACCATCGCGTGCTACGCGCGTGTTGCGCGTGGTGCCGTGGGCGCTGGCGCTGTCACTCGCCGCGGTGCTCGCGGTGGTGTTGGTGCGGCCGCCGGGCAGCAGCACGTCGAGCAGCACGCCGAGTCGTCAGCAGGTCACGCTCTGGAAGTACCAGATGCCCTCGCCACTCGATGTCGGCGCCACGCGCCTCGGCAATGAAGCAGCCATCGCGCCCGACGGTTCGGCGATCGTGTTCACCGACTCGATGCCCACGGGCCGCATGCTCATGCGCAAGGCGCGGGACGCCACCGAGGCATCGCCGATTCCGGGGACCGAGGGAGGCATCGCGCCGTTCTATTCCCCTGATGGCAAGTGGATTGCCTTTCTGACCCTCAATGGGCAGCTGCGGAAAGTCCCCGCCGGCGGCGGTGGAGCCGTCACCCTCGTGGATTCGAAGACAGCGACGGCCTTCGGGGGCAGCGCCTGGCTGGACGACGGCAGTATCGTCTACAACGAGGGGCGCGACCTCAAGCGAGTCTCAGCCGACGGCGCGCCGATGCCCGCACCGAACATCGCCGCAGTCGCGAAGGCGGGCGGCGGCCAGAACGACGTGGTCTCCGTTGGTGCCCTGCCCGACGCGCGGGGACTCCTTTTCACGGTCTGCCGGAGCACGTGCGCCGTTGGCTCCGACGTCTGGCTGTACGATGCAGCGGCCGACAGTGCTCGCCTGTTGGTGCCGGAGGCGATGGGTGTGTGGCACTCCCCAACCGGCCACGTGCTGTACACGAGCCGGGAGAACGGCCTCTATGCGGTGCCCTTCGACCTCGAGACACTCACGATCACCGGAGGCGCTTTCGCGGTCATCGATGGGGTGCTGGCCACGAAGTTTGCCCTCTCGCCATCCGGCGCGGCGCTCTACACGATCGAGCGGACAGGCGCATCCGCCTCTGGGCTGGTCTGGGTCTCGCGCGACGGGCGACCGGAGCCGGTCGATTCCGGATGGCACGCGCGCTTCGATTATCCGGCCCTCTCCCCCGACGGCGGCGCGCTGGCCGTGAGCGTGCGCAGCAAGACGACGGAGTTGTGGATGTGGCGAAGCGACGGGACCCGCACGAAGGTGCCGAGCGCCTCGTCCACCAGCTGGCGTCCGTCCTGGAGCGGCGACGGGCAATCCGTGGCGTTCTTGATCGTCGACGCTGCGGATCTCTCGATTCCCGTCATTGCCCGAGTCGACGGGACCGGTTCCGCGACGCCGCTGGTAGTCGACCAGGTCAACTACTTCGAGGTGGAGCTCTCGCGCGACGGGCAGTGGATCGTGCTGCGTGCCGACGAGGCGGTCCGCGGGTCGGGGCGCGTGTCGCGGCTATACGCGCGCCGACGTTCGGGGGACACGACGTTGCGCGTGGTGCCCACCGGTGAGGCCTCGGCGTTACAGCCCGCCCTCTCCCCCGATGGTCGGTGGTTGGCCTACGGCTCCGGCGCCATGGTGGGCAGTCGCGACATCATCGTGCAGTCGTTCCCCGATGCGCAGCAGCGCGTGGTCGTCTCGGGCGCCGGGGGCTCGCAGCCGCGCTGGTCGGGCAACGGCCGCGAACTGTTCTACACACTCGGCGGCCAGATGATGGCGGTGTCGGTACCGTCCGGGCCCGTCTTTACTCCGGGTCCGCCGCGCGCGCTCTTCTCGGTGGCGGATTACCGCGCCGCGCGCAACCGCCCCCAATACGATGTCTCACCGGACGGACAGCGCTTCCTCATGATTCGTGAGAACTCTGCGTCGCAGGTGGTCTACGTGGAGAACTGGTTCGCCGAGTTGCTGGCGAAAGCAAAGCCGTAGTTTTAGTTGACCATGGTCATTGACTATAGTCGGTAGATTCATAGCTTTCGACTCATGTCAGCCAAGCCCACCGAAACCATCGCCATCTCCGAATTCAAGGCCACCTGCCTAGCGGTCCTGGAGCGCGTGCGCCGGACAGGCACCTCCATCGTCGTCACGAAGCGGGGCGAGCCGGTGGCCGAGATCAACCCGCCGTCGCCAGCAAGCACGGGTGAGGGGTGGCTTGGGTCCATGCGCGACACGGCCACC
>JANOPS010000738.1:0-16299 GCA_031421995.1 Gemmatimonadaceae bacterium
CCTCACGCTCCACATGCCGCTCGACCAGCGCCGCTGATCGCTCCGTCGCTCCACGTTCGCGCACGACGACGTCGCGCGCTGCCGCTCCTGCCTTCTCACGGCTCGCGCCATCAGTAAGCCATGCCTCAATCCTCCCCTGCAGTTCGGCCGCGTTGCGTACAGTGACCGCGGCTCCCGCGTTGAGCAGCAACTGTGCTTCGCGACTCATGTGGTGGTGCGGTCCAAACAGTGCGGGCACACCGAACGCGGCCGCCTCGATCACCGAGTGCAGTCCGGCGGTGTGAAACCCTCCGCCAACAAACGCGATGTCGGCGAGTGCGTACAGGTCTCCCAACACGCCAATGCGGTCAACCAACACCACGTCCACGTTGTCGGCGGGCGCATCCGCCGGCGCGTGATGCGGAGCAGTGCGCAGGTCCGCCTCGATGTCTGATAGACGGCGAAGGCGGAGCGACGACTGCTGCGCCCATCGTTCGATGGTTGCGCAATGCGCCGGCGTCGGCTCGTGTGGCGCGATCACTAGCCGCACTGTCCGCGTCGTTGCATTGCCCGGCGGCGTTGCACTTCCCGTTGATGCATTGCCCTCCGTTGCCTTGCGCTGTGTGGTCGTGGCATGGATCGCCGTCCATGCCTGCAGGAGTACGGCTTCGTCGGCGGGCCAGGTACTGCCTGCCACAAGTGTCGGCACCGTTGACGCAAGGCGGGCCAGCAGTGGTAACGGGCCACGCGCCTCCTGCGCGCGGTCCCAGACTTGATCGAAGCGTGTGTCGCCGGTAATACAGAGGGCGTCGCGCGACACACCGAGCGACACGAGGCGCTCAGCGTTCGCCGAGTCGATCGCACCGACAGCCGCCAGGGCGCTGTACGCATCACGCAGGAGCTGTCGCGACCACCACCCCAACCGGCCCGATTGGTCCGCGACCGTTGCGGAGATCAACACGACGGGAATGCCGCGGGCCGAGGCACGAGCAACCAGCACTGGCCACACATCAAGCTTGGAGAACACAAGGATCGACGGCTGCCACGCATCCAACAACGCATCAGCGTGACGCGCGCGATCGAACGGCAGGTACTCAGTAAAATCCGCGACCAGGGATTCCGCGAAACGCTCGGCGCTTGGCGAGAAGAACGTGTACGCGAACTGCCAGGTGGGATGCGCGTCTCGCAGCGCGTGCAACACGGGTCGTGCTTGCAGCCCTTCGCCGACTGACGGGGCATGAAACCAGATCAGCGGTCGTGACCGGTCCCGCACCTGGCGTGCGCGTGATTGGATCCGCGCGACGAGTCCACGGCGTGCGCGCAGCGATCGCACCACTTTCCCGTCGCCCTCCGGCGCGACCGTTGCGGCGGCATCCGCCAGCGCCGTGATGGCCGCATACGCGGCATGCATCACTGGATTCAGCGCGCCCTCTTGGCCTGCTTCGCCGTGAACAGTGCGGTGTCGATCGCCCGGCGAAAGTCCGGATACTCCAATGCACCCTGTACCAGGAAATCCCCAATCAGGAACGAAGGGGTGGAGTTGACGCCCGCTTTCGTGGCCTGCTGGATGTCGGATTCGACGAGGGCACGAATGGCTTCGCGTTTCTGGCACGACCCGAACGACGGCATGTCGAGCGATAGCGTCTTGGCGATGGAATCGAGGGTGGGCTGCACCGTGGCGAGCTTCGCGATAACGGGCTGCTTGGCAAAGAGCGCCTCCGAGTACTCCCAGAACTTCTTCTGCACGCCGGCGCAGAGCGCCGCTTCGGCTTCCGCGCGCGCGTGCGGATGCATGGGGAGCGGCAGGTTCAGGTACGCCATGCGCACGCGCCCTGTCTTCACGTAGTCTCGCGTGAGGTTCGCCATGGACGCATCATGCCACGTCTTGCAGTACGGGCATTGGAAGTCACTCATCATCACGACCCAGATCGCTCCAGAGTCGCGACCCATCAGCCGCCCCTGATCTGCGCGCGCGATCAGGACCGAGTCGGTCAGCGTGTCACCGGTTGGTGCGGAGAACGCAGCGGAGGGTGTCGGCGCCGCTACCGATAGCGCTGTCGGCACTGCGGGCACCGCAGGCACTGCAGGCACCGCAGGCGAGGCTTTGCCGTTGAATACATCGGCTTTGTTGCATGCGGCGAGCGCGGTCACCACTAGCGCCAACGTGACAAAAGTTGCGGCAGATCGAATGAGGCGCATGTGGCGCATGTGGTCGGGACGGGGCGTCGAGAAGGGCCCCGGCATTGCCAGGGGGACTTCTGAAGCCTAGCGAGTCTGGATCCGACTCTCTACTCCCTCCTTCCACCTCTCTCCTGCGCTATCTTTCAAAGGTGCGAACTTTCGCTGTGCTTCGGGCAACCTGTGTCGCCCTCCTGCTGTATGCGTGCCCCGCTGCACTGGCGGCCCAACCGCCGGCGCTGCCTGCGCCAGTCGGGTACGTCAACGATTTCGCGGGTGTCCTGTCGGGCGAGGCGAAGGCGCGTCTGGAGAATTTGGCGCTGCGCCTGAATGCGGCGACCGGCGGTGACATGGTGGTTGTGACGCTTCCTGATCTTGGCGGACGCCCTGTCGAGGAGGTTTCGCTGCGCTTGGGGCGCGAGTGGAAGATCGGTGCCGATGCGGTAGTGGGGGATCGCGCGCGCAACGCGGGCGTCGTGATCTTGATTGTGCCGAAGGAAAGCGCAGCAGACGGCCGTGGTCGGTGTCGCATCGAAGTCGGGCAGGGTGCCGAGGGTTTTGTGACCGACGCGACGGCGGGCAGCCTGTGCCGCGAGGTCACGGCGCTATTCGTGGCCCGTGATTACAGCGGCGCCATTGAGTACCTCGCGGGTACCGTGGCCATGCGATACGCAAACGAGTTTGGTGTGACGCTGGACGGGCAACCGCGCCAGGCGCGCCGACCCTCCGGTGGCGGCACCCCTGATTCGTCGCGCTTCGTGATCTTGCTGGTGATCATCGTGATCTTCCTGGTGTTGAGTTCACGTGGCGGCCGGCGCAGCGGGTGCGTAGGGTGTATTCCGATTCCCGGTCCATCGATGGGTGGCGGCTTTGGTGGTGGGTTTGGCGGCGGTGGCTTCGGTGGCGGTGGCGGTGGTGGAGGCTTTGGCGGTTTTGGCGGCGGCGGCGGATTCAGCGGAGGTGGCGGTGGCTCGGATTGGTAGCTCGACGTCGGTGATGTCTCTCGATGCGCTGGTGTCACAGCTGACACACGCACACGGGTCGTCGTTGATTGGTGTGATCCTCTACGGCTCTTCGGCCAGCGACGAAGCCATCCCCGGACAGTCGGACCACAACGTGTTGGTTATCGTGGACGCGGTGACGATCGACACTCTTCGGGCGCTCGGTCAGACGGCGCGGGCGTGGCAAGAGGCCGGAAATCCCGCGCCGCTTGAGCTGACGCGACGCGAGTGGTTGGGGTCTGCCGACATCTTCCCCATGGAGTACGCGGATATCCTTGAGCGGCACCGCGTGCTGTATGGTACGTTGCCGCTGGAGGGTGTCTCGGTCCGTTTGGCGAATCTTCGCTTGCAGGTGGAGCAGGAGTCGCTCGGTAAGTTGCTCCGGCTCCGCCGAGCGGTGATGCTGACGCGCGGGGACGTGTCTCGGCAGCGCAACGTGATGCGCGATAGCCTGAGTGCGATCCTTTCGGTGTTCCGCAGTGTACTGCGGTTGCACGGTGAACGCCCTGCGCGCGATGCGGTCGACGTGATTGCGCACACGGCCGCGCACTGCGGGCTGGATCCAGAGCCGTTTACAACCGTGCTGCGGTTGGTGAAAGGCGACGGGATGGTGGACCGTGACGTTGAGCCAACGCTCGCACGCTATCTCCATGGGGTGGAGACGCTGGTGACGTATCTTGATCAGTTCACGCTGGTGGAAGAACAGCTGTAGCACGTCGTATACGGACCCGTGCGACGGTCATGGTGATGGATGGGCCCTTAACTCCTGATTCCTTGCGAGGACTAGCGATGATGACCCTGCAGTCTGTGCGTGCGCCGAAGCGTACGCGTTCCTTGGCGGCGCGCTACGCGCTTGCCCTGCCGCTGCTGTTGGGTGCCTGCGGCTATAACACGATTCAATCGTACGACGAGGCGGCAGCGCAGGCCAAGCAGAATATCGATACGCAACTGCAGCGGCGAAACGACTTAATTGGCAATCTGGTCGCCACGGTCAAAGGACTCGCCCAGCAGGAGAGCGATGTCTTTATCGGCGTGGCGAACGCGCGCGCCGGTTTGTCGGGTGCTTTGCAGAAAACGGGTGGCTCCGACCCGGTCGAACTGGCCAACGCGAATCAAGCGCTGACCACGGCGTTAGGGCGGATGAGCGTGGTGATCGAATCCTATCCGCAGCTCAAGTCCGATCAGGCGTTCCTCAAGTTGCAGGACGAATTGACGGGGACAGAGAATCGCATCGCGGTCTCGCGCACGGACTACAACGCGTCGGTGAAGACCTACAACGAGTACATCCGGAAGTTTCCGGCGGTGCTGACGGCGAAGGCGACGAGCGCCAAGCCACGCGTGTACTTTGAAGTGACCGACGCGGCGGCGCGGGCGGCGCCGACGGTGGACTTCAAGAAGTAGGGAGCGGGGAGTACTGAGTACGACAGTGCTGTACTCAGTACTTGTGCCAGCAGTACTGAGTACGGCTTCGCGTCGTTACTCAGTACTGCTTTTTCACTGAGTACATACGAAGTTCAGTTCGTTCGGTTCTTCTCGTACAGCAGATTTCTTGGCGCGACCTTCCACTCGTACCACCGCAACACCGGGTTGCCGCCGTTGACGGCGGGGTCGCTCCGTTCACTCTTCATCTGGGCGCGCACTTTTGCGCCGATGATGTCGTTCCCGTCATTCGTCGTGTCGGCATCGACGCCGTTGTAGGACGTTCGCTCGACGCCGTTGATGAACAACAACGAGGCGTTGAATCCTTCGACGTTCGACGCGATCAATTGACCGATGGGTGTGCCGGCCGATGAGAGGTTCGTCGACCGGTAGAGCTTTTTGCTCGACACGTCGCGCCAGTAGACCGTGGCGTTTACGCGCTGGATGGTGGAGCCCGCGCGGGTCAGCAGCAGGCTGTCCAGCCCTGATTTGCGACCCAGCAGCGACGGTGTATTGAGGAACACCACGCGAAAGCGACCGCCGCTGGCGGTGGTGACCGATTGCAGCAACAGCAAGCGGCGTGACGAGCCCACCTGCAAGCGGGCGAGGCTTCCGCCGACGAGATCGATGGGGCCGCTTGGGTTCACGAACTCAATGCACGTCGCTCCACAGTTCCCACCCGGTGGATAGTTTGGCAACGTGTCGCCGTCGTTGTAGATGGTGTAGACCGGCGCCTCATTCGGCGAGTACGGGACCGACAGCACGGACAGCGTGTCACCGAAGGTGCCGAGACTGGCGAACGTGGGCGTGCTTTCCATGGCGATACCGGCTTCGGCGACATCGCGGGCGAGCGACAGCCCAACAAACCGCGCGCCGCGATCGACGCCTTCGCGTACCGTCCATCCACGACGCGTTTCCCAGCTGCTGACCGAAAAGGCGGTGGCGCCGGCGATGACGATCATCGCGACGGTCATCGAGATGATGAGTTCGGGCAACGTAAAGCCGGCGCGTGTTCTCGTCATAGGACTCCGCATAGGACTCCGCATAGTACTCCTCATGATGGGGCGCCTCATGGTGCCGCCGCGAGTCCGTTCCCGCGGAAGTATGATGTGGTGAGCTCGACCGGCGTGTTGCCCCGCGGATAGTCGACGCGCACGTCCAGGCGAATCAGGTTTTGCCGCACCGTGGTCACCGTGAGCGTCCGCAGGTACGGGCCCGACGAGATCGCTTGCCCGTCGCTGTTGAGCCGTACGGCACTTTCTGAGACGATGCTCCACGGATCACGTGTGCGGACCTGTTCCATGTAGGCGCGCGCGATCGCGATGGCATGTGTCCGGTTCTGTGCCATGGTCTGCATGGTCACCGTTTGTGCGTTCGCCCCGGCCAGTGACATCAGGCCCACGGCGAGCAGAATCATGGCAACCAGCATGGAGACCATGGTAAACCCGCGTCTACTCCGGTGCTTCGTCATTCCCACGCTCCGTTTCGCCAGGTCCACAACCTCACGCTGCCGGCCGGTGAAACGGCGACCGCCGTCACCGCCGTCGGCGTCGTTTCGTGACGCACGTACACCACGCCTCCCGTTCCCATCGGCTCAGTGAGTCCGCGCGCGTCGAACTGTACCCGCTCGCCGGCAAACGTGATGGCGCCGCCACTCGCATCGTCAGGGACCGAACTCGCCGATCCACGCCCAAAGACGATACCGTCGCGCAGTGTTCGCGTGGCGAAGCCGCGCAGCGCGTCACGCTCCACGATGGTCTCGCCGAAGGTCCCATTGTCATCGTTGTCGAGGTATCCGGTGTACTGAGCGGCACTCGAGGCAAAGGTCACGCGCGAAGCGCTGCGGGTGGACAGTGCCCGCGTGCGCGCGAGGTCAATGTCTTGCGCCAGTTGCATGGCTGCCAACTGCACTTCGGTTTCCGGCGTGATGCGGAGCCGCGGCACCGCGATCGACATCATGACCCCGACGACCACCACCACCATGAGGAGCTCAATCAGGGTGAACCCTCGCCGTGCGTTCACCGCACCGCGCCGACCTTGTCTTGTAGTCATGGGAATCTCAGTAGAGCGGACGGTACGCCGTCTGCAAGACGGTCCCGACCGAGGGCGTGCCAGGCGGCAATCGCTCGGGGAAGCGGAAGTTCACGTCAAAACTCCACTGGCGATCCGGTGGCGTGTAGTAGCCCTGACTGGCGAAGCCCACGTTTGTGGTGTTGCCCCAGAGGCCAGTCGAAAACACGTTGACGTACAGCGATACCAGCGAGCCGGTATAGCGAAAGATCCGACCGTTCCAGTTCTCCAGAAAGCGCGGGAAGTTCTCGAGGCCACCGCCGTATGCCGGCGCGGCACATCCGGCGCGTGCATAGTCACACGGCGTAGCCGAATGCCCGGCCAAAATCGCCGCGTTGACCGTGGTCGCGGCTGCGGTCCGTTGCGCCATGTTCTGTTGGAGCACGTCACACCAGCCAGCCGCCGCCGAGCAGCGCACACCAGCCGCCGCCGGCGCGGCGTTCAGCATGGCGGGGTTGGGCGGAGCGCTGAGGAACGTGACGGCGTCACCCATCAATGCGGCCGGGCGCCACACAGTGGTGTTGTAGTGCCCAAGTACGTACAGCGGACGCTCCGTCGCAATCGTGAGACCGCCCGTATCGGATGCAACCCGCGAGCGTGGCAATTGCGCACCGCCGCGGATGCGTACGGCCAAGTAGTCGTTGGTGGCGTTGGCAACGGCCGGCGCCTGAAAGGCAAAGTACAGAATGCGCGGTGCCCGCGTCGTCGGCGCACTGTCAGACCAGATGCGCAGCGAATCCAGATGCACGTCAACCAAGTCTGGGCGGAGATCCTCACGCCCTTCGTAGAACGCGTTCACGCGCGGTTTGAACATACGACGACACGCCGCTGCAGACGGCACGGTGAGGCCGGCGCTTCGTTCGATCACCAAGGAGTCGCAGAACTGCGCCTTCATGACGTTCGTATCGGCGATCTGAAAAACGCCCGGACGCACGGTGATGTACCAATCAGACTTCCACGCCATCTTGACGTCCTGTACCATCGGTGATTCGCCGGCATTCTTCGGCTGCACCAACGTGATCGGTAACATGCCCGACGGTAACGGAAGCTTCAGCTCGCGGACGCCGAACGCACTCGACATGAGGCGCCCGTTGAACTTGAGCGTGCTGCGAGTCTTGAAGGCGGGACCTGACAGGCTGCGTGAATCGAAGTCCAGCAACACCGGTGTTCCTGCCGCGTTGTGAATGGCAACGCCATTCAGTCGACCGTTTGCGTTCTTACGGTTCCAGAACACACTATCCGGCGTGGTGATATTGCTCTGATAGGTCGTGCTGGTTGAGGACAGATAGAGATTGCCGTTGGTGTGCACCCACCCGGCGAACGTCATCGGCGGACCATTCAGGATCTCGAGATCGTTCTCGTAGAACACACCGAACTGAAAGAGTGGAATCGTCTGCGCGTTCACGGAGAGCACCGCACTCGCCGTGTTCCCAGACGTATCCCGCGCGGACACCGTGATATCGATCGGTTGATTGAGCGAGTACAGCCCTGCGAACGGACCGGAGGTGATGGTCCGTGACACCGGGACGCCGGTCGTGACGGTCGATTGCGTCATAGAGAATCCGGTCAGCACTGGTGTCTGGATGGACGCAACGTCTTCGCCATTGATCACGCCGTCCTGCATCGCGGCGTCCAGTTGCGACATCACGTCGTCCGCGCCGCCCTCGGCGGCGTACGATGCACGGGCTCCGCGATAGTCCGCATTCGATGTGCGGGCGAGCGTCGTCACGGCCGACAATCCCGCGAGGATCACAATTGAGAACATGACCAGCAGCAGGAGTACCGTTTCGAGCGCGAAGCCACTCCTCGCTGTTGTTCCGACTATTCGCTTTGACCTACGTTCTGAGCGCATGGGCATACTCCCTCTGAGTCGACAAAACCCCTCTGAGGAAGAACGCATTGTGACTGCCATTGGGCACACTCTCACCGGGACGTATTGGTCACCGGGTGACAGTTGCGGTGTTCGGCGAAACGAGTGTGCGCAGGGCGAAACAGAAACGCCCGCTGTGTGACGCGAGGCTACGCGGCGGGAGGGCTCACCGGCCGCGGAAACAGCGCGTCCCCCTTGCTCACCACCCACCCTGATGCGTTCAGCGCATGGAGCGCATCAAAGCGCTGCGCGTCGACGCGCCCGGTGCCACCGACCTGCTGCCACAACGCCTGGGCCTTCTCGGGCATGAAGGGCGCCAGCAGCACCGCTTGCCGCGCCAACCGCCGGATCAGCGACGCCATGCACTGGTCGAGTTCCGCACGCCGTGTGGGGTCTTTGGCGAGTTGCCACGGCGCCGTGGCAGCAGTGTACTCGTTCGCACGCGCGGTCATGCGCGCGACGGCAGATAGTCCGTCGTGCAATATCCATCCCCGCGAACCGTCCATCGCACTGTGATACGCTGCGACATCACCCCAATCCTCGGCCTCCACCTCGGGCGCGACGGCGACGGGCACAATGGCGGCGCAGTACTTCTCCACCATCGCCGTGGCGCGACTGGCCAAATTTCCCAGCGCATTGGCGAGGTCACTCGTGTAGCGCTCTTCAAAACGTTCCCATGAAAAGTTGCCGTCTCCATCGAACGGCACTTCGCGCAGCAACACATAGCGGAACGCATCAACACCAAAACGATCGATCGCTTCATCGAGATCCAGTTTGACGCCCGCGCTCTTTGAGAATCGCTCGCCGCCGAGCTGCACGAAACCGTGCGCCCACACCTGTTTGGGGAGCGGGAGCCCCGCGGCCTGCAGCATCGCCGGCCAGATCACGACATGGAAGCGCGTAATGTCCTTGCCGATGATGTGGAGGTCTGCCGGCCACCGCGATTCATAGCCCTCGTCGGGGAACCCCGTGGCCGTGAGGTAGTTGGGCAGCGCATCAAACCACACGTAGGTGCCCTGCGTCTCGCCGTTGGACAGCGTGAGCGGGAACGGGACCGCCCACTCGAGGCGCGCGCGCGATGCGGAGACGTCATCAAGCCCCTGCGCCAGCAGACCAAGGATTTCGTTGCGTCGGCTGTCGGGCTGGATGAACGCTGGCGTGTCGCGCAGGAGCTGTTGCAGAAACGGTTGATACTTGGACAAGCGGAAGAACCAATTCCGCTCTTCGACCTCTTCCAACGTGCGCGTCGGGTGGAGGGCGCATTGTCCGTTGACGATGTCCGTGTCCTGCTTGAATGCCTCACAGCCCACGCAGTACATCCCGCGGTAGGACTGCTCGTAAAAATCGTCTGGATTGCGCTCCGCGATACGCTGAATCAGCGCCTGCACGCCCGCTTTGTGATGGACGTCCGTGGTACGGATGAACTGATCGTATTGCACGTTCAAGCGCGACCACGTGGCGCGGAAACGGGCCGCGATCGTGTCCACGAACACCTGTGGCGCCACGTTGCCCGCCGCCGCGGTCTGCTGGACCTTCTGCCCGTGCTCATCCATGCCGATCAGCAGATGCACGTCGACGCCGCAGAGCCGCTTGTACCGCGCGATCACGTCGGCGCCGACTTTCTCGAGTGCATGACCGAGATGGGGGTCGCCGTTCGCATAGTCGATGGCGGTTGTCAGAAAAAAGCGTGGCACGTCAGCGGGGTGTGAGAGTGTCATGTGACGGCTCCATCGTCATCATCAAGGGCATCGGCCTCCTCGTCGTCAGGATCGCCCGAGGCCGTGGCGTCACCGTCGCTTCCCTGTCGACGCTGTTCGGCGGCGCGAAGGCGGCGGCCACCACGGCGTCCGCGACGCCGTTTCCGCTTCGGATCGGCAGCAGTTTCGTCCGACTCGGCATCCGCTGCGTCGGCCGGCGTGTTGCCGGCCACCGCGATGGCCGTCGTGGTGGTCGTGACTTGAGACGTACTCTCGAACGCCCGCTCCGACGTGCTGTCGGACGTCATCTGTAGAGCGACATCGGTGCTGCTCTCGATCTCGGTCTCGGCTTTCGCGGCGGCAGGAGACGGCGCCGTGTGGAGGCTGGTGTCGTCACGCTCCATCATCATCGGCTCGTCCGCCTCGTCCTCACCGTACCCGCTGGCGTCGGCGCGCTCGGCACTCAGGAGCTCGCCGAAGCTGCCCACCTCGCTTCGCAGGTCGGCCAACGGCACGACGCGCGTGTCGCCTTCGACGGAACGGAGGGTGACCAGATCGTTAAAGATGTCGCAGCTGATCACTTTCTCCTCGCCGGTCGCCGTCAGAAGAATGCGGCCTTCTTTGGGGAACCGTCGACGGCTCTGCACGTAGAACTCGTGCTCGTAGCGCAGGCAACACATCAAGCGCCCGCAGGCACCAGAGATCTGCTGCGGGTTGAGCGACAGCTTCTGATCCTTCGCGACTCCGAGGTTGACCGGTCGGAGATCGGGGAGCCACGCGCTCGAACAGTATTCGCGTCCGCAGCGCCCGATGCCAGACAATCGCTTCGCCTCGTCACGGACGCCGATCTGCTTGAGCTCGATGCGTGCCCGAAACATCGCCGCAAGATCGCGGACGAGGCCGCGGAAATCGACGCGCCGTTCTGATGTAAAGTAGAACGTCAGCTTCCGGCGGTCCCACTGCCATTCCGCGTCCGTCACCTTCATCACGAGGTTGTGCGCCTTGACGCGTTCCATCGCGCGGCGCCTGGCGCTCTCGTTCTCCGTAGGAATGGTGTCATCGTGCGCCACTTCGTCTGCCGACGCGATCCGCACAATGAGCTTGGGCGGCGGTGTCGTGCCGCACCCGTGCGCACAGCCACGACACCGCAGCTCCGCGAGCTCACCAGTGGAATGCACACGGCCAAAGTCCTCGCCGCGATCGGCTTCGACAATCACGCCAGTCTTGAGCGCTGGGGCTGTCTCCGCGTCCCACTGAAAGAACTCCTTCCGATTGCCCCGGAACGCGACTTCGATCAAGTGCGTCACGCGTTGTCGCTCTGTCGGCTACTCGGCAAACTGCCCCATGCGCAAGAACTTCTCACGACGCCGACGGACCAGTTTGTCCGGCTTGAGTCGACGCAATTCTTCGAGTATGCGCGTGAGCGATTCCTTGAGATTGCGGGCCGTGGTGTCGTGGTCAGAATGGGCTCCGCCAATCGGTTCGGGTACGATCTCGTCGATCACACGCAGTTCAACCAAGTCGCCGGCCGTCAAGCGCAAGGCGCTCGCCGCTTTCTCACGCATCGCCGGGCTCTTTCCATCCTTCCACAGAATCGCGGCGCATCCTTCAACCGTGATGACGGAATACACCGCGTTCTCCAGCATCAGCACACGATCGGCAACACCAAGCGCGAGCGCGCCACCGGAACCCCCCTCACCAATGACCGTGGCGATGATCGGCACTTGCAGCTTGCTCATCTCGAACAAGTTGCGGGCGATGGCTTCACTCTGGCCTCGCTCTTCTGCACCGAGCCCGGCCCACGCTCCCGGTGTATCGATGAAGGTCAACACGGGTACCTGAAATTTCTCGGCCAGCTTCATCAACCGAAGGGCTTTGCGATATCCCTCAGGGTGCGGCATGCCGAAGTTGCGCTTGATGTTTTCTTTGGTATCGCGACCGCGCTGATGCCCGATCACCATCACCGTTTCGCCATCAAGTCGCGCCCATCCGCCGATGATCGCGGCATCGTCGCGGAAGAGCCGATCACCGTGCAGTTCAATGAAGTCGGTGAAGGCGAGGCGCAAGTAGTCGGCCGTGAAGGGACGGCGGGCAATCCGGGCCACCTGCACGCGCTGGAGCGGCGTGAGGTTGCGATAGATCTGCACGCGGACGTCGGAGAGCTTGCGTTCCAGCGACGCGAGTTCGGCGGAGACGTCCATGTGCTGATCGCCAGCGAGTCGCTTGACTTCGTCGATCTGTTTTTCGAGCTCCGCGATTGGACGCTCGAATTCGAGAACCGGAGCAGCAGCCATATCCGTCCTGGCGAAAGGGGACGCGCGTATTCGTCAGCCACCGGCGCGCACAAGGCGCACACGGTCGGCGCCAAGCAGCGCGCGAAGATCAGCAAGAACAACCGCCGAAGCGGCAATCTTGAGGGTTCGGGAATGAAACGACGCCGAGGCGCCGTCGTCGTCTTGCCACTGCACTTCGAGCGGAGCCGAGCCTTCGTGCGCCTCGACTACCGCCTTCACATCCTCCATCACGGACACCGGCAGGTCGCAGCCGCGGTTGAGGTCGATACGGACCGCCAACTCCCCACTCGCCCGGATTTCGGTAAACCGGGTAATGGATTCAACGATAAAAGTTGGACTCTCGCCACCCTGATCCTTCCGCGAATACCCGCCCTTGATCAGCAACGGCACGTCCGGCCGGACACGTTCGGCGATTACTGCCCACGCTTCCGGGAATACCAAGATCTCTGAAGATCCGGAAAAATCTTCAACTGTCAACCTCGCGAACTCGGCCCCGGACCGTTTGGACACCTGTTTCTTGATGGCTGTCACCACCACGCCGATGGTGACGACCTCCGGGGTCCACTGCCCCAGTTGGGCCACGGTGTGCGAGGCAAACAGCTCGCATTCGGTCCGGAAGGGTTCGAGTGGATGCCCTGAGATATAAAAGCCGATCAGCTCCTTCTCGCGCTGCAGCCGCTCACTCTCGCTCCACGCGGGGACCGACGGAAGCGGGGGAGGCGTGGCGGCTGAGCCGAGCGGCGCGGCACCGCTGTCGGTGTCTCCAAAGTCTCCAAACAGGGACACCTGACCTCGTTCAGCCTCTTCCTGCCGCAGCGACGCCTCGCTGATGGCGTGGTCGAGCGCCGCCAAGAGCTGCGCGCGATGCCCACCAAGGCCGTCGCAGGCGCCGGCGGCCACGAGCGCTTCGAACACCCGTTTGTTGCAGATTCGCAGGTCGACGCGCGAGCAGAGGTCGTACAACGACCCATAGGCACTTTCCTTCCGGGCCTCGATCAAGGAGTCCATCGCGCCCTTGCCAACGTTGCGAATCGCGCCCAATCCAAAGCGAATGCGCTTCTCGCCGACCACGTTGAAACGCCAGCCGGACTCGTTGACATCGGGTGCCAGTACCTCAAGCCCCATCTCGCGCGCTTCGGCGATGTACTTAATGACTTCTTCCGTCTTCCCGATGTTGGACGACAGCAGTGCCGCCATGAACTCGGCCGGATAGTGCGTCTTGAGCCATGCGGTGTGATACGCAACCACCGAATAGGCCACGCTGTGCGACTTGTTGAATCCGTAACGGCCGAAGGTTTCGATTTGCCCCGAGATCTCATCGATGATCTTCGCGTCGTGCCCGCGCGCGACGGCTTTCTCAACAAACTTGCCAAGCTCCTTCTTGATCAGGTCGGCGTCCTTTTTGCCAACCGCTTTTCGCAGCACATCGGCTTCGGCGAGCGAAATACCCGCCAGCACCTGCGCGATTCGCATCACCTGTTCCTGATAGGTGATGACGCCGTACGTATTGGAGAGAATCGGTTCCAGCTCCGGCAGCGCGTAGGCGGTGGGCTCCTCGCCCCGTTTGCGCCGGATGTAGACGTTGTGCATGCCGGCGTCGAGCGGTCCGGGACGCAGCAAGGCATTGGAAGCGACCAAGTCATCGAACCGGTCGCACCGCATGCGCTTGAGCACGTCAGTCGCCAGCGGTGACTCGAACTGGAAGACACCGGCCGTGCGGCCTGCGCGCAGCAGCCGATACGTGTCGGCGTCGGTGAAGCCGCGTTCTTCCAGCGCGACGTCTATCCCGTGACGTGCTTTGATCAGCGCCAACGAATCACTGATCACGGTGAGGGTGGTGAGCCCGAGGAAATCCATCTTCAGCATGCCGGCCTTTTCCAACGCCGTCATGTCGTACTGCGTGACAATCACGCGCTCGTCGTCACCGGCGCCAGATCCTTTGGATGCCTGGGTGCAGATCGGGACGAACTCGTCGAGTGGGCCCGGCGCAATCACCACGCCAGCCGCGTGTACCCCGGTGTGCCGCGACAATCCTTCAAGCGATATCGCGAAGTCCAGCAACTGGGTGTACCGCGCGTCGCTCTGGTACAGTTTCTTGACTTCCGGGACCTGTTCGATCGCCTGCTTTACCGTGAGCGACATGTTCGGCGCGTTCGGAATCAGCTTTGCCAGTGCGTCAGTTTCCGCCGGTGTAAAGCCCAGCGTGCGGCCAACATCCTTGACGGCGGCGCGCGACTTGAGCGTTCCGAAGGTGACGATCTGTCCAACCGACTCCTTGCCGTATTTCTGTCGCACATACTCGATGACTTCGCCGCGCCGCTCGAAACAGAAGTCGACGTCGACGTCGGGCATCGACACGCGCTCCGGATTGAGAAAGCGCTCGAAGAGCAGATCGAACTCCAGCGGACACACATCCGTGATGCGCAGGGCGTACGAAACCAGCGAGCCAGCCGCCGATCCGCGTCCGGGCCCCACGGGAATCCCCATCTCGCGCGCCGCGCGGATGAAGTCGGCGGTGATCAGGAAGTACCCGGCGTACCCGGTCTTCGTAATGACCCCAAGTTCATACTCGAGGCGGTCCTTGACTTCGTCCCGAAACGGATCGCCGTAGCGCATTTTGGCGCCGTCGGTCGCCAGCTTGACAAGGAGTTCGTTTTCTGTCTCAACGCCAGGCGGCAGCGGAAACGACGGGACGTAGTATTTCTTCTCAAACTGCACGTCGACCGTGTCGGCGATCGCCAACGTGTTGGTCAGCACATCCTCGCGTCCGGGAAAGAAGTCGCGGACTTCGGGTGCTGACTTGAAGTACAGGCCGTCGTCATAGCGCATGCGATCGCGATCGCCGCGATCCTTCCCCAGACCAATGCACAGGAGCACGTCGTGCGCGTCGTGGTCTTCATGACGCAAAAAATGCGCGTCGTTGGTGGCCACGACCGGCAACCCCAGGTCGCTGGCCAGCGAGAAGATCTTGCCATTGAGCTTGGCCTGGCCCTCGCTGGTGTGCGCCTGCACCTCCAGGAAATAGCGATCCTTGAACAGTTCGGCGTACCACGCAGCCGCGTCGCGCGCTTCGGCGACACGATCTTCCATGAGGTGCGAGGCGACTTCGCCCGCCAGACAGGCGGAGGACACGATCAGCCCTTCGCTGTGGGCTGCCAGCAACTCGCGGTCGATGCGTGGCTTCGTATAGAAGCCTTCGGTGTACCCTAACGACGTCAGTTTGACCAGATTGCGGTATCCCTGAAGGTCGCGCGCGAGCAGCACCAAGTGATAGTACGGCTTTACACCGGGGGCGGGACGTCCACGGGTGCGCCGATCACCCGGTGCCACGTACGCTTCCATCCCCATAATCGGCTTCACGCCGGCCTTGCGCGCCTTTTCCTGGAATTCCCAGGCGGCATGCATGTTACCATGATCTGTAATCGCCAGCGCCGGCTGCTCGTAGAGCTGCGCGCGTTTGATCAGATCATCGATACGGTTCGCTCCGTCAAGAAGCGAATACTCGGAGTGGCAATGCAGGTGAACGAACGACATAGACCGAGTAAGGTAGCCGACCGCCGCGACGCGGGACAGCATTGCGTTGGCGCGCGCCCCGATACAAGGCGCCCGCGACGTGGCGCGCTGTCATGGCGCTTTCTCCGGCGCGCGACGGGTGCGACCGCGGCGCTCTTCGCTGCCGTCTTGGGGCTCACCCCGACGGGGTGCTACATCTCGCGCGCTGCCTATGAAGAGGCGCGTATCCTCTCCCGGCGACAGCCGATCGACCGGCTGTTGATCGACTCAGGCCGGAC
>JANOPS010000739.1:0-1503 GCA_031421995.1 Gemmatimonadaceae bacterium
AAGGGATGACCATCGCCGCCTTGGCCGTGGGCGCGACGCGCGGATTTCTGTATCTGCGCTCTGAGTATCCGCACACCATCGACATCACCGAGCGCGCGCTGCAAGCGGCCCGCGACGCCGGCATGTTGGGCGCATCAGTCATGGGGTCTCTCCATTGCTTCGATATCGCGTTGCGCATTGGCGGAGGGGCGTACATCTGCGGCGAAGAGACAGCGCTGCTGGAGAGTCTCGAGGGGAAGCGCGGCGTGGTGCGCGCCAAGCCTCCGCTTCCTGCGCTGTCGGGACTCTTTGGCCAGCCCACGATTGTGAACAACGTGCTGACACTCGCGGCGGTGACGTCTGTGCTGGCCGACGGGGGCGCGCAGTATGCCAGCCATGGACTGGACCGATCAAAGGGCACCATGCCGTTGCAGCTTGGTGGCAACATCATGCAGGGCGGGCTCATTGAGGTCCCGTTCGGCATGCCGCTCTCGGAACTGCTGCACCGATTCGGTGGTGGCACCTTCAGCGGCCGGCCGGTGAAGGCGATTCAAGTTGGCGGACCGCTTGGCGCGTACCTGCCGGCGCATCAGTGGCACACGCCGCTTGCGTACGAGTCGTTTGCCGGTATTGGTGCCATGCTTGGGCACGGTGGCATCGTGGTCTTCGATGATACGATAGACATGGGTGTCCAGGCGCAGTTCGCGATGGAGTTCTGCGCGCATGAATCGTGTGGAAAGTGTACCCCGTGTCGCATCGGGTCGACGCGCGGTGCCGAGGTGATTGGCCGAATTCGACGCGGCGAATCATCGCGTGCGAACTGGCAGTTGCTCGAGGAGTTGTGTGAAACGATGGAGTTGGGCTCCCTGTGCGCGCTTGGCGGGCTGACCCCGATGCCGGTGCGGAGTGTGATGACGCATTTCGCCGGAGACCTGTTGTCGCCTGCGCCGGTTCGCGTGCGGGAGGAGGTGGTGACGTGATCGATACACTGCGCAAAGACTTGGGCACGCCTGCACCTGCGGTGACGTCGTCGCTGGTGCGACTGCAGATTGACGGAGTCTGGGTCACGGTGCCCGTGGGCACATCGGTCATGCGGGCTGCGAGAGCCGCGGATATCAACGTCGCGAAGTTGTGTGCGACCGACTCGCTGGCGTCATTCGGGTCGTGTCGACTGTGTGTGGTGGAGATTGCGGGGCGTAAAGGATTGCCGGCGTCGTGTACCACCTTGGTGGAAGAGGGCATGGTGGTGCGCACGCAGACCGAGCGCGTGGCGCGCGTGCGGCGCAACGTGATGGAGTTGTATATCTCCGATCATCCGCTCGACTGCCTCACGTGCGCGGCCAACGGAGACTGTGAGCTGCAGGACATGGCGGGCGCGGTGGGATTGCGGGAGGTACGGTACGGTCTGGACGGCGCCAACCATCTGGCAATGGCCAAGGACGAGTCCAATCCCTATTTCACCTTCGATCCGGCCAAGTGCATTGTCTGTTCGCGGTGCGTGCGCGCCTGCGAGGAGATTCAGGG
>JANOPS010000740.1:0-3605 GCA_031421995.1 Gemmatimonadaceae bacterium
CAAATGGTGCGCGAGACAGGACCGAAGCAGTTCGAGATCGTTCCCGAGCACCGACAGGACTACAAGCTGGTCATGCGGCCAGACATGGGCGGTATGCGTATGACGCAGCGCGCGCAGCCCGATGAGTTCTACACGAACGACGGTACCGGCCACTTCACCCGCGTCCCCATGACCTCCGCGCGTTTTCGCAATGCGAACGGCACCCCGATCAGCGAAGAGTTCGAGTCGTTTGGCCTTGGCGCAAAGTTCGTGGACCTGAATGGTGATCGCGCGCCCGATCTGTACGTGGCGAACGATTTCGAAGATACGGATCAGTTGTGGTACAACGACGGGAAGGGAAATTTCCAACTCGCCGATTGGCGATCACAGCGGCAGATGAGCCACTCGGCCATGGGCTTTGATGTGGCCGACGTGAATGGCGACGGCCGGCCGGATCTGTTTGAAGTCGATATGATGAGTAACGACCCGCGACGCGCCAAAACACAGACGCCCACGCACACCTCGCTGCCCAAGAAGATCGGTGAGAGCGAATTGGCGCTGCAGTTCCAGCGCAACGCGCTGTTCATCAATCGTGGTGACGGCACCTTTGCCGAAGTGTCCAGTGCCGCAGGCGTCTCAGCAAGCGGGTGGTCATGGGGCACGGTGTTCATGGACGTGGATCTCGACGGCTGGCAGGACATGTTGATTGCCAACGGGCATGTATGGGACATCATGGACGCCGATGTCATGGAAGGGCTTCAGTCGCGTTTGAATGCGGTGCCGTGGCAGCGACTGCGGTGGGAATTCCCCACACTCAAACTCAAGAACGTCGCGTTCCGCAATCGCGGCGACCTGACGTTCGACGATGCCAGCACGGCCTGGCGTTTTGGCACGGAAGACGACATCTCACACGGCATGGCCTCGGCCGACTTGGACGGCGATGGCGATCTGGATGTGGTGATCAATCGCCTTGGCGCGCCGGCATTGGTGATGCGCAACGACGCCGTGGCGCCGCGGATTTCCGTGGAGTTGGTAGGCGATGCGCCGAATACGCGCGCCGTTGGTGCCACGGTCACGCTGTACAACGGCGCCGTGCCGCTCCAGGTGCATGAAGTGGTCGTCGGCGGCTTGTACTTGTCGCACAGCGACTACACGATGTCGTTCGCGATGGGCACATCCGACTCGGCGCGGTTGGTGGTGGAGTGGCGTGACGGACGCCGTACGGAACTCCCGCGCGTGCGGAAGAATCGTGCGTATGAGATCGTGCAACGGACAGCGGTGACGGTCCCTGTCGCCGTGTCCCCCTCGCTACCGGCGCCGCTCTTTCACGACGTGACGGCGATGCTGGGAGGTCATGTGCATGTCGAAGATCAATTCGACGATTGGGACCGACAGTTTCTGTTGCCCAACGCGCTCTCACAGGCGGGTCCGGGCATGTCCTGGTACGATCTGGATCGCGATGGCGCCGACGAATTGCTCGTTGGTACGGGGAAGGGCGGTCACGTGAATGTGTTTCGCAACGTGCGAGGCGCGTTGGTGCCAGAGCCTGCGCGTGGGCCAGTCGCTACGGCCGATCTCACGAGCATTCTGGGCCTCACGGAAAACGGCATCACTCGCGTGCTTGCTGGCGTCGCTACATGGCAGTTTCGCAGTGAGAAAGACATGATCGCGCAAGCTGCGACAGTAGCGTTCGCGGCACGAGGCACGGCGCTCGCCCCGACGGCCACCGGCGTGGTCGGTTCGCACTCATCGTCGACGGGTCCGCTCGCGCTCGGCGACTATGACGGTGATGGCGCGCTCGATCTGTTCGTCGGGTCGCGCGCTGTGCCCATGCAATATCCGCAACCGGCATCGTCCGGGCTCTTCAAGAACGTGAACGGCGCGTTTGTGCTGGATACGGCGAATCTGTCCGTGCTCCGCGACATTGGCATGGTGACATCGGCGGTGTTCAGCGATATCACCGGCGATGGGCACCCCGATCTTGTCTTCACACGAGACTGGGGTTCGATCGTGCTCCTGATCAACGATGGCAAGGGCCGATTGAACCGCGCACCATCGTCATGGGGATTGGCAGCGGCTACCAGTCAATGGAACGGCATTGCCTCCGGAGACTTGGACGGCGATGGCCGTCTTGACCTGGTCGCGACAAGCTGGGGGCGCAACACGGGCGTGCAGGTGGACAGCGCGTCGCCGTTGGTGATGACGTACGGCGCGTTCGGTGCCGGTGGTGAGATCGAGATGCTCATTGGCCGTGCGGACACGCGCGTGCCCGGGCTTGCGCCGCTGAACAGCTATCCGCGCGTGCGCATGGCGGTAGCGGGACTGGTTGGGCGTGTGGGCACGTTCTCGGCGTACGCTGATGCGTCGGTGGAAACGGTGCTGGGTCCTGCGTTGGCATCGTCACAGCGCGTGGAGATCCGTACGCTCGATCACACCGTCTTCCTCAACGGCGGCGATCATTTCGAAGCCACGGCGTTGCCGGCCGAGTCGCAGTGGGCGCCGTCGTTCGCCGCCGCCGTTGCCGACTTTGATGGCGATGGTGCGGAAGACGTATTCCTCGGGCAGAACTTCTTTCCGACAATGATCGGGACGCCGCGTTTCGATCAGGGACGTGGACAGCTTTTGCAGGGCAACGGCAAGGGCGGCTTTCGTGTGGTATCGGGCATGGAGTCGGGAATCGATGTGTACGGCGACCAACGGGCCGCAGCGTACTCCGACTTCAACGGCGACGGACGACTGGATTTGGCTGTGTCGCAGAACGGCGGCGCCACGCGCCTGTTCGCCAACGCCGGTGCTGCGCCCGGCGTGCGGGTGAAGCTGTTGGGCTCCTCGCGGAATCCGGATGCCATCGGTGCGCAGGTGCGATTGGTGTATGCTGATGCAACGATGGGCCCAGTGCGTGAAGTGCAGGCAGGTGCAGGATACCTGTCGCAGAACGGCGCGGTGCAAGTGCTGGGACGGCGCAGTGCACCCACGGCGGTCTGGATTCGGTGGCCGGGCGGGCGCGAGCAGCGCGTGCCGATCACGGCAGACCAGCTGCAGGTTACCATAGCCGAGCGGTAGCGAGGAAGGGCTGCGTGCCGAGTAGACTCGGCGAGCCGTACGCCGTACCTTTTTAGTGCATCGCTGGCAGCGTCGTGCTTCGATGTGGTAGTCTGTTGCTCATGACAGACGCGTACGCTTACCCGAGGGCTGGTGAGATGCGGTCCGCGCAGACACCGATGACAGCCGAAGAGCTCTTGGCGAATCCAATCGCCAATGCGCGCACCGAACTTGTGCGCGGGAGGTTGGTTGTTCGAGAACCGGCGCGGATGCGGCACGGCGATGTGGCTGCGCGATTGCTCATCGCGATCGGGGTATACGTTGCGCGCGAACGCTTGGGGCGCGTGCTGACGGCTGAAACGGGCTTTACCCTGGAGCGAAGCCCCGACACCGTACGAGCGCCCGACGTGGCGTTTATCTGTACCGATCGTTGGCCAGCAACGGAGCCGCCCGGTTTCGCCGAGCTGGCACCGGATCTTGCGGTGGAAGTGCTGTCGCCGTCCGATCGACCCGGTGCCGTGCTGGCCAAGGTGAGTGATTTCCTCGAGGCCGGAACGCGCTTGGTGTGGGTTGTCGATCCGCTG
>JANOPS010000741.1:0-9192 GCA_031421995.1 Gemmatimonadaceae bacterium
GGCAGATCATAGCCAGCCATGTGCAACGTGCCGTACAACAACATGGAGGCATGCCCCACCGACAGCACGAACCGATCGCGGTCTACCCAATGCGGCGCGGCGGGGTCGTGGCGCAAATGCCGCGTGTACAGCGCATAAGCCAATGGGGCCAGCGCCATCGGCGTGCCCGGATGCCCCGACTCGGCCGCCTGCACGGCATCCATCGCGAGCGTGCGAATCGTATCGATCGCGAGGCGCGTGATCGCCGAGTCGGCAGAAGGTGCAGCAGTTGGTGCGATGGTTGATGCTACAGTTGGTGCGACGGACACGGAGGCTCCAGACGGGACGGTCAATGCGGCGCTGTGGGAAGGTGAGCGCCCGCTGACACAAAAATAGTGCCCCTACGCGCCGCCGAGGTACCGTGTTCGCGTAATCTCGAGATGATGATCAAAGTGCCCGGCAATCATCCACACCAACGCGCGCGCGGAGACCGGACTGTCGTTCGAAATGCCGCTTCGTGTCGCGGTGGTGTCGCTCAACGAGCGAACGAGCGGGAGCGTAGCGCCCCGAATCGCTTCGATTTCGGTCAGGATGTCCGCGATCTCGCGCGTACTGGCCCCGCTTTCCGGCACCCACGCATCATGATCAAAACCAGCCAGCGGTGTTTGGTCGCCTCGTGCGATCCGCAGCAGGCGATAAGCAAAGACCCGTTCCACGTCGGCGACGTGGATCAGCGATTCGGCGAGCGTCCACTTTCCCGGGGCGTAGCCACGGTGGGCCAAACTGGCGTCCGTGCCCTGCAACAACTCGCTGAGCGCCGATGTTTGCTCCTCGAGCAAGGTGATGACGCCGGTGCCGCCGGACCACGTCAACGCATGTGCGGTGCGCTCCACGTAGCCCAATGCGAAGGCTGGGTGCTCAGAGGGGCTGGGTTGTGCGTCGAGGATCGTCATTGGTGCGTGGGAGGTGCTGAGGGAATTGGGAGCTCGGCCCGGAAGCCGAGTGCAAGAAGGACCTGCGGAAGATCCGCGGGATCCGGAAGATTGCCTTGAGCCACCCGCGGCGATCCACCGCCTCGCCCGCCGATCGGCGCGAGCGCCGCGCGCAGGCAGGCCCCCGCGTCTGTTCCGCTGAGCTCGGAGGCGCCGAGCAGGATTCCGCCGGTGGAAGGACTCTGTGCCACCGCGACACACGCGCCCACGCGCAGGAGTGCGTGAACGAGTGCTTCGGCGTCGCGCACGGGACCCTCCACTGGAGGGAGTTGCACGAAACGCACGCCAGCGGCGTTGGGCGTGCCTGCTTCAAAGAGCGATCGTGCCTGAAACACCGCGAGCTCGCCGGTCAACCGTTTCCGGTCGCGCTCAAGCTCCGTCGTCCGTTGCAGCTGCGTCTCCACCAGCGCTGGGAGTGCTTCTGGTGACGCGGAGAATAGGCGCGAGGCGCGCGTCAGCAGCGCGGCATCCGCGCGCGCGCGTGCCACCGCACGCAGGCCGCAGACAAACTCGATTCTGGTGTTGCCCTTCGTGCGCTCGGCGCGCCGCAGCAGCATACCACCGATGGCTCCGGTCTGGGCAACGTGCGTGCCGCCGCAGGCGCCGCGATCGATGCCATCGATCGTCACGATGCGGAGGATACCTATGCGATCACTGGCCTTTCGCAAACCGGTGGCGCCGGCGGCGTCTTCGAATGAGACGCGCACGGCGTGGTTTTCCGCAATCAGGACGTTCGCTCGACGCTCAATCTCCGCGATCGTCGCCGAGTCGAAATCGCTTGCCGTGACATCGACGGTATTCGTTTCCGCGCCAAAATGGACGCTCACCGTGTGCCAGCCGAAGGCGTCGGCCAACAACGCCGAGAGGAGATGCTGACCGGAGTGTTGTTGCATGTGATCAAAGCGTCGATCCCAATCAATGACGCCGTCGACGGTCTCGCCAACGGCACACACGACCGCCGTTTCGCAGACGTGCGCTATTCGCTCCTCTTCATCGATCACATCCACGACTGCGGCACCGTGGAGACGACCGGTATCGTGCGGCTGGCCGCCGGACGTGGGGTAGAACGCCGAGCGGTCGAGATAGACGCGCGTACCGTCGTCTTCAATGGCGACGACCGTGGCGGAGAACTGGCGCAGCCACGCATCGGTATAGTACAGACGTTCAGTCATCCAACAGCTCGTGGGGCAGAGATCATGGGATCATGCGTGATTCAAATGTGCCGAGGGGCACAGGGGGTCGAGAGATCGTGTACAACAGCGACCCGTCGCGTATCTTGCAGCGATGACAACGGGTTCGCTGATACTCCGGATACGCTTTTGACGCGGCGGGGGCGCATGCTGCACACAAATATGTCACGAACGCAGGGGCTTCGTCGGTTCAGTCAGCGCGTCGCGGTCGCCGCCGTGCTGCTCGGTGGTGCCACCGCGTGTTCGGGAGTCTTTCCGCTCAGAAAACGGCCCGCTACCGCGCCCGCAGCATCGCCGCGTGCCACGCGACCCGCCAGCACAACCCGCGCCGCAGACACCACCGCCCCACGACCATCGGTGGCACCAATCCCCGCTGAGGCACCGAACGTCGAACCCGAGCCGATCGCGTCGGATTCCTCCGGCATCGCGCGACTTATTCGACTGGCGCACGTCTGGCACACCGTGGCGCTCCATCACCCGTCCGTGGCAACACTCGGAGTGCCGTGGGACTCCGCCCTGATCATCGCGGCGCCCCGCGTACGCGTCGCGCAAGATGCGGATACCTTGGCACGCGCGTACCAGCGCATGCTCGCGCTGCTGCGCGATCCCCGCACTCGGCTGGAGTCGTTTCGCGCCACGGATCCAGCACCGGTCGCCGTAACCACCCAGCGGATCGCCGACAGTGTGCTGATTATCGCGCTGGCACCATCTTCGGCACTCGATGCCGCCGACGCGGTCATCGTGCGTACCGCGTTGGAAAGCCTTCCCATGCGCGTGCTCCTCGATCTGCGCGGTGCTCCCGTGCAGGAGCCTGCTGTCCGAGCGCAGCGACTGGACGCATTCTTTCGTGAGACGGGTCTCTCAGACGCTCTCGTGATCGGAAGCATCGCGGGCCCCGTAGAGCAAACGCGTCGCATCGGCACCTGGCCATCTGATGACACCAGCGAACAGGCCATCGCGTTTCATGACGCATGGGCGCAAACCACGGCTCGCAGCTACTCGGGCCGTGGATCAGCACGTCGAAGAATCGCGCTCCTGGCAAATGCGGGCACGGTGCTCCCGGGTGTGCTGTTGGCGCTCCATGATGCGGGCGATGCATCGTTGATTGCTGACGGCGTGTTGCGAGATGCAGCGCCTGTCTCTCACGTTCGCGTTCCAATCTCCGACACCCTGTTGGCGGTGGTGCGAACGGGCGAGCTGGTGCACGCCGATGGCTCTGTTGGCGTGGTGCCTGACACGGTTGCCGCAGGGAGTACTGCCACAGGAGGCGACCCGGCCAGAGCCCTCGCGTTGGCTATCCTAAGGTCCGCGGCGCCAATGCCGTTGGCGGCGCGACCGCTGCGGTGGTATGCGCCGCCTGCACGAACACCAGTGTTTTACGACACCACCGCGTACCCGTTCATGGGTGCACGCCTTCTGGCGGGCTTTCGAACGTGGAGTACGATGCGAGCGCGTCACGCGCATCGCGATCTGTACGAAGACGATCTCGACGCCGTGTTTGAGCGCGTGATTCCTCTCCTGGAATCGGCGCGCACTCCGGGGGAGTATGGTAAGGCCATCGGCGAACTCGTCGCGTCGACGGACGACGGCGAAGCGGTCCTGCAGGGTGCCACGTACGACGCCGTTCTCGGCGATGCGTCGCTCCCCTTTCGCGTGCGGCTGGTGGAGGGGCGTGTGTTTCTCGCCGATGTGGTTCGCGATTCTGTCACGACGGCGCTGGCCTTGCTACCCAGCACGGAGCTCACCGCACTGGACGGCTATCCTCTGGTCGCGTGGTTCTCTGAACATCGCCGCGTGATCCCGGCCGCCAACGACTGGAGTCGCCAGCGGTTGCTCACGCCGCTGCTTTCCCGAGGCAAGCCAGGAGACGCCATGGTCAAGGTTCGCGACGCGAACAATCGCGAACGCACGATCATGGTGCCGCGCACATTGGCCTACCGCGCGGCTTTGCCGACCGTGGAGCGGCCATCTGGCGCCGTGGTTCGATCGCTGGCCGACGGCTTCTCATACGTTGATGTGGAACGGCTCACGAACGAGAGCGCCGATCGCGACGTGCGCACCGTGATGTCATCGCGCGGCGTAGTCCTTGACTTGCGCGGGGCACTGCGTGTCGCTGACACCCTGTTGCTGCGCCGGTTTGCGACGGTCCCTTCGGCGCCTGTTGGTCGGCTTGTGCAACGCACGCTCGCCGAGCCTTGTGCAGCCAGCATCCGCGAAGCGCTCGCGCGGTGTGCCGATCTGCGCGAATCGCGCGCGTGGACGCGAACGGTCGATACCTCCGGGTCATACAACGGACGACTGGTCGCGTTGATCGACGAACGCACGCAAGGGGCGATGGAGCGCTTCGCACTCAGCCTTGAACAGATGGCGAGTGTCACGTTCATCGGAAGTGCAACGGCCGGCTCGGTCAGTTGGACCACCCCGTTGAGTCTGCCCGGCGGGCTGACAACAGGCATTGCGGCGCAAGAGCTGCGACGGCCAGACGGCGGCCAACTGCAACGCGTCGGGCTCACGCCAACCATCGAGGCACGTTTCACCATTCGCGGTGGGAGAGCCGGTGATGACGAGGTACTGACCCGCGCCTTGCAGTGGCTGCAACAACAGCTCGATCCACCTGTGCGTCGCAAGCGGTAGCGCATGCTACCCATCGAGGATGCGCTCCCAGCGCTCCATGCGGCGCTGGCATCGCATTCGTGCGCGGTTCTGGAAGCACCGCCGGGTGCGGGCAAAACGACGCGTGTGCCGTTGGCGCTGTTGAGTGCCTCATGGTTGGCCGGCAAGCGGATTATCATGCTGGAGCCACGACGGCTGGCGGCGCGTGCGTCGGCGCACTACATGGCGCGCGTATGTGGTGACGCCGTTGGTGAGACGGTGGGCTATCGCGTGCGCGGCGATTCACGCGTCTCGTCTCGTACGCGTATTGAAGTAGTGACGGAGGGCGTGCTGACGCGCATGCTTGTTGAAGACGCGGCCCTGGACGCGTACGGTGCGGTGCTGTTCGATGAATTTCACGAGCGCTCGTTGCACGCCGATCTCGGTCTCGCGCTCACGCTCGAGTCACAGCAATATCTACGTCCCGAGTTGCGCATTCTGGTCATGTCGGCCACGCTGGATGGGGATCGTGTGGCACGACTCCTGGGTGATCACGCCGAGCCGGCTCCGGTTGTTCGGAGTAGCGGTCGCATGTTTCCCGTAGACACCCGACACCGCGCGTCACGCGGTGACGAACGCATGGAGGCCACCGTTGTGCGGGCGATTCGTGAATCGCTGGAGGCCGACACGGGCGACGTTCTGGTGTTCCTGCCGGGTATGGGTGAGCAGCGCCGTGTTGCAGAACGCCTGTCCGGCGACCCTCTGCTTCGCGATTACCATGCAACGGTGCACGTGTTGCACGGCAGCATGCCGATGGCCGAACAGGACGCGGCGATCAGCGCGGCCCCGACAGGTGAACGGAAAGTAGTGTTGGCAACGAGTATCGCCGAGACGAGCCTTACCATCGAAGGCGTTCGCGTAGTGATCGACAGCGGTTGGTCACGGTTGCCGCGGTTCGACGCGCGGGCCGGACTGACGCGCCTGGAGACGATCCGCGTAAGCCGCGCGTCGGCGGATCAACGGCGTGGCCGCGCGGGTCGCGTAGCGCCGGGTGTGTGTTATCGCCTGTGGGACGCGGCCGAAGATCACGTGCTGGTGCCGCGCACGAGGCCGGAGATTCTCGACGCCGATCTGTCGTCGCTTGCGCTGGAGCTGGCGAATGCCGGCGTACAGGATGCGGCAGCGTTGCGATGGATGGATGCACCACCTGTTGGCGCACTCGCGCAAGCGCGTGAGTTGTTGCAGCAACTTGGCGCGCTGGACGCAACCCTGCGCATTACCACACATGGAAAACGCGTGGCGTCGCTTCCTCTCGCGCCGCGGCTTGCACAGCTCTTGCTCGGCGCCGAGCAGCGAGGACTCCAACGTGTGGGAGCGGAGTTGGTGGCGTTGCTTGAAGAGCGCGATGTCCTGCGCGCCGAGTATGGTCCACCGCCTGCCGATCTGCGCCTTCGGCTGGAGGCGCTTCGCAGAACGTCGGCGCAGGACACAACGAGTTTGCATGGCGCGCGTATCGATCATGACGCCCTGCGGCGTGTGCGCGAGCTGGCAAAGCAGTTGGAGCGCGAGGTGGGGTCACGCACGCGCGGCTCGGTGGCCTTGCCGCCTCCTGCCGACGATCTGCAACATGCCGGTGGACTGCTCGCGCTTGCCTTTCCTGATCGCGTCGCGCAGCGTCGACCGGGAGGTGGCGCGCGCTTTCTGCTGCGTGGAGGCATAGGCGCAGCGGTGGCGAAGGGTGACGGCCTGTTTGACGCGGAGTGGTTGGCGATCGCCGAGTTGGACGGAAGTCCGCCGGAGTATCGCGTTGCACGCGCGGTGCCAATCGCGCGCGCTGATGTACTCGAAGATTTCGGCGACCAAGTGGTAACGACGGTGTCTGTCGACTGGCACGAGGCGACCCGCAGTGTGCGCACCCGAAAGCGCAGCACACTCGGCGCGCTGGTGCTGGCCGAGAATCCCACGCAGGAGTTCAATACGGCGCAGGTGCGCGAGTGCTTTGAGGAGGTGATTCGTCGTGCGGGTATCGATGCGCTGCCGTGGAGCGAATCGGCGGCCAAGTTGCGCCATCGTCTCGCGTTTGTCCATCTGCACATGCACAGCGGTGAACCGGCGTGGCCGGATGTGAGCGCCGAGTCGCTTCTCGGGACGCTGGATACGTGGCTTGGTCCACAATTGGAACGCCTTCGGACGTGGAATGACTTGGCGGCGCTGGACTGGAGTGCGTTGTTGCTGGCACCACTGACTTATCAGATGCGGAGTACACTGGATCGACTGGCACCAACCCACGTGGAGGTGCCCAGCGGTTCGCGCATCGGCGTGGACTACAGCGAGCCGCAGGCACCGGCGCTCGCGGTCAAACTGCAGGAGGTGTTCGGGTGGAGTGACACACCGCGTTTGTGCGACGGTCGTGTACCACTCACGTTACAGCTGCTGTCGCCGGCGCAGAGACCGGTGCAGGTGACACGCGATCTAGCAGGGTTCTGGCGAACGTCGTACTTCGAGGTGCGCAAAGAGCTGCGTGGCCGCTATCCACGGCACCCGTGGCCGGAAGATCCGCTCACGGCGCCGGCGACGCGCCGAGCGAAGCCGCGGGGGACGTGAGGGGTTGCGCGAGGTCACGGAGGAACGCCTTCGCGCCACTGACACGCACAATAGATTATCGGGCTTTCGAACGGCACGGTAGTGCGTCGCGTCGCGCGCATCCCTCCGTGTACTCCGTGTACTCCGTGTCCTCTGTGGTTCAACACACATCGTTTTGTTTTGAATCACAAAGGCCACGGAGGCCACGGAGGGTGAGTGACGCGATCGAGAGCGACAAAGTGCGCTGGATCTGAAGTTGAGCGTCGAGCATGCGCCTCCTGTTTCTTGGTGTCCTCGTGATTCAATCAATGATTTCGGGTCGCGCCAGCATCTTCAAGCCCTAGAGGCGCGGCCGAGAACGATGGACCCTCCAGCGATGGCTCGATGGTGAGCTGTTTGGTGAGTGGCACGCAATCGGCGACGCTCATCGACTAGTTTCCCCTCCATGACCGTCTCTCGCTGGCTCGTTACGGTGGTGTCCTTTGCCGTGATGTTTGGCGCGTCGGCGTGGGTGGTGACCGATAGTTGGCCGGCGGCTGGAATGCCGACGCTGGCGTGGTCCGCGCACGCTGCTGCGCTCGCCGCGGTGTGCGTTGAAGTGCTGACGCGTGCACTCAAGATCCAGGCGTCAGCCGTCGCCGTTGGGCTTCCGCTGGGCTTTGGCAGCGCGCTCAGAGTCTGTCTTGGCGGGGACTTTGCTGCCGCCATCACGCCCGCGCGTTCGGGAGCAGAGCCGGCGCGCTTTTTCATTCTGGGCGAGAGTGGCATGCCGATCGCGGGTCGCGTGCTGGTGCTGTTCCTGGAGCTGTTTTTGGAGATGTGTTCGTTGGCGCTGGTGTGCTGCATGCTGGCGCTCGCGTTTGCGGGACGTGGTGCGAGCGTGCAAGGACTGATCGCACTGGTGGGTGGGTATAGCACCGCGGTGCTTGGTGTTGGTGTGATTGGGCTGTTGTTGGCACGTCGGAACGCGAACGGGCCGCCTCCGCAGTGGGCGAAGCGCGTGGGGTTGCATGCCGGGCGATGGCGCGCCGTGCAGCGCACGCTGCGGCAGTTGCGCGCGTCGGTGCAGTCACTACGGGCGAGTAAGGTGCGGTACATGCTGGCCGCGTTTGCAGGATCGGTCGTGCACGTGCTCTGCAAGGTTGCGGCGCTGCCACTACTCGTGTTTCTGGGCGATCGGTCATTCGCACTTAGCATGGATTCGCTGGCGCCGTTGGTGTTGTGGCCGCTGGCCCTCTTCTATGGGGGCGTGGTGGTGCCAGCGCCGGGCGGTGGCGGATTTATCGAAGGTGCTTTCGGGGCGACGCTCAAGTCGGCGATTCCGGCGGGGATCTTTGCTGCGTCGTTGCTCTGGTGGCGCTTCTACACGTTCTATCTCTACATCATTGTTGGCGGCGTCGCCGCGGGGAGCGCGGCGCTTCGCGCGATGAAACGCGGCGAGACACACGCCGCGACCAAGGGGCTACCCGCGTCGGTGCACGCAGGACGGAACGCATGACGGAAGGCACGTCAACGCGCACGTCAACGCGCACGATCGCAACCGGGCTGCACCCACTCGCGCCCACCACGCGGGCGCGACTGATCATCGGATTTCTCATTCTCTACGTGGTATGGGGATCCACGTATCTCGCCATTCGTTTCGGCGTGGCAACGATTCCGCCGTTTGTCATGGGCGCCGTGCGCTTTCTGTTTGCCGGCGGGCTGTTGTACGCGTTCACACGGTGGCGAGGTGCCGCTGCACCGTCGACGTTGGAGTGGCGCAACTCGGCGATTGTCGGCGCGATGCTGCTGTTCATAGGCAACGGTGCCGTGTCGTGGGCTTCGAAGCGCGTGGATTCGAGCGTTGCGTCCTTGCT
>JANOPS010000742.1:0-1633 GCA_031421995.1 Gemmatimonadaceae bacterium
CCCCTCACCCCTCAATGACGTGTGGTACAAACTGTGAGAGGTTATCCGTAATGAGGCGCGTCGATTCACGAATGCCAATGCCGCCCGCTTCCTGCCCAATGATCCACGAGCCGATCACCGCATGGTGCCCCTCAAAGTTCGGGATCGTGGCGAGCGCTTGATACACATAGCCCTCCTCACCGTAGTCACCCTGTGATTCGACCAACGTTTGATCGAACATGGTCACCGTCACGTTCGCGCCTTCACGCGACAGCAATGGTTTTCGCACGTAGGCGTCCCACGTGAGCGTTTCGGCGACGTCCAGCGAGGCCGGGAGCAGGTAAGGGCTCTCGGGGAACAAGTCCCACAAGACGGCCAGCAGTCCCTTGTTTGACAACAGCATTTTCCACGCGGGCTCGATCCATTGCATCGTGGTACCGCGCTGCAACAGTGCCGCGACGAACTTATCGTCTTCCGCAACCAGCCACTCCCACGGATACAGCTTGAACACCGTCTCCATCACGCGGTCTTCAGCGTCCGTAAAAAACCCGTCGGAGGTAACGCCCACTTGCTCCAGCGTGAGCGACTCGCACGTCAGCCCGGCTTGTTGCGCGGTGTCGCGAAGATAGGCCAGCGTCATGCCGTCTTCGATATCGTCCATCCCGGTGAAATAGACGCGTTCACCTTGGAGGTACGGCGCGAGCGCTTTCCACTGCTCAATCAGACGTTCGTGCAGGGAGTTGAACTGATCCTTGTTGGGAAACTGTTCCTGCAACCAGAACCACTGCACGACACTGGCTTCAACCAACGAGGTCGGCGTGTCGGCGTTGTACTCCAGTAACTTGGGCGGCCCGAGCCCGTCGTAGGCCAGGTCGAAACGACCATACAGCGATGGCGGTTCCTGCTCCCACGACGACTCGATGAACGGCACCACGCGCGGCGGGATCCCCAGTGTGGCGTACAACCGGTTGTCGATGATGTGCTGCGCGGCGGTGAGGCACATGCCATGCAGCGTGTTGGTGGCATGCTCGAGCTTGAGCACTTCATCCATTGTGAACGAGTAGTACGCCGACTCATTCCAGTACGCACCCTTGGCGGAGTGCCACGCCAGCCCGAGACTCTCGACTTTCTTCTGCCAGTCGGCGCGAACCGCATGTGCCATACGTTTCACTTTCGTGGTTCCCACTGACAGGACAGGGTGTCACCCACCGTCAACTCGTTGTAGCGAGGGAGTTGCAAGAGACATCGCGCCCCGCTGCGCGCGATCGCGGCGTGGCTGCTGTACGTGAATGCGTTGCCGTTCTCGTCGATGCCGTTCTGGGGCATCGCCTGCAGTTCGGCGATGGTATCGACCGTAATGGATGCGGCGAGCGCGACTGAGTCTGTCGCGAATTCTGCCTCGGCGGCGGCGTCCAGCTTCGCCTGTTCAATCATCGCGGCCTCCCGACGCCGTTGCTGCTCTTCCTGACTCGTGCAGGCGAGGCCCGCCAGCAGCACAATCGCCGCAATCGTGCATCGCATGGCGCTATCCACCCAGCGAGGTGCGTCCGGCGCCAATGGATCCAAAGCCACCGCGGCGTACGGTCGAGCCGCCGCGCGCGCGGGCAATGGATGCCGGACGCTGCAGGATGGACGACATGCGGGATGGCGACAG